>CAYWON010000006.1:0-91317 GCA_964459885.1 uncultured Archangium sp.
GAGTTCTCGTTCATCGCGCGCATTCGTGCGGACCTCGAGTCGGCGCGGAAGCTGGCGCAGGAAGACCCGCGCGCCACCAAGGCCCAGGTGCAGCGGCTGGAGCGCATGGAGCGCCTCGCCGAGGCTACCGAGCGCACGCTGTCGCTGTTCTTCAAGACCGCGAAGCTCGACGTGGGCAGCATGTTCGGCGCGTTCCTTCCGTGACCCGCTCGCGGTAGACGCGGCTCCATGGACGCTCACTACGATCAGGTCATGAAGGCGCGCGCGACGGCCGGCGAGGGCACGCGCTGGTACTTCGGTTACTCCACGATCCTCGACCGCGCGGCGTTCGAAGAGTGGCGCGGCCAGCACAGCTACGACTTCTTCGAGCTGCCCGAGGGCAAGCTGGGCGAAGCGGCCGACCTCGAGCTCACCTACGACTTCCTCTCGCGCTGGTGGGGCGGCCGCGTGGCCGGCCTCAAAGACGCCGCTGGCAAGAAGGTCTACGGCCTCGTGTTCGCCATCGCCGAGAAAGACTGGGCGATCATCCAGCACAAGGAAGGCGTGGTGACGGGCATGTGTGTCGAGCGCACGGTCAAGGTGAAGGTCGGCGACGACGTCATCGAGGCCACGGCGTTCACCACCAACCCGGTGCGCGCGACTGAAGAAGGCCCGGTGAGCGATCGCTTCAAGGAAGCGCTCGTGCGTGGTGCCACGGCGGCGAAGCTGCCCGCCGAGTGGATCGCCTCGCTCCGCTGAGAGTCAGGCGTCGAGGTCTTCGTCGGTCTCGAGGTCGAGCGAATAGAGCAGCGCGCGTCGTACCTCTCGCATGCGCGCCCGAGAGAGCGAACCGACGTACCGGCCCAGTCGCTCATGCGGCACGGTCTGCAGGGCGTCGAGCTTGATGACTGACGGCTCGGTGAGCCCCTCTGGTTCTCCGACCAGCACCTCCGAGCGGATGCCACGAATCGTGCGTGTGATCGGCGCGACGGTGGCGGCGTTCAAGGCGATGAGGCCGGCTGCGCGCGTCAGCACGAGCACTGGCCTCGTCTTGTCCGGCCGTCCGAATTCGACGAGGCGGATGTCGCCCCAGCTCAGTCCTCGGGCCACGCCTGCACGCTTTGCCATTCGGCGAGCTCCTTCTTGTCGAGGGGCTTCTTTCGGTACGCGGCGATGTACGCCTCATCGTCGCGCTGCTGCTGCAGACGGCGGAGGTAGCGCCGGAGCGCTTCTCTCATCAGCTTCGATCGGTCTGTCGACTGTCGCTTCGCCTCTTCGTCGAGCAGACGAAGGAGCTCAGCATCAACGAGTAACTGCATGGTGCGCATAGCGGTCCTCCATGTGTGACGGAGCCATGATGCAGCGCCACTATGCGAAAGTGCAAGCCGCTCAGTCACCGCAGCGCGGGCCGGTGCCAGTGAGCAGCGGCTCGTAGCGCGCATCAGTCAGCGTGCGCAGGAAGCACTCGAGCGCTTCGACCTCCGCGTCTTCCATCGGCATGCCGACCTTCAGCAGGTCGGTGGCGACGGTCTCGGGCACCTCGGGCGGCGCCCACGGCTGACCCGTCTCGGGGTTCAGCGCGCGCGCCGTCGGGTTGGTGTGTTGGTCGTAGAACTCGATGACCGTGCGCAGGTTCGCGAACACGCCGTTGTGCATGTACGGCCCGGTCACCGCCACGTTGCGCAGCGTCGGCGTCTTGAACTTGCCGCGGTGCTCGCCGCCGAGCCCTTCGTCGATCGCCGTCACGCCGTTCAACGCGCGCGCCGCCGTATTCACCGGCACGCCCAGGTTGTGAAACTCGTAGCCGCTGAACGTCTCTTTCAGCTCGTTCACCGGGTCGCCGTTGCTGTGCAGCTGGTGGCAGATCGCGCAGTTCGCGAACTCCGAGAAGAACAGCGACTTGCCAGTGAGCTCCTTGAAGCTCAGCTGGCCTTCGCCGCGGAGGAACCGGTCGTAGCGCGAGTCGAACGGTGAGACCTCCGGCGTCGCCTCGAACGCGGCGATGGCTTCGGTGATCGCCGCGTACGTGACCTCGGTGCCGAAGAACGCGCGGAACGCGGCGCGGTAGTCGTCGTTCTCGTTCACGCGCGAGACGGCGGTGGCCTCGTCGGGCAGCGCCATCTCGAGCGGGTTCAGCGGCGGTCCGCCCGCCTGGTGCGCCAGCGTCGCCGCGCGGCCGTCCCAGAAGAAGCCGCCGAGCGGACCCTCGTAGAGCCGGTTTGAGTTCTGCTTGTTGTGGCGACGTCGCGAGCCGACGGTGAACTCGGGCGAGAAAGCCGCGTAGGCCACCGACGGCGCGTTGCGATCGCCGAGCGACACGCCGTCGTCGCCGCGCGACATGCCGGACCCGTCGGTGCGCGCGTCGGTGAAGGCCGCGCTGTCGGCGTGGCACGTGGCGCACGACTGCGTGCGATTCAGCGAGAGCGAGGTGTCCGAGAACAGCGCCTTGCCGAGCGCTTCTTTCGTCGGCAGCGACGGCGGCGGCCCACACGCCGCGAGCACCACGCAGGTCAGCGCGAACTCAGCGGAACGCATACTTGAGCCCCACCTGCACGGTCAGCGGCGCCTGTGGCCGCGCACCGAACGGGCGTCGCGACACGAGCGCCGACTGGTTCGTGAGGTTGTTGATGGTGAGGTACGCACGCGCCGGCCCGAAGTCGGCCGACGCGGTGAGATCCATCAGCACGCGGCCCGGCACCAGCTGCTCGTCAGCGATGTCTCCACGGCCCGCCACTTCGCGCACGTCGCCGTAATACATCGCGCCGACGCCGAGCTCGTAGTTGCGCCACGAGCCGCGCAGCCGCAGCTGGCCCTGGTGCATCGGCACGTACGGAAGGAAATCGCCCGGCGTCACGGCGCCCCAGATCGGGTTGTCGCTGCGGAACGTGGTGGTGAACGTGCCGTGCGTGAATGTGTACGCGAGGTCTGCGTGCACCGCGAAGTCGAGCGGCAGCCGCTTGCGAGCGCTCGCCAGCGCCTCGACGCCCAGCACCCGCGCGCGGCCGCCGTTGAACTGCTGGTTGATGGCGTCGCTGGTGCAGCCCGTGCTGCCAGTGCACTCGCCGGTGATGTTCTCGTACTCGCTCCAGAAGCCGATGACCTCCGCGCGGACCCCGTTGCGCGCGAAGCGCAGCCCGACCTCGGAGTTCACCGCGCGCTCCGGCAACACTTCGGGCGCCTGACCCGGCGCGACGGGGCTGAAGCCCTGATGCACGCCAGCGATGAGCGAGAGGCCAAAGTCGAAGCGGTAGACCGCGCCGCCGCCGACCAACGGCACGATCTGCTGTCTCTCGACGCGGTTGCCGGCGACGTCGTTGAAGCCCATCCACGGCGTCTCCAACCGCACGCCGGGTGACACGAGCAGGTTGCCCCACGTGACGGTGTCGCTCACGTGCGCCGAGAACGAGCGCGTGAAGGCGCCGTTGTCGGCCAGCAGCGTGTTGGGCACGCCGGCGCTGACGAGGTACCCCGAGCGCATGTCGAACCACTCGCCGGTGTGCAGGCGGTCGATCTGATCGTGGTGGAAGCGGAAGCCGAACTCGACGGAGTGCGCCAGCGGGCCGGTGAGCGCCCGCGCCACGCCGTTCAGCTGAATGCCCTGCGACACGAAGGTGCGCTTGTTGCGCGCGAGCACGAGGCGTTGCTCGTCGCCGACGCTGTCGACCTCGCCCGCGAGGATCGCGCGGTACGAGGCGTTGGTGCCGGCGGGGTAGGCGAGCACGCGGTACGGGTCAGGCCCGACGGCGAAGTGATCGAAGCGCAGCCACGTGCGATCGAAGTCGTGGCGGTACGCGGTGGTGACGATCTCCAGCCAGTCGCCCAGCTCGAAGCGGTGCGTCAGCTGCACCTGCGTGCGCCACCAGTTCATCTCGTCGAGCTGGCTGGCGGCGTAGCGGCGCTGCGGCGTGGCGGCGAAGTCACCTTCGCTCAGGCCCAGGTAGCTCTCGTTGCTGCGCTCCGTGGCGAAGCCGCCCTTGAGCTCGAACGAGTTGCGGATGAACGCTGTCGGGTCAGCCGCGTAGCCGGCCTTGAGCATCAGCTCGTTCTTGTCGAAGCCGCTGTTGCCACCGCCGTCGATCACCTTGAAGCCGTCGCTGCGCAGGTGCACGCCTTCCAGCAGCACGCCCCAGCGCTCGTTGCCCCAGCCGATGACGCCGTGGCCTTTGCCGGTGCCGTAGTTGCCGAGCGACACGTCGACGTCGCCTTCGAGCTGCTTCGGCAACGGCCGCGTGCGGTAGTTGATGGCGCCGCCGATGGTCTGCGGCCCGTATTGGATCGATGCGGGCCCCTTGAAGATCTCCACCGCCACCATGCGGGTGACCATCGGCGTGTAGTACGCGGCCGGCGCGGAGTAGGGCGCGGGGCCGAACAGCACGCCGTCTTCCATCAGCGTCACCTTGCTCGAGCGATCTGCGTTCACGCCGCGCATGCCGATGTTCGGTCGCAAGCCGAAGCCGTCTTCTTCGCGCACGTAGACGCCGGGCACGCCCTGCAGCACGCGGCCGAGATCGTTCTGCTCGCGGCGCTCGAGCTCTTCCTTACCGATGACCTGCGCGGAGCCGGCCACGCGCTTCACGTCGACCTCGCGGCGACCCACCACCGTCGTCTGTCGTTCGCTCGGGGTGCCCGCGTCGGGTGCCGGCGCCATGCCGCCATCGACTTCTTCAGCGAACGAAACGGCGGCCAGCACCACCACCGACAGCGCGACGATTTTGCGAAACGCTTGCAAGATGAAGCACCGGGTACCTGCTGGGCTCGCGACCCGTCAAGCGGAGGAATGCCCCATTTCTCTATCTTGACTTTCATTCGCAACTTCACGAAAGGGTGCCGCGTTCTCAACCCGAACAGGAGTCACCCTTCATGAGTCGCACCCTGAAAACCCTCCGCACCGGTTTCGCCGTCGCTTCGGTGATCGCGATGACCGGCTGCCCGCAGCCCACGACTGAGCTGCACGACCTCGAGAAGATCCGGCAGGTCCTCAACACCAACGCCGACGTGGCCTACGCGGGCTACTCCGACTCGGTGAGCAGCGCCGAGGCGCTGAAGGTGGCGATCGACGCGCTCGTCGCGACGCCGTCGCAGGCGACGCTGACGGCGGCGCGCAACGCGTGGAAGGCCGCGCGTGAGCCGTACGGTCAGACCGAGGTCTACCGCTTCCGCGCGAGCCCCATCGACGACACGAACTACAACGCCGCCGACGGTGAAGACGGCCCCGAGGGCTCGATCAACGCGTGGCCGCTGGGCGAAGCGCTGATCGACTACGTGGTCGAAGGTGCTGACTTCGGCGCCGATCAGGTTGGCGTGTCGGGCCACGAGACCGGCGTCGCGGACCCCATCCCCGGCAACAACATCATCAACACCACGTCGATCGTCATCGACGAGGCGCTGCTCGAGAAGTCGGCCACCGCCGAAGACGAGCACGACGTGATCTCGGGCTACCACGCCATCGAGTTCCTCCTCTGGGGTCAGGACCTCAACGCCGACGGCAGCGCCACGCAGCCGCGTGACAACACGCCGGGCAACCGTCCCTTCACCGACTTCGCGCAGAACGCGACGTGCACCAGCGGCGCGACGGTCAACGCCGACGCGACGGTCTGCACGCGCCGCGCGACGTACCTCCAGGTCGCCACCACCAAGCTCATCAACGAGCTCAAGGTCGTGCGTGACGGCTGGGCCCCGGGCGCCACGTACCGTGCGTCGTTCACCACCGTTGCCGACATCGAGGCCGGCAAGGCGAAGCTGGTCGAGATCCTCACCGGCATGGGCACGCTGTCGGAAGGCGAGCTCGCGGGCGAGCGCATGCAGATCGCGCTGTCGGCCAACTCGCAGGAAGACGAGCACTCGTGCTTCTCGGACAACACGCACCGCGACATCTGGCTGAACGCGGAAGGCGTCTCGAACGCGTTCTTCGGCAAGTACGCGGGCTACGACTCGACGCTCGACGGCACCGACGACAACACGGCGCGCGCGGTCGACGGCTACGGCATCGAGGCCTACCTCAAGGACCTCGGCAAGACGGAGCTCGCGGCGCAGGTCGCTTCGGCGCTCGCCACCACCGAGACGAACTACAAGGCCATCGACGCCGCCGCGCGCGGTGGCAAGCCGGTCGACGTCGTCATTCAGGACGCGTCGGGCGCCGACGCCAAGCCGATGCGTGACACCATCGTGTCGCTCAACGCGCAGTCGACGCTCATCGGCAAGATCGCCACTGAGCTCGAGCTCGGCGACGTGTCGACGGTCGTCGATCCCGAGGCCTCGGCTTGCGACACCACCAACCCCACGGCCGAGTGCCCGTGAGGTGACAAGGCGGTCTGCCGGCGCCCTCGCGGGGCTGTTTCTTGTCTGCGCGTGCAGCCGGCAACCGCTGCCGGACCTCGGTCGTGTGGCCTCCGCCACCGTCGCGGCACCGGCTCCGGCGAACTTCCTCGCTGAAGATGCGAGACCGGCTTTCTACGCCGGCCTCGCGCTGGTGAAGCAGCCGTGGGTGAAGGCGCCGAGCATCACCGACGCGCGCGACGGACTGGGCCCGCTGTTCAACGCGGCCAGCTGCCTGGCGTGTCACCCGAAGGGCGGGCGCGGTTCGCCTGCTGAAGAAGAGAAGGACGCCACGGCGACGTTGGCGCGGCTCGCGAGTCTCTCGCTCGAGCCGGACCCTGTGTACGGCGAGCAGCTCCAGACGCGATCGATCTCGCTCGCTGACTCGCTCGGCCTGTCGCCCGACGCCGGCCCCGCCGACGAGCCGCCGCCTGAAGGCAAGCTGCGCATCGCGTGGCGCGAAGAGACGTTCACGTACCCCGACGGTGTTGCGGTGGCGCTGCGACGCCCCGAGGCGCACATCGAGACGCTCGGGTGGGGCGCGCTCGATCCCTCGACCGTCGTCAGCCTCCGCCACGCGCCGCCGCTCTGGGGACTGGGGCTGCTCGCGCGCGTGCCAGACGACGTGTTGCTGCGCGCCGCAGATCCCGACGACGCGAACCGCGATGGCGTGTCAGGTCGCGTGGCGATGCGCGGCGATCGGCCCGGGCGTTTCGGGTGGAAGAGCCTGCAGGCTGAGCTGCGCGGTCAGGTCGCGTCGGCCGCGCACGCTGACCTCGGGCTGTCGAACCCGCTGTACCCCTCGACCGGCTGCACGCCGTTTCAAGATCGCTGCCTCACGCAGCCCACGGGCAACGACGCCGACGGCTTCGAGCTGCCCGAGGCGTTGCTGCTCAGCATGGTGGACTTCAACGACGCGGTCGGTGTGCCCACCGCTGCGAAGGGCGACGACGCGGAAGTCGTTCGCGGTGAGACGCGCTTCTACGAGGTCGGCTGCGACGCGTGTCACACGCCGGTGCTCCGCACGGGGCGAGATGCCTCGCCGGCGCTCTCCGAGCAGGACTTCGCGGCCTTCACTGATCTGTTGCTGCACGAGCTCGGGCCCGCGCTCGCCGACGCGCGAGGTGAGGGCGGCGCCGAGGCGGGTGAGTGGCGCACGTCACCGCTGTGGGGTATCGGCGAGGCGATGGCTTCCGAGCGGCCCGCGGGTTTTCTGCACGATGGCCGCGCGCGCACGGCGGAAGAAGCGATCCTCTGGCATGGCGGCGAAGCGGCGGGCGCGCGCGATCGTTTCGCGCGACTGAGCGACACTGAGCGCACCGCGCTGCTGAACTTCTTGAGGTCGCTGTGAGGCTGAGTCGACGCGAGCTGTTGGCGGGCTCGCTGGGCGCGTGGGCGCTCGCGGGCTGCAAGCACGGCGTCGAAGGTGAGTACGAGCTCTCGGCGGCTGGCGACTCGACCGCGACGTATGGCGTGGCGATCTACGCGGCGTCGACGCAGACGGTGCGCACCGTGCCGACGGGCTTTCGTGGCCACGGGCTCGCGTCGCGCCACGATCGCCCGCGCGAGGTGGCGATGTTCGGTCGTCGCCCCGGCCAGTACCTCGCGCTCGTCGATCTCGTCGAAGGCGCGCTGCTGCAGAAGATCGAGTGCCCGTCGAACCGCCGCTTCCAGGGGCACGGCGAGTTCACGCCTGACGGGCGGTGGCTGTTGGCGTCTGAAGAGAACCCCGACACCGGCGAGGGCTTCATCGGGCTGTACGACGCGCGCGATCTCTCACGACAGGGCGAGCTGTCGACGCACGGCCTTGGCCCTCATGAGCTGCGGCTGCTTCCCGATGGCGTCACCGTGGTCGTCGCGAACGGCGGCCTGCGCACGGGCCACGAGCCCGAAGCGCCGCCGACCAACCTCGGCACGATGGACTCCTCGCTCGTGTACCTCGAGCTCGGCAGCGGGCGCTTGCTCGAGCAGGTGCGCATCGCCGAGTCGAAGGCCAGCTTGCGGCACATGGGCCTCGCTGAAGACGGCACGGTGGTGGTCGGCGCGCAGGTGCAACGCGAGGCCGTCGGTCACGCCGACGTGTTGCCGCTCGCGGTGGTGCATCGCCGCGGTGAAGCAGCGCGCTTGCTCGACGATGGCCTCGACTACATCGGCGCGCTCGGCGACTACGTGGGCAGCGTGGCCGTGGCGCCCGGCTCGCACGTCGTCGGCATGACCAGCCCGCGCGGCAACCTCGCGCTCTTCTACGACTACGAGCACAACAAGCTCCTGGGCGCGCAGCGGCTCGCCGACGTCTGCGGCCTCGCGGGCGCTGCGGGCGGCCGCTTCGTGCTGACGGCGTCGACGGGCGCGCTCGCCACGGTCGAAGCGTCGGCGCCTGGAACCCTCGTCGGCCCGCTGCAGCGCTTCCCCTCGGCGCGCTTCGACAACCACCTCCTCACCGTCACCCTGGGATCGGCTTCATGAAACCCACGCTCCGTTTCGCCGCGCTCTCGCTCGCGATGCTCTCGTTGGCCACCTGCGGCAACTGCGACCCCGCGCCGCAAGAAGATCCCTTCGCGCGACCGCTCAAGGCGATCATCACGCAGTCCATCGTGCCGGGCTTCGTGCGCTTCGAAGACGAGGCGAAGGCGATGGAGACGCAGGTGGCGACGTTCTGCGCTGCGCCCGACGAAGCAGGGCTCGGGCTCGTGCAGGCGCGTTGGCGTGCGTTGACGCTCGCGTGGAACGGCGTTGTCTTCTACCGGTTCGGCCCGCTCGATGACGATCTCATCTTCCCCGCCATCATCTTCATCGAGTCGATGCGGCAGCGCGGTACCGACTACACCGAGACGGTGCGCGAAGAGCTCAGCGCGGCGCTGGTGGGCACGGCGAGCCTCGACGACGCGTTCTTCAAGGCGCTCACGTTCAACAAGGTCGGGCTGCTGGCGCTCGAGGTGTTGATCTTCGAAGAGAGCAGCGCCGCACACGCGCAGACGCCGGCCGCCATCGTCGCCGAGTACGTCGCGCAGCCGCGCAAGTGTGAGTACCTCAAGGGCGTCGCGAAGATGCTGACGACGCGGGCCACCCAGGTGAGGGCCGGGTGGGACACCGCGTACGCCGACAGTGGCAAGCCGTATGCGGAGCTCTTCACCGGGCAGACGCTGCCCGACGGCAACGAGCCCGTGCCGACGCTCATCAACGGCGTGGTGCAGCACCTCGAGTACCTCAAGAAGCGGAAGCTCGACGTCACGCCCGACGCGAAGCTCTCGGGCACGTTCTTCGAGAACAACCTCGAGATGGTGAAGCAGTTGGAGCAGGCGATGAGCCAGGACGGCGCGGCTGACGACTTCGGGCTCTTCGATCTGATGGCAGAGCGCGGCTCAAACGACGCGCTCACGACGGTGCAGCAGGACTTCGTCACCGCGCGCACCGACGCCGAGGCGAAGTCGCTCACCGCGATGTCGACGTCCATCGGTACGCTGGAGCAGCACTTCCGCAACGTGGTGCCGGGCGCGCTCGGCATCGATCTCGGCCTCAACTTCACCGACGGAGATTGATCTGATGACGCCTGAGCCCTTCAATGTGTGGACCGACGCGAGCGGCGCCGAAGGCTACCTGCACGGCACGCGGGCCGACCTGAAGGTCGGCGATCTGATTGAGCCTGGTCGCGTGTCGAACTTCGGCAAGCGCGACGCGGCGGCCTTCGTGTACTTCACGGGCACGCTCGACGCGGCGACCTGGGGCGCAGAGCTGGCGTTGGGCGAAGGGCGCGGCCGCATCTACATCGTCGAAGCCACCGGGCCGTTCGAAGACGACCCCAACCTCACCAACCAGAAGTTCCCCGGCAACCCGACGCGCTCGTTCCGCTCGCGGGCAGCGCTGCGTGTCGTCGGTGAAGTGGAGACATGGCAAGGCCACCCGCCGGAGCAGGTGGCCGCCATGAAAGCGAACCTCGCGCGCCTCGCCGCGCAGGGCGTCGAGGCGATCAACGAGTAGCCGGTCTCACTTGAACGAGACGTGCAGGTGGTTGTCGTGGCCCTTGGCGGGGCTGCACAGGCCTTCGGCGATCAACACCGGGTCGTTGAAGAGGATCTTCGCGTTCGGGTTGGTGCGCTTGATCTCCTCGATGAGCGCGCGCGTGGCGTCGCGGTCGTAGTCGGCGTTGCGCCAGTTGCTCGGGCCGCCGTTCTTCGAGGGCGGGCGCATGTCGACGTCGGTGCCGTTGATGTGCGTCTGGTGGCGATCGGTCTTGCCGCCGCCTTCCTTCGAGATGTCGCCGATCTCCAGCGTCTTGCCGGTGCGCTCCTTGTAGCGGGCGGCGATCTCCTCGAGATTCTTCACCGTCTGCTCGGTGCCGTACTGCATGTTGCGCGGGCCGTAGGTGGTGAAGCCCTCGCCAGAATCGGGCAGCTGCGTGTCGACCGGCCCCTTCACCGACTTGTCGGCGTTGACCGACTCGGTGCCATCGGCGGCCTTGGTGCCGTCTTCGCTCTTCACGCCGTTGAGCGAGTCGTAGGTCTTCGGGCCGGCGACGCCGTCGGCCTTCAGGCCCTGATCACGCTGGTACTGCTTGAGCGCCCGCTCGGTCTTGGGGCCGAACTTCCCGTCGACCTCGCCGACGTCGTAGCCCGCGTCCTTCAGCTTCTGCTGAATGGCCTTCACGTCTTCGCCTTCGGCGCCGCGACGCACGAGCTGACCGGGGTAGGTGAGCTGGCTCTCGGCGGTCGTGGCGGCGGCGGTGCGCGCAGTGTTGCTGGCGGGCTCGAACGAGCTCTCACCCGAGTAGCCCGGCACGCTGCGGCGATCCGCGGCGCGCGCGTTGGCCATCGTGTTGTTGTTGCGCTGCGAGGTCACGCTCGTGAGGTCCACCGGGCGGGCGGCCAACAAGCGGTTCAGATCAGAGCTGCGTGAGATGGAGCTGAGCATGGTGAAACTCCCGGTGACTGCGTGTGAACGTCGTTGTTGGACCCGCGGCCGCGGCGACGGACCCCGTTTCGGAGTTCGCTGCCAGCGTGCTGCTTGAATGGGTTCTCGGACGTCGGGAATTTCAGTTGCGTGTGTGCACCAGAATTTCTCGGAGGCTGGTGTTTCGTTGGCGGTACAACTCGTGGGCCATGAACTGCCTGCCAGATTCGCTGCCGGTGCTCGACGCCAAGCTCCAACAGGTCGAACTGCTGAGCCGACAAAGATCGGCTCTCGGGCTCGATGAGGCGGCATTCGAGCGTCTGTTTGTCGAGCATCTGGCGTGCGTCGAGGAGGTCCTGCGCTCCACTGGCGTCATTGCAATCAATGCATCGCTGAAGCTGCTTCGCCAACAACTGGTCCATGCGGCGACGGGTGGGCGGAGCGACGTCATCCTCGGCGAGGTCGTGGGAGGACGGCTTCGTCGAGTGGTGCTTGCCGAAGTGAAGCTCGCGCGAAACCCGGAGTTTCGTCGCGAGTTGCTGACACAGCTACTCGACTACGCAGCGTCGTTACGTCGACCGTCTCCTGGCGATGTCCGCGCATTGTTCTCGTCGGCGACGGACTGGGTTGATGACGAGCGCGCTCTCCTGGAATTGATGCGCCGTGGCGAGACGCTGCTCCTCGTTGTGGGAGACGAGGTTCGTCACGATTTCGTTGAGAGAGCTCGGGCCATCCTCGATCTAGATCTGATCTCTCAGGTGCGCATTGCCTTTCTCTCGCTCGCGCTGTTTCGCGGCGAACGCACGACCCTGCTGGTCCCGAACGTCGTTGGCGTGCTCTCCGATGCGAAGCGAGAACTCAGGATCAGTTTGAAAGTTGCGGCGCAGCCCGGCTTGGACGTCGAGCTCGATGGCGCGGAGATTCACGAGGTTGCCAAGCTCGCACCGTCACCCCGTGGTCGGAAGCCCAAGGCGAAGTTGAGCAGAGACTGGTTTCTTACGCAGGTCAGCCCGGGCCTCAGCGAGGGAATCGAGGCGATGCTCGGAGCTCTCGACTCGCTCGCGGTTCCCCCGTTCGGCATCTCGCTTCGCTGGGATCACGAATACGGTCCGCCCGCGCTGTTCGTCGACTTGGGTGAGCGAGAACTCGCATGGCTCACCGCTGAGGGAGAGCTGCAGGTGAAGAAGGAAGCTGCGTTGGAGCTTCAGGCTCCGAACGACGCACTTCGTGGAATCTCCGCGTTAGCCGAGCGCTGCGGCGCCGCGTTGGTTGAGGTGAACGAAGCGTGGCTAAAAGTGGGTGATGGCACGGTCGGGTTCGATGTGTTGAATCCTCAGCACCGCGACGCGTTCCTGAGCTGGCTGGAAGCGATGTGTGCTGCGGAGAGGACGGCCCCGCCGCCTTCTCCAACCACTTAGCTATTTCTTCGGTTCGTCGACCGGCGCCCACCAGGCGACGCCCAGCGGCGGCAGCTTCACCACGATGCTGCCCGGCTGCCCGTCATGCGCGTGCTGCTGCGCCTTCACGGGCTGATTGACGACACCCGAGCCGCCGAACTCGGTGGCGTCGGTGTTCAGCACCTCGGCCCACCAACCGCCGCCCGGCACGCCCACGCGCCACTCACGAACGATGGGCGAGAGGTTGGCGACGCAGACGATCTCCCGCCACGCGTTGTGGCCGCGACGAATGAACACGTACACGTTGTCCGCCGCCGCGTCGGCCTGCACCCACTGAAACCCGGGCTGCCAGTAGTCGCCTTCGTAGAGCGCGCCTTCCGCGCGGTAGAGCGCGTTCAGCTTCGCCACCAGCTTGCCCAGCGCCTGGTGCCGCCCGAAGTTGGCCACGTCCCACGGCAGCTGCGCGTCGTGGTTCCACTCGGTGGCCTGGCCGAACTCCTGCCCCATGAAGAGCAGCTTCTTGCCGGGGTGCGCCCACATCCACCCGTAGAGCGCGCGGAGGTTGGCGAACTTCTGCCACTCGTCGCCCGGCATCTTGCTCAGCAGCGATCGCTTGCCGTGCACGACCTCGTCGTGGCTCAGCGGCAGCACGAAGTCTTCGGTGTACGCGTACATCAACCCGAACGTCAGCTGATGGTGGTGGTGCTGCCGGAAGAACGGGTCCTTCTCGAAGTACGCGAGGGTGTCGTGCATCCACCCCATGTTCCATTTGTGCGTGAAGCCCAGGCCGCCGTCGCGCGTGGGGCGTGACACGCGCGGCCACGAGGTCGACTCCTCGGCCATCACCGTGACGTCGGGGTGCAGCGCCTTGACCGTGTCGTTCAGCTCGCGCAGGAAGAGAATCGCCTCTTCGTTCTCGCGGCCGCCGTGCTGGTTGGGCAGCCACTCGCCCTCTTTGCGCGAGTAGTCGAGGTACAGCATCGAGGCCACCGCATCTACGCGCAGGCCATCGACGTGGTACTGCTCGAGCCAGAAGAGCGCGTTGGCCACGAGGAAGTTGCGCACCTCGTTGCGCCCGAAGTTGAAGATGAGCGTGCCCCAGTCCGGGTGCGCGCCGCGGCGAGGGTCGGCGTGCTCGTACAGCGCGGTGCCGTCGAACTGCCCCAGCGCGAACGCGTCGCGTGGAAAGTGCCCCGGCACCCAGTCGACGATGACGCCGATGCCGCGCTGGTGCAGCGTGTCGACGAGGAAGCGGAAGTCGTCAGGCGTGCCGAAGCGCGCCGACGGCGCGTAGTAACCCGACACCTGGTAGCCCCAGCTGCCGCCGAACGGGTGCTCCGCCACGGGCAGGAACTCCACGTGCGTGAAGCCCATCGGCGTCACGTAGTCGGCCAGGCGCGGCGCCAGCTCGCGGTAGGTGAGGCTGCGGTTGCCTTCTTCCGGCACGCGCGCCCACGACGCGAGGTGCACTTCGTAGATGCTGACGGGCCCGCGCTTCGCGTCGGCCTTCGCGCGCGCCGCGAGCCACGCCGCGTCGTTCCAGCGGTACGTCTCGAGCGCGTGCACCACCGAAGCCGACAACGGCGGCGTCTCGGTGCGGAAGGCGAGGGGGTCTGCCTTGAGGAACGGCGCACCACTCCGCGGGTGCACCTGGAACTTGTAGCGCGCGCCGTCGGCAGCGCCGGGCACGAAGAGCTCCCAGATGCCCGAAGCGCCCAGCGACCGCATCGCGTGGCGACGTTCGTCCCAGTTGTTGAAGTCGCCCAGCAGCGTCACGCCGTCGGCGTTGGGCGCCCAGACGGCGAAGGCCGTGCCCGCCACGCCTTGATGCGTGACCGGGTGCGCGCCCAGGCGATCCCACAGGCGGCGGTGGCGACCTTCGCCGACGAAGTGGAGATCTGCCGACCCCAGCGTCGGCATGAAGGCGTAGGGATCCTTCTCGCGCGCCGTGCCGTGCTCGAAGACGAGCTCCAGCTCGTAGGGCGCGGGCTTCGACTTCTTCAGCGTGCCTTCGAAGGCCCCCACGAAGCCCTCGATGGGCGCGAGCGCCACCACCTTGCCGCCCACGTGCACGCGCACTTCACGTGCATCGGGGCGGTAGACACGAAACAGCGCGTCAGCGCCGACGGCGTGTACTCCGAGGAGTCCGTGTGGATTGGCCAGCCTTCTCGAGAGCAACTGCGTCAGCGCTTCGTCTCGCATGAGACCGCGCTTCTACAGCTTCAGCGCTTGATCAGCTGCCCACGAATGTGGCCGCCGTCGGCGTTGCCGACCTCGACGTAGAGGCCGCCGTCGGTGTCGCCCGCCGCGAGCGTCGCCGGCGCGAACGTGCCCGCCGCGCCGCCGTCAGCGCCGATGGTGAGCGCGATGATCTGCCCGCCGTCTTCGCCAGCGCCGCCCTGGTGAATCGCCGCGCCGGTGGCCGTGATCTGCGCCGACCAGTTGCCGACGTACCAGGCGTCGCCGCCGTCGGTGGGGGCGATCGACTGGAACCCGCCGAACGCAGGCGTGGCGCCCAGGCGCGCGCTCCACAGCTCGGTGCCCGCGGGGATGATCTGACCGCGGATCTCGTTGGCGCCGGGCTCGAACGCCACGTACGCGCGGCCCTCGGAGATGGCCGTCGCCTGCGCCGCCGTCAGCGTCGTCGCGCCCACGACCGGGCTCGACGCGTTGGTCAACGTGAAGAAGGGCGTGCCGGGCATACCCGCGATGCCGACGTAGAAGTCGCCGCTGACGCCCACGCCCGGGATGGTGTGCGTGATGGTCCAGTTGAGCGTGTGCCCACCGCCATCGGGGATCTCGTTGACGGTGAACGTGCCGCTGCCGGTCGCCGTCGACGTTGAGCCGGTGATGGCCTGCGCCGCGCTGATGGTGGCCGTGTAGCTCCCGATGACAGGGAAGTTGAGGCCCGTGCCGCCGCCGGTCGCACTGCCGCCGCCCGTCGCGGAGCCGCCGCCCGTACCCGTGCCGCCGCCGGTGCCCGCGTCTTCATCGCCGCCGCCACCGCCGGTGCCCGCGTCTTCGTCACCACCGCCGCCCGTGCCGCCGCCCGTCGTGCCGTCGCCACCGCCAGTGGTGCCGTCACCGCCGCCGGTGCCCGCGTCAAACGGCGTCGCCGCGACGCACTTGCCGGCGGTGCACGTCATCGCGACGCCGTCTTTCTCGGCCTTCTCGGCGCAGTCGTAGAGATCGATGCACTCAGGCGCGCACGCGGCGCCGAGGCACACGAATGGGACGGCGAACAGCGCCAGCTTCGTCAGGTGGTTCGTCATGTATTTGGTTCTCCCCAGAGCAGAAAATTGCACCCGGTCGCGCGTCTTAGCGCGACCGCACGGGAAGCCCAAATGATGTGTCGCGCTGGTTACGCGCGCTGCTTGTAGAACAGCAGCAGCGAGTAGCAGTGGAACTCGTTGTCGCTCGACTGCCGGACCACGCGGTCGACGATCTCGAGATCCGTGTTCGCCTTGATCCAGCGATTCACGTTCTCGCTGAGCTCTTCACGTTCCTTCGCCTTCGTTGCGGAAAAGACCTTGACGCCAGTGAACATGCGGTGGCTTATCCCACGCGGTTGTCACTCCCCACAAGCCCCATGCTGATCGACCTCCACGTCCATTCGTACCTGTCGCGCGACTGCCAGCTCGACCCGCGCGCGGTCCTCCAACGCGCTGAGTCATTCGGCCTTGACGGCGTCGCGTTCACCGAGACCAACACCCAGGACGGCTGCGACGAGCTGTTCGACCTGCAGCGCACGACGAAGCTGAAGATCTTCGTGGGGCTCGAGCTGGCGACCGACAAGGGGCAGTACCTCTGCTTCTTCGAGAAGCCCGATCGTGCGCCCGAGCCGGTGCAGATGTGGGGCAGCAACCGCGAGACGCCGTGGAAGGCCGACGAAGCGCTGCCCAAGCTCAAGGCGCTCGGCGCGGTGATCGTCGCCGCGCGGCCCTACGACAAGGACTACCCGACGCCGGCGCTCGACGCTGTGAAGTCGCTCAAGCTGCTGTCGGCGGTCGAGGTCTACAACCCCAAGGTGCGCGCGGGCGCGAACGAGCTGGCGATCGAAGCCGCCGAGGCGCTCAAGGTGCCGGGCGTCGCGGGCTCCGACGCGCGGGCCTCGCTCGATGAGATCGGCTACGGCGCCACGCTGTTCATGAAGCCGGTCAACACCCAGGCCGAGCTGGTGAAGGCGCTCGCCGGTCGAGACTACTTCCCGGTGCAGATGGGCGAGCTGCCGCACCTGCAGCGGCCCGGCGCGGCCAAGGAAGCCGAGCTCAAGAAGAAGAAGAAGAAGCGTCGGTGGCCTCGCTGAGGTTGGCGCACCCGGCCTGCGATCTCGTGCTCTGCACGGTGGCGGTGTGTCTCGGCCTCGCCGCGTTCACGGCGTCTTCGCGGGTGCTGCTGGCGCTCATCGGTGGCGGCGCGATCGTGGCGCTCAAGCTCCGGCTGGCGCACGCTGATCGCCTGCGCCGCGACGGGCTTCGTCGTGAAGGCGTGGGCTCGAAGCTGAACCAGCTGCTCGCGGTGTCGGTGGTGTCGGCGAGCGTCACCGGCGTGGTGACGCTCTCGCTGCGGTGAACGTCAGCGCAGCTCGGCGCCGCTGACCGTCTGCACGCGGCCGTCGACCAACACGGCCTCCCGCGCCTTGTCGCCCCAGTACCAGGTCTCCCGGCGCTGCGTGTCGACCAGCTCCACGCGCTTGCTCTCGGGGAAGCCCCAGGCCATCTCGAGCGCCTCGGCGGGCATGTCGACGATGGCGCGCTTGGTCTTGATGGCGTCCCGCACCGCGTCGGTGAAGGTCTCGAGGCGCGGCGACGGATCTTGCCGCGTGAGGTGCCGCTCCAGCTCGGTGTTGAAGTCGTCTTTCGACGTCAGGCCGGGGCGCAGCACCAGCACGGCAGGCGCGGCGTTCTTCGCGCGACCCGTGACCTCGACGTACACCCACACCAACGTGCGTGGCGTGTAGAGCACGCGCTCGGCCATCACCCAGCCCGAGGGAAACTCGACCTTCATGATGCGAACGGGCGTGCCCGCGGGGAACGTGGCCTCGACGGCGCCGGGGTTGAGCGGCTTGCCCGACGTGTCGTTGAGGAAGCGCACCAGCGACGGGTCGACCGGCGTCAGCAGCTTGCGCGTCTGATCGCCGTAGAAGGGCGTGACGTGCATCGACGTACGCAGGAAGCGCGCCTCGCCCGTCAGCCCACGCTCGAGATCGGCCACGTCGGTGGGCGGCACCGCCACCTGCGCGGTGGCACACCCCAACAACGACAGACACGCCGCGAGCGCCAGCGATCTCACGTGCTGCTGCTCCCCGACGACGACGAGCCGCTCGAAGACGTCGACGAGGTCGAGCTCGACGAAGACGAGGAAGAAGAGGACGACGACGACGAGCTGCTGCTGGAGCTCGAGCTGGAGTCGCTCTTCTTGGCGCTCGAGTAGAGGTCGCTGTACCAGCCGCCGCCCTTGAGCTGGAACGAGGTGCGCGAGACGAGGCGCTCGAGCGAGTTCTCGGCCTTGCACTCAGGGCACACGGCGGGCGCGGGGTCGCTCACCTTGTGCAACACCTCGAGTTCCTTGCCGCACTTCTGACACCGGTATTCGTAGATCGGCACGACTTCACCTCACGTCTTTGAGCCAGGGCTCGAGGAGCCCGAGTTTTTCCAGCGCGCGACGCAGGCTCTCAGCGTGCAGCGCATGTTGGCGGGACAGCATGTCGACCAGGGTCGGCACGCTGGTGGCCGCGTCTTTCACTTCGTCAATCAGCTCCGAGAGCTCGTTGGTCAGCGCCGTCATGAAGCGGCGCTCGATGCCGAGATCTTCGACGTAGCGGTTGCGGAACAGGAGATCGATGCGCAGCCCGAGGTTCTGCGGGGCCAACGCTTCCTTGATGAAGCGCTCGCGGATCTCTTCGATCTGCGGCTCGACGCTGAGCGCGCCGACCAGGCTCTCGAGCTCGCTGCGCGTCAGCCCGAAGGCGTGCGCCGCGCGGCCCAGCGAGCCCTTCTGATCGATCACTGCCGCCAGCACGCCGTCGCGTTCCTTCTTCTCGATCGTCTCGAAGAGCTCGTGCGCCTCGAGGAGATCTTCCACGTCGCCCACCGACAGTGCCGAGCCGCGCCGGCCGACGTAGCCCTGCTCGAGCGTGCGCAGCAGCGCCACGCGGTGCGGCACCTGGGCGATCAGCGTCTCGATGGTGTCCTTGCCATCGGGGCGGAACAGCGAGTCGAAGCTGGCGCGCGTGGGGTCGACCGTCGTGAAGCGGCCGCGCGGGGCAGGCAGGTTGCGCTTGGGCAGGAAGGCCGTGCCGGGCAGCGGCTGCTGCGGCCGCGTGCGCACAGGCTTCTCGCCGGCCTTGCGCTTGAGCGGCGCGATCTTCTCGCGCACGGTCTGGCGCGGCTTGCGCGCGGCGGGCGCCTTCTTCGGCGCGCTGGGCTTCGGCGCGGCGACGGGTGTCTCTGGCTCGCTGGGCTCCAGCAGCTCGGGCAGGCCGCCTTCTTCGGCGAGGCGGCGCACCTCGTCGTAGTAGCCGGTGGCCTGACGCTCGGCAGCGAGTGCCTCGGTGGTGCCGCGGATCACGTCGATGACACCGAATGGCCCCAGCTTCTGGGTGGGCTCGGTGTCAGCGAGCGCGCGCACGCGGGCGTCGTCGGCCTCTGACAGCAGCGACAGGGCGTCTCTCACCAGACCGGGTGATGCGGGCGAACGGGCCCGACGGCAGTAGTCCGACAGCGCGACCGCGACCGGAGTGGGAACGTCTTCAGGGTGTCGCTTGCGGTGCCAGTCCATTCGTCGATGTGTCCAAAGAGGTGCGCGGTGCGTATAAGCAGTCTTCGGAACGTGTCAATGAACGCCAAAGCGGTGTCTGACCAGTCTCCAGAAGAGCCGAGCGTCGTCGGCGTGCGCGTGAGACCGGCGTGGTCTCTCGCGCTCTACGCGCTGCTGGTCGTTTCGGCCGGCGTGGCGCTCTATGCCCAGCGCTCGCCGGGCGTCGACCCCACGCTGGCGCAGGCCGCCCCGTGGCTCTTCCTGGCCTTCGCGTTGGGCTTCACGGTGTACCGGCTGGCGCTGGTGATGGCGCGCCGGTACTCGCCGTTCAAGGCCTTCATCCAGATCTTCCTCGCGGCGCTCTTCTTCCTGTTGCTGCTCTTTCCGCGGGCGCAGGGCGCCGCCACTCAGGCCTCGTTGCTGGTCAGCCGCGACGCGCGGGTGCGGGCGATGGCCGCTGAGAACGCAGGCTGGCGCGGTGACGTGTCGCAGGCGCGCGCGCTGGCGGCCCTGCTTGATGATGGTGACGCGGCGGTGCGAGATGCAGCGCACGCCGCGCTGGTGAAACTCAACGGCGGGAGCGATCTGGGCGCGGCCCGCGCTCCGTGGGAGGCCCGATTTCCGTGACGATGACGCAGACCCAGCGAGACGAGATCGAGAAGACGCTCGATCAATACATGGGCGAGCACGGGCTCAAGTCGACCCGTCAGCGCAGCCTCATCGTCGAGGTGTTCTTCGACATGCACGGGCACTTCTCGGTCGAGGAGGTCTGGGGCCGCGTGCGTCAGGACGACCCGCGCGTGTCGGTGGCCACCGTGTACCGCACCATGAAGCTGCTCTCAGAGAGCGGCCTGGCCCACGCCCGGAACTTCGGTGACGGGCAGACGCGCTACGAGGCGGCCTTCGGTCGCGAGCACCACGACCACCTCATCTGCACCAGCTGCAAGAAGATCATCGAGTTCGAGAACGATCAGATCGAGCGGCTGCAGGACGGCGTCGCGCGGCGCCACGGCTTCAAGGTCGTCTCGCACAAGATGGAGCTCTACGGCCTGTGCAAGGAATGCCAGCGCGCGGCCGAGACCAAGGCGTGATCTCGCGTCGCAGCGTGCTGCTGGCGGCTCTCGCGAGCGGCTGCGCCAAGCGGGTGCCTCCCGCCGAGGTGTTCCGCACGTACCTGAACGATCTGCCGCACCAGACCGCGGGCTCCGTGCCGTACGAGCCGTGGACACTGGAAGGCAAGGTGGTGCTCGTCACCTTCATCGCCACCTGGTGTTTCCCGTGCCTCGCTGACCTCGTCGTCTTGCAGCGGCTCGAGCGCGACTACGGCGAGCGCGGCTTCGCCAACGTCATGGTGGGCATGGACCTCGAGGGCCGCGACGTGCTCGACCCGTTCGCCGAGGGCTACAAGCTGACGTGGCCGTTGCTGGTGGCCGACGATCGCGTGCGCAACGGCGAGACGGTGTTCGGCCGCATTCGTGAGCTGCCCTCGCGCGTGCTGTTCGCGAAGTCGGGTGAGATCGCCGCGGCCTACGCGGGCGTGTCGACCTGGAAGGACGTGAGCCGCGTCGTCGAGACGCTCGTCTCCCAGTCCTGAAAACAAGGAGCCCCCGCTCCAGCGAAGGAGCGAGGGCTCTCAAGTCACTTCAACTCTGGTGTGACTTCAGGCCTGCGCGGGCGGGGTGGCCGGCGCCGCTTCGGGAGCTGACGGCGCAGGGGCCGCGACGGCCTCCGCGGCGGGCGCCTCTTCGGCGTGCGTGGCGGGCGCGGCTTCCAGCTTGGCGCGGGCCTCGGCCTCGGCGGCGTCTTCGGCGGCGTGCTTGGCCTTCATCGTCGCGTCGCTCTGCGCGAGCTCTTCGGCGTTCAGCTCGAGACGGCCGGCGTCGATGCCCGCCTTCTTCTCGACGTCCTTGATCGCGCGCTTCAGGAGGTCGTTCTCCATGATGGTGCGGTTGAGGCGCGTCTCGATGGCGCGGAACTTGTCACGGGCCAGCTCAGCGTCCTGGTACACGCGCTTGCTGTCGCGCTGGTGGCGGTCGAGCTTCGCCTTGAAGGACTTCAGCTCGCGGTCGAGCTCGTTGGCCTTCTTGCGGTCGTTCGCCGACTGCGTCTCGAGCTTGGCGATGCGCTCCTTCTCGACGTCCGAGAGCTCGCGGATGACGCGCGTGACGACTTCCTGCGGCTTCGGAGCCTCTTCCTTCTTCTCGACAGGCGCCGCTTCGACCGGGCGCTTCTTGCCCTTGTTCTCGGCGTCCGACTTCAGGCGCTGGATGTCGGCGAGCGCCGTGGCGAGCTCCGCGCGCGTGGCGTCGAGCTGAATCGAGGCCTGACGCTCGACCTCGGTGCGGGCCTTCGCGAGGTCGTCGCCGTCCTTGTGCGACTCCTTGACGTCGAAAAGCTTCTTCTTGGCCGTCTTGAGCTCTTCCTTCAGGTCGTTCTGCGCCTTCTTGAGCTCCTCGATCTCCTTCTTCTTCTTGTCCAGCTCGCCTTCCAGCTTGCGGGTGTCGTCACCCGACGAGCGCGATTCACGCGCGGCGGCCGGGGCGTTCGAAGACGAGGACTGCGCGGCGGGCTTCTGACCGCCCACGAGGCCGAGGTTGAAAGCGAGGCTGATGGCGAGTGCGACGCCGATCAGAACGAGTGCGATGATCACGAGGTTTTTCTCCGTCGAGGGTTCAACTACCGCGGCGCCCTATACAGGCTGACCGCCCCCCGGGGAAGGACGCCCCGCGCGGTTTGGTCAGGGGAATGGCGTCAGCGTGTAGATGCCGATCTCGGGCACCTGGAGCGGGTCTGTTGGCGCGCGTTCCCGGTAACGGATGCCGCCGCTGCTCCCGCAGGTGTCGAAGAGCCGGCCTGACGTCGGCAGCTCGATGTTCGTCTGGTTGACGGTCATCGGCTCGGTGGTCTGGTCCGCGATGGTGCGGCTGAGCGTGCAGGTGCAGGTGCTGCCGCTGCTGTTGCAGGTTCCGGTGAAGCCGAAGCTCTGCGTGACGGCGGTCTGGACGGCCGCGCAACCGGTGGTGCCGCTGCAGTTCGCGCCGGTGATGAAGGCCGTGAAATTCAGCGTGCTCTCGACGTCTCGCGTGACGGTGGTGGTCGAGAAGTCGGTCGTGCCGCGAATGGTGCCGGTCCAGTTCGCGAGGAACGTGCTGCCCGTGCCGCAGTTGCGGTCGAAGAAGTCGGCGTAGCGTTGCTGCTCGGTCGTGTCGATGCATGCGCCCACGTAGGTGAGCGGGCCGTTCATCGGGATGACCGTGAGGCACGGGGTGAAGGTCGGGCAGTTGCTGAACGAGATCGGAACCTCCGGCGCGCCGCCCCCGGTCGCGGAGCCGCCGCCGGTCGCGGAGCCGCCGCCGGTCGCTGAGCCGCCGCCGGTCGCTGAGCCGCCGCCGGTCGCTGAGCCGCCGCCGGTTGCCGAACCGCCGCCGGTTGCCGAGCCGCCGCCAGTCGCCGAGCCGCCGCCGGTCGCGGAGCCGCCGCCGGTCGCTGAGCCACCGCCAGTTCCCGTTCCGGACGTGCAGACGCCGAGCACGCACGTCGACCCGAGCTGACAGCTGCTGCACGCCGCGCCGTTGGTTCCACACGTGAGGCTCGTGGACACCTGGCATTGCCCGTTGGCGTCGCAGCAGCCGGTCGCACAGCTCGTCGAGTCACATCGCCCCGACGTGGTGCCGCAGCCGACGACGAACACCGCTCCGCACAACACGACCCACGCCACGAGAGATCTCATGACTGCGTAGGTTGCCGCAGTTCGCGCCGGCGATCCTCACCGCGTCGACAGCAACCGTCGCACGCGCTCGTCGATGGGCGGATGCGTCGCGAACAGGCCCATGACGCCGCCACCCGAGAGCGGGTTGACGATGAACAGGTGCGCGGTGGCCGGGCTGTGGTCGAGCGGCAGCGCGCGGTTGCCCTGGTCCAGCCGCGACAGCGCCGACGCGAGGCCTTGCGGGTCGCCGGTGAGCTCCACGGCGGCCGCGTCTGCGTCGAACTCTCGCGAGCGACTGATGGCCAGCTGAATGAGCGTGGCGGTGATCGGCGCCACGATCAGCAGGCCGAGCGCGACGAGCGGGTTGGTGCCTTCGTCGTCGTCATCGCCGCGGAACAGCGCACCGCCGAACCAGAACGCCATCTGCGCCACGTGCGAGATCACACCGGCCAACGTGGCGGCGACGGTCATGATGAGCGTGTCGCGGTGCTTCACGTGCGCGAGCTCGTGCGCCAGCACCCCGGCCAGTTCGCGCCGGTTCATCATCTGCAAGAGCCCCGTCGTCACCGCGACCGCGGCCTTCTCGGGGCTGCGGCCTGTGGCGAACGCGTTCGGCGTCGGCGTGTCGATGACGTAGAGCCGCGGCGTCTTCGGCAGCTTCGCCGTGCGCGCGAGGTCGCCCACCAACTGCTCCAACCACGGCAGCTGACCCGGCGCGAGCGGCCGCGCGCGGTTCATCATCAACGCGAGCGAGTCGCTGAACCAGAACGAGCCCAGGTTCATCACCAGCACGAGCGCGCCACCCCACAAGAGGCCCTGCGCGCCGCCGATGACGTGGCCGACCCCCAACACCAGCGCGCTCATCGCGGCCAGCAGGACGGCGGTCTTCACGGAGTTCGAGAGCCGATGCGTCGTCACCGACGTCGGCGCGAATGCGGTGCTCATGCACTCATGGGTAAGCCCGCTGGCTGCGCGCGCAAGCCGCCTCCCTGAACGTTCAGCGCGGCGGCGGGTACTTCTGGAGCTTTCGCTGCAGCGAGCGTCGGTGGATGCCGAGACGTCGCGCGGCTTCCGACACGTTGTCGCCGCAATCGTGCAGCACCTTGTTGATGTATTCCCACTCGGCGCGCGCCAGCGTCGGCACGTCTTCGTCGGTCGCGGGCGTCGTCGCTTCCCCCAACAGCGCGCGCTGCACCTCGTCGGCGTCGACGGGCTTCGTCAGGTACACCGCCGCGCCGCGCCGCGTGGCCTCCACCGCAGTGCTGATGCTGCCGTAGCCGGTCAACATCACCACGTGCGTGTTGGGGTCCTGTCTCTTGAGCGCCGCGAGGAGGTCGAGGCCCGACTTGCCGGGCATGCGCAGATCGATCACCGCGTACTCGGGCGCTTCACCCACCAACGCCATCGCTTCTTCCGTCGAGCCTGCCGTCGTCACCGCGAAGTCGCGTTCGGTCATCGCCCGCGCGAGCCGTGTGCGGAAGGTCTCGTCGTCGTCGACCAACAACAGCGTGCGGGCGGTGCTCATGCGAGCGGGAGCTCCAGTCGGGCGGTGGTGCCGCGCTGCTCACCGCGCTCGTACCGCAGCGAACCGCCGAGCTGATCAGCCAGCGTGCGCGCGAGGAAGACGCCGAGGCCCATGCCCTGGCCCGCGGGCCGCGTGGTGAAGAACGGCTCGCCCAGGCGCGCGAAGATCTCCGGTGTGAGTGGCGGGCCGTCGTCCTGCACTTCGACGATCAACCGCTGGGCTTCTGCGCGCGCCCGAAGCTTCACGTCAGGGGACGCCCGCAGCGCGTTGCGGAGCAGGTTCACCAGCGCCTGTGTCAGCGCCACGCGCGGGCCGACGATCGTGAGGCCTTCGGTCTCTGGCGGCGTCAGCGCAGTGCCCTGCGGCAGCTCGGCGACCGCTTGCTGCACCCACTCGGCGACGGTGATGCGCGTGAAGCCCTCGCCGGTGATCTCCCCGCTGCGCGCTGACATCTGCGAGAGGATCTCGCGGCACCGATCGACCTGCGCGCGCACCAACTTTGCGTCGTCGCGCACGTCGTCGGGCACCTTGAGGCGTTCCAGCGCGCGCAGCAATTCGGTCGACGCGATGGCGATGGTACCCAGCGGTGTCCCGAGCTCGTGCGCTGCGCCCGCGGTGAGCGTGGTGAGCGCGGCCAGCTTCTCGTTGCGCGCGGCGGCCTGACGGGCGGCGTCGAGCTCCGCGTCGCGGCTGCGCAACGCGGCGAGCAAGCGCTCCATGAACGCCACGATGAACGCGGCGGCCACGATGAACGCGATCAACATGCCCGCCAGGTGCACGCGCATCAGCTGTGCGTGGTTGGGCAGCACGAGGTCGGCGGGCGCGAACTTCTCGAGCACGAAGAGCGACGCGAAGCCGAGCAGGCACGCCACGAGCTGCACCCACTGCCTTCGCCGCGACAGCATCAACGTGCCGAGCGCGATGTTGACGAGGTACAGCGTGGTGAACGGGTTGAACGGCCCGCCCGAGAAGAAGAAGAGCGCCGTGTGCAGCGCCACGTCGAGCAGCATCACCTGCAGCAGCGTGCGCTCCGTGGGTGCCTTCACCGCGAGCAGCGCCGCGTTGCTGCCGAAGCCCGCGACGAGCAGCCCGACGAGGAAGCCGGTCTGCAGCGAGATCTGCAGGCCGAAGATCATCCACGCGATCAGCAACGCGAGCGCCGACCACGTGAGCCAGCGCACGCGCCGGAGCCAGGTCAGGTTCTGCGTGGCGAGCGGCGAGGCGATCACGGGCGGGGTGTAGCGCTCACGGCCGTTGCGCGAAAGACGGGTCATCGAGCGTGAGCAGGAAGGCCTTGAGCTGACGTCGCTCGTCGGCGGTGAGCTCGAAGCCGCGCACCAGATCGCTCTGCAGCGGGCTCGCGGTGCCACTCACGGCCTTCGCGTGGCCACCGGCGGCGTACGCGTCGAGGACCTCGTCGAGCGTCGCCAGGCTGCCGTCGTGCATGTACGGCGCGGTGAACGAGAGGTTGCGCAGCGTCGGCGCGCGGAACTTGCCCATGTCGCCGGCGCGGCCGGTCAGCTCGTAGAGCCCGGTGTCTGACGCGGGGAAGCTGCCCTGGCCGTCGGTGTCGTAGAGGCCCGTGTTGTGGAACGGCTTCTCGACGGGGCCAGACTGCGCGTGCGAGACCGAGTCGGAGAACGAGAAGCCGGTGTGGCAGTGGTAGCACTCCATGCGCTCGCTGTTGAACAGCTCGAGGCCCGCGCGCGCGTCGGCGTTCAGCTCGCCGCGATCGTATGGCGCGTCGCCGCTGATCAACGTGCGTTGGAAGCACGCCAGCGCGCGCGTCAACGCGAACACGCTGACGCCCGCATCGGGGTACGCCGCTTCAAAGGCGTCACGGTGCACTTCGAGTCGCGTCAGCAGCTCGTCTTCGCGGTTGGCCCAGCCCAGCTCCACCGGCTCTTCGCCGAAGAGCGGCACCATCGCCTGCGCCTCGAGCGTGTTGAGCAGCGGGTTGGCCCACGTCAGCGTGGAGCTCCACGCGATGTTGGCGAGGCCCTGCGCGTTGCGGCGATGGGCTTCGCCGGTGCTGCCGACGGCGTGAACGCGCCCGTCGGTGTAGGCGCGCTCGGGTTCGTGACAGGTCGCGCATGCCTGCTTGCCGTTGCGCGAGAGCTGCGGGTCGAAGAACAGGGTGCGACCGAGCGACACGCACGCCTCGGTCATCGGGTTGTCGGCGGGCACGCTGGGCGTGGGGAAGCCCGGCGGCAGGTTCCAGTTCCACTCGGGGACGGGCATCGGTGCAGGCCCGCACGCCATCAACACCGCCGGCATGAGCCACGCGCCGCGCATCGGACTACTTCGTCCCGAGCGAGAAGACCGTCTGCGTGGTGGCCGCCGCGCCGCCGAACGGCAGGCCGAGGCGCGAGAAGATCGGCGCGCAGTCGGTGTCCGTCGCGCCAGACATGCAGCCGGGCGCGCCGATCTGGTTGGTGTCGAGATCGCTGCCTTCGAAGAGCTTCGCGACATCGAACACGATGGTGCTGTTCGCTGCGAACCCGTCGAGGCGCACCCGCACGCGGTTCTCGGCGGCGCAGCGCTCGACCGAGTTGGGTGCCGCGCCTGCCATGCAGCCAGTGCTCCCTACGTGCACGTTGTGGCCCATGGCGAGGCCGGTGGTGAAGCCGTCGACCTTGAGGAACTTGTATCCAGCGTTCCAGCTCCAGAACATGCCGCTGCTGCTGAAGGGCTTCGCCTGCGCCGTCGCGTCGCGGTGGTTGAGCGGGAAGGGCAGCCCGAGCGTGAACGCGATCGCCGTGTAGTGACGACCCTCCGCGTTGCCGGTCAGCGTCGCGTGCGTCTCGACGGTGCCGTTGCTGCAGTCGCCGCTCGCGTCTTCGAAGTCGAGCAGCGCGGCGCCTTCTCCCTGGAAGTCGTCGTTGGCCAACGTGAAGGGCACCTCGGCGCCGTCTTCGTCGATGAGGACGATGTCGTGCACATAGAAGCGCAGGTCGCGCGGCTTCCAGGTGCTCTGCGTGGTGCCCAGCGTGAAGTCGGTGCCGCAAGCGAAGTTCTGCGTGCCGACCTTCGCGACGAAGGGCAGCTCCGTCACCGCGTCGTGCGTGTGCGTCGGCGGCTCGACGGGCTGACCACACGCCGCAAAGAAGAGGACTGACGACAGAGCGAAGCGCTTCATGGGACGACCTTTGCGGTGAGGGTGGTGGCGAACTGCTCAAGCGTGGTGGCGGCGTCGGCGCCTGCGGGTGGCGGTGTGGCTTCGAGCTGCAGCGCGAAGTTCGGCTCCGTCGGGTCGATGGACAGCACGACCTCTCGCTGCGTGGTGACGAGCTGGCGGAATCGCGCGCCGGCGACGTCGCCTTCGAGGAACACGGTGGTGCCAGAAGACGCGCTCTCGCTGGTGCTGGGGCGGAACGCTACGCGCACGTGGCAGATCGCCCCGGGCGGTGGCTTCCACGTCGCGAGCGGCTGCACGTCGGTCGAGGTGAGATCGACCAGCATCGCGGCGTGCACCAAGCGCGGCTCGCTGTGCACCTCGAGGCCGTGCGCGTGCGCCGTCGAGAGGGGCGACCACCACGCGGCCCGCTGCGCACAGGGCTGCAGCTGTACCTCTTCTAGTGCGATGGTTGCCGTCGTGAGTGCGACCGGCTGCGTGTTGCGCACTGACAGCTCGACGCGGAGCCCGTCGACGCGCTCGGCGCAGCCGGTCAGCAGCAGCATGAAGGGCAGGACGCGCTTCACAGGTCGACCACCACCGAGAGCACCGCCGTGGGCGAGTTCCACACCGGGCCGGGGCGCGAGTCGGCCACGGGGAAGCGCGCGCCCGCGACGATCAACAGCCGCGAGATGGGCGCGATGATCACGTCGGCCAGCGGCTGCACCAGCACGCCCGAGAGCCGGGTCTGCTCGACGCCCTGGTAATACGAAGGGAACTCGTACCGCGCGTCGACGCCCAGCCGCAGCCCGAGCCACGGCCACGGCTGGAACTGGCCCGCCGCGAGCGCCTGGATTCCTGGCCCGATGCGCAGCCCGTAGCGCCCCTGGATCGGCACGTCGCCCAGCAGCGAGACGAAGGTCGACCATTGGTCGCCGATGAACGCGCTCCACAAGAGGCCGACCGACGGCACCACCGAGCCCGGTCCCAGCTGCGCGTCGACGTCGAGCGCCACGCCGTCGGCCGCGAAGAGCGTCGGCGCGGTCGGCAGCCGCACGCTCGTCACCACGCTCAACAGGTGCCGCGGCCGCAGCCCTTCGACGCCGAGCAGCAACATGCGCGCGGACACGTCGATCTCACCGGGCCCGAAGCCGCGCTCCTTCGTGAGCGACACGTCGCTGCGTTCGCGCATTTGCAGCGGCAGGTTCACGAGGAAGGTCCACCGCGCGAGTGGGCTCCACGTCGCCGTGAGATCGGCGCGCACCTCGCGCAGCGTCACCGCGTCGAGGTCGCGCGTGCCCTCGTGCTGTTCCCACGCGCGGAAGGTCGCCGAGACGCGAACGCGGTTGTCGAAAGGTCGATCAGCGCCGATGGTGGTCAGCGCGGGGTTGGCGCAGGTGCACGTGGGGCACGCCATCGCCGCCGACGCCGCCACCAGCACACTGAAGACCACGAGCCGGACCACGCGGCTGAACTAGCTCGCAGGCGCGCGCGCGACCCTGCGACAAGATGCCGCACTGAAGGTGTATACGGTGGTCATGCTCGCACTCACACTCATGGCGTCGCTGTCGCTGGGTGGCGTCGACTCGCTCTCGAAGGTCACGCTCGGTGGCGTCAGCTTCAAGGGGCCGACGCAGTGGCAGAAGGCGCAGCCTGACGCGAACTCGCTCGAGTGGTTGGAGCCCGAGTCAGGCGCGTCGATCGCGGTCTCTGTCTTTCCGGTCGACCCCGTCAGGCCGGCGAAGGCCTGCGTGAAGCAGCTCGTCGAAGCGCTCGGCACGGAGGGCTTCGTGGCCACCACCGTCGGCGCGCAGCCCGCGTCGAAGAAGATCACCAACGACTACGTCGGCGAAGAGAAGACCGACGCCAACAAGGTGACGACGACGCTGGTGACGGGCTGCAACGGCCGCACGAAGTGGGTGCTGACGTGGACGGCGAAGACCTCGTCGGGCGCGCGCTTCGGGCCGATCCTCAAGCGGGTGTTGGACTCTTTCAGCTACGGAAAGTGAAGCGATGATCGATCACCTCAGCACCTACACGACGAAGTTCGAGGCCGCGCAGCGCTTCTACGACGCGGCGTTGGCGCCTCTCGGTTACGGCCGCGTGATGGAGATGGTGGCCACGTGGGACGGCGAGTTCCCCAACCGCCGCATGTGCGCGTACGGCCCGCCGGGGAAGCCGACGCTCTGGCTCGCGGAGGTGAAGCAGGCTGCCTCGCCGCGCCACATCGCCTTCGTCGCGCCGTCGCGTGAGGCCGTGCACCGCTTCTTCGACGCCGCGTTGAAGGCCGGCGGTCGCGACAACGGCGGCCCCGGCGAGCGCGAGCAGTACCACCCGACGTACTACGGCGCGTTCGTGCTCGATCCCGACGACAACAACGTCGAGGCCGTCGTTCACACCCGGTGAAGCGCGCCGTCGTCACGCTGCTGGTGCTCGCGAGCGCGTGCACCGAGCCGTCAGAGACGCCGCCGCTCTCGCGCAACGGCGTGGTGTCCGGCGCCGTCCACACGACCGTCGGTGGCGACGCGTGGCTCTTTCTCTATCGACCGGGCGAAGGTCCTCCCGGGCAGCCGACGGAGCCCGTCGCGGTGACCGCGGTCAGCGCTGCGCGGCTCGAGACGGATCCCCGGTTTGTCTTCGCCGACGTCGCGCCCAACGCGTACCGGCTGTACGGCGTGCAAGACGTCGACGCCAACTTCGATGGCGCGGTCGACGTGCTCGCGCAGGCCACGTCAGGTGATCGGGTGTCGAAGGGCCTCGCGCTGCAGTCGCAGCCGGGTCGCGGCGCGAACGTCGAGGTCGAGCTGTCGATGCCGGTGTTCCTCGACCCGCCGGCGTTCTCGCTCGAAGGTGAGGCCGACCTCGACGTGGCGCTCGACCCGGCGCTCGATGGCATCACGCCGCTGACGCTGGTGGCCGACGACGTCGACGTGTTCGACGCCGATCGCGTGGCCTTCTCGTTCGGGCTCGTCGACGACGACGGCGACGATCGCCCCGATGATCGCGACGGTGACGGCGCGCCTGATCTCAGCCTGCAGCTCTTCTTGCGCTGGCTGCCGCGGCCCGGCCAGGTCGAAGCGGGCACGACCGTCATCGCGCCGCTCGTGTTCGATCCCTCACCGTTCTTGCGCACGCTCGAAGGCCGCCTCGATGTGCGCGTCACCGCCACGAAGCTGCAGGCCGTCATGGTGCCGCAGGCCATCGCGCAGGCGCCGTCGGCTGACGGCGGCGTCACCACGTCGGTATTCGGCGCGCCGCCGGCGGGTGACTACGAGCTCATCGCGTTGCAGTCGGGCGGCCAGTTCTGGCGCGTGCCCAACCAGCTGGGGGCCAGACGACCCTCGCAATCTGTCAGATTGCATATCGATCGCGTCTCTCGCTGACGACCGGCATCGCCCGTGCCTAGACTCGCGCGGCTCGCATGACGGTCTCCACGGAACCCGAAGCCGTCATCGTCAGTCCGCTCCGCGCGAGCGGGCTCATCGACAGCGTCGGCCTCGAGAAAGGGCGCGCGTACGTGCGCGAGCACGGCGGCTCGCTCTCTGACGCGCTGCTTAGACTCAACCTGCTGCGTGAGAGCGACTTCCTGCGCATCTTCGCGGAGCTCTATTCCACGCGCTTCGTGAAGGCCGACAAGCTGCGCACCATCCGCCTCGATGAAGATCTTCTCGAGCGCGTGGGCGTGCGCTCGGCCGAGCGGCTGCGCATGTGCCCGGTGCACTGGGACGGCGCGAAGCAGGAGCTCAGCGTGGTGGCCTCGGTGCCGCTGTCGTCGACGCTCGAGCCGGAGCTCCGGCAGATCGTCGGCGCGCGCGGCATCACCGTGTACGTGGCCACCACCGGCGCCGTGGCCGCGTTGATTCGCCGCGCGTTCTACCGGCAAGACGACGCCTTCGCCGATGTCACGCCCAACGGCGCCGGGCCGGGGCTGACGAGCTCGATCACCAAGCCGGGCCTGGGCGATCTCGACGACGGCGAAGAGATGGAGCGCACCAGCATTCGCGTCGCCGCCGACGTCACCGGCGTGACCGAAGAGCCGCCGGCCGAAGAGCGCACCGAAGGCAAGACGGTGATGGTGAACCTCGAGGCGCTCACCATCGCCACCTTGCGCCGTGAGAACGCGCGCTACCGCATCGCGCAGGAATTCCACCGTCGCGTGTCGCTGGAGCGCAGCGTCGAGGCGATGGTCGATCGCATCTTGTCGGTGGTGTTCGAGCTCTTGAACGCCGACGGCGCGGCGGTGTGGCTGACCAGCGGCCGCTACGCGTCGAAGGCGAAGCAGGGCGATCGTGTGGTCGAAGTCCCGCGCACCATCATCGATCAGGCCCTGGTCTCGAGCGGCGGCCTCGTGACGCACAACGCTTTGCTCGACGAGCGCTTCGATCGCAGCCAGAGCGTCATGGTGCGCGGCATCAAGAGCGTGATGGCGGTGCCGTTGCGAACGCGCAGCGGGACCATCGGCATCCTCTACGTTGAGTCGGTCTCGATGAGCGCGGCCTTCACCGACGACGATCTCCCGTTGCTCGACGCCATCGCGGCGCAGGCGTCCATCCTCCTCGACAACGCGGCGCTCGTGGCCCAGGTGCAGAAAGAGGTCGAGACGCGCGCGTCGCTCTCGCGCTTCCTCTCACAGGCCGCGGTGGAAGAGGTCTTGTCGGGCCGCATGAAGGTGAACATGGCGGGCCAGAACGCCGAGGTGACGGTGCTGTTCGCCGACATCCGCGGCTTCACCACCATGAGCGCGCACATGCCGCCGGAAGAGGTCGTGCGGTTCCTCAACGCGTTCTTCGGTGAAGCCGTCGACGCCGTCGAGAAGAACGGCGGCGTGGTGGACAAGTTCATCGGCGACTGCGTGATGGCCGTGTGGGGCGCCGTCGATCGCCGCGAAGACGACGCGCGCAAGGCGATCGCGGCCGCGCTCGACATGGTGCAGCGGGCCAACAAGATCCGCGTCAACGGTGAGCCGCTCGAAGTGGGCGTGGGCATCAACACCGGCCCGGCCGTCGTGGGGGCCATCGGCGCGGCGCGGCGCCTCGACTACACCGCCATCGGTTCGACGGTGAACCTCGCCGCGCGCCTGTGCGGCATCGCGCAGACCGGCCAGGTGCTGGTGACGAGCGACACCTTGATGCGCGCCGGCCCTGGCGTGATCCAGGAGACGAGCGAAGCGGTGCTGCTCAAGGGCATCGACGTGCCCATCGTGCCGTACTCGGTAAAGGCGCTGACGCAGCCGCTGCAGTTGCAGGCCAGCAGCCGTTTGGCGACCCCGGGCGTTCCGTCACCGCTGAAGAATCGGTGAATTGACGCACCGCCCTAACGTCGATACCTCGTCGCCAAACGGTTTTGGAAAGGGAGTTCGCCCATGTTGACTGCTGCCGTCGCTGCACTCGCGCTCGCTGCTTCGCCCGGCCCGCTGGAGCTGGTGAAGAACGTCGACGCCGAGGTGCAGAAGATCCTCAAGTCGCCCGACGCCACGACCGAGAAGCTCTCGGCGCGCGCTGAAGAGTTCATCGACTTTGGCGAGCTCGCCAAGCGGGCGATGGGCGCCGAGTGGGCCAAGCTGAAGAAGCCCCAGCAGGACGAGCTGACCTCGACGATGAAGGGGCTGTTGCGCGCCAGCTACGCGCAGAAGGCCGTGAAGGACGACCGCGGCGGCACGGCGAAGGTCGACTACGGCGCCGAGAAGATCGACGGCAACGACGCCGAGGTGAAGACCACCCTCAACGTGAAGAGCGACAAGTTCTCGGTGAACTACAAGATGTTCCGCGCCGACGCGAAGGCCGCCTGGCGCATCTACGACGTCATCACCGACGAGGTGTCGCTGGTGCAGACCTACAGCGATCAGTTCAAGCAGCAGATGGCGAAGGGCGGCTTCGACGGCCTCATCGCCAAGCTCAAGAAGCGCCAGGCGCAGCTCGAGAAAGAGAACGCCGAGACCTCGGCCCAGAAGAACTGAGGTTCAAGACAGCTTCAGCGGTGACGTCGCCCGTCGGCCTGGAGTCGGCGGGCGATTTGTTTTCTTCAGCGCCGGCGCTTGTCGATGAGCGCCCGCAACGCGTCGGCGCCACGGCGCAGCTGCGCGCCACCCACGCTCGTCGCGCGCCAGGTGACCGTCTCGACGGCGTCGTAGACCCGGGCTGAGAGCGAGAGGTTGTCTTCACCGGGCTCAGCGGCGATCGGCGCGGGCGCGTGCTGCGGCGCCGGGCGTTGCTCGCGCGGCTCGACCGTCAGCCAGTGCAGCGCACAGGGCGCGCCCATCGCGTAGGTGCCGGGGCGGGCCAGCGGCGGCGCGTCCTTCAGTTGCGAGCCCGCGTCGGGCAACCGCAGCTTGCGCGCGAGCCGATCGAAGACGTCGAGCGCGTGGTTGATCTGCGCGTCGGTCATCGTGGCCGGCGGCGTCAGCAACAGTCGCGACCGCGGCCCGGCGAGCCAACCGCGACACGCCACGCCCAACTCTGCGAGCGACGTGAGCCACTCGTGGCACAGCGCTTCGTCGCCCAACCAGAGCGGGATCCACGGCGTGACGCACGGGCCGGTGTCGAAGCCTCGGCCGCGCAGGCCAGTCAGCAGCTTGTGCGTGACGTCGAACAGCCGCGCGCGCCGGGCCGGTTCTGCAGCGGAGATCTCCAACGCCTTCAACGTAGCGGCGAGCGCTGCGGGCGACGGGGCAGGGCGCACGCCGCGCAGCGCGTCGATGGTCGCCGCGTCGCCCAACACCAGCGCACCGCTGCCGGGAATGGCGCCGCCCAGCGGCACGACGCGCAGCGAACACTGATCCTGCAACGCGAGGTGCTCCACCGCGCCGCCGCCGGTCGGGCCCAGCACACCGAGCGCGTCGTCGATGACGATCAGCTGCGCGTGGTGTCGCTGGCAGATCTCCGCGAAGCGCGGCACCACCGCGAGATCGCCTTCCAACGGGTGGAGCGCTTCGACCACCAGGCCCACCAACCCCGCGTGGCTCAGCGCGGCGTCGGCGTCTTCCGGCGTCGCGACCTGCGCGGCGTCGCCCAGCGGTCTTCGTCCGCGCGCGACAGACAGCAGCCGCCAGGCGGGCAACAGCTCGAGCAGCGCGCTCTCGTGATCGATCACCGCCGCGGCTTCGGCGCCGAGCAGCGACGCCGCCCGCGCCTCGAGGGCGCTCTGCAGCTTCGTGCCCTCGGCGCAGCCGACGCCGTATTCCTTGAGCGCGCCGGTCACCGCGGTGCGCACGCGCGCGTCGCTGCCGAGGCCGAGCCGGTCGTCGCCGCCGAGGTGGAGCAGGCGCGCGCCGTTGCTCTCGACCTCCGCCGCGGCCGGCACGGCGTCGACGCGACAGTTGATCTGCACCCGTCCGGTGATGTTTCTGGTCAGCTCCAGCGCCACGGCGGGCGTCTTACCGTGCCAGCGCCTTGCGTGCAGGGAGGTGTGCTGCTAGGTGCGCGCCTCCCTCTCGCTCTTGAGAGGATTTCCCGAGGCGGCGGTACCGCACCGGACCAATGGCGCAACGCCACGTCCGAGAGAAGGAGCAGTCAGATGAAGGGTGTTATCGGCAAGAAGGTCGGCATGACGCAGATCTTCAACGAAGAAGGCAACGTGGTCCCCGTGACGGTCATCGACATCACCTCGTGTGAAGTCGTCGGCAAGCGCACGCAGGAGAAGGACCAGTACACGGCGGTCGTTCTCGGCCTCGTGGACGCCAAGGAGAAGCACCTGACCAAGGCGCAGGTCGGCTCGTTCAAGAAGGCCGGCGCGAAGGCCAAGCGCATCGTGCGCGAGTTCCGCGTCGACGCCACCGAGCTCGAAGGCTTCAAGGTCGGTGAGGCGATCAACCTCGACACGTTCTTCAAGAAGGGCGAGCTCGTCGACGTCACCGGCATCACCAAGGGCCGTGGCTACCAGGGCGTCGTGAAGCGCTGGAACTTCCGCGGCTTCGGCCAGACGCACGGTACGCACGAGTACCGCAAGCACCCCGGCGCGATCGGTCAGCGTAAGACGCCCGGCCGCGTGTACCCGAACAAGAAGCTGCCCGGTCACTACGGTGTCGAGCAGGTCACCACGCAGAACCTCGAGGTCGTTGGCGTGCACGCCGAGAAGAACCTCCTGCTGGTCAAGGGTGGCGTCGCCGGCTCGAACAACGGCCTCGTCGTCGTGAAGCCCGCGATCAAGGTCGCCCAGCGCGCCGCGCACAAGGCCGCCAAGGCCGGCAAGAAGTAAGCAACCACGTTGAAAGCACAAGGAGCGTCCGACGTGATGCGTCTGCGAACGTTGTGGGTTCTCAGCACGCTGTTGGTGGCGTGTGGCCCGTCTGGGCCGCAGCCGCTCGCGTTGGGCGCTCAGTGCATTCCCGGCCAGTCGATCTGCGCGTCTGGCCTGTGTGTGGCGCTCGATGATCAGACGGGGTTCTGCACCGACGCGTGCACCTCTGATGATCAGTGCCCCGAGTCGTTCCTCTGTCAGGCCGCGGGCCGCTACGGGCGCATCTGCCGTCCGCTGACGGGCTGCAAAGAAGAGGTCGACTGCCCCGCAGGTCACACCTGCAACGCAGACACCGGCAACTGCTACATCGCGGTGAGCCGCGCGCTCTGCAGCCCCTGCCAGGACTCCCGTCAGTGCCCTGAAGGTGGCGCGTGCTTCTCGGCCATCGGCTCGGGCGAGCAGTTCTGCACAGCGCCGTGTGGTGCTGGCGACGCGTGCCCCATGGGCTACAGCTGCCGCGAGCTGCCCATCGGCGCCGAGGGCACTTTGCAGAAGCAGTGCGCGCCGGTGAACGAGTCGTGCGCCGCCGGCAAGGCCATCTGCGGTGCGTGCCAGGGCGACGCCGAGTGTGGCGGGCCCTTCGATCTCTGTGTGCGCAACGTCGTCTCGGGCGAGACGTTCTGCGCCACCGACTGCAACCCGGCGAAGAACGTGTGTCCCACGGCGGGCTGTGACCCGACGAAGCTGGACGCCGCCGAGAACCCCGACTGCCCGACCAATTTCTCGTGCACCAACATCGGCAAGAGCGAAGACCCGAACGTGATCGGGCCGTTCCAGTGCGTGCCGAACAGCAACACGTGCGCGGGCTACTGCAACACCGACGACTCGCTGGGGCAGGTGAGCGCCTGCGGTCTGGGCAAGGTCTGCACCGGCAACAGCTGCGTGGGCGCCAACGACGGCCGCATGTGCTCGCCGTGCGCTGACAACGACGACTGCCGCCGCGGCGGGTTCACCGAGAACCGCTGCATCGTCAACAACTGCCCCGACTGCCCGTTTGCCGGCGAGTCGTTCTGCTCGACGCCGTGCGCTGATGACGCCGCGTGCGTGCAGAGCTTCGGCGTCGGGTTTGTGTGCCGCGCCGTCGACGACCCCTCGGGCGTGCAGCGCAGCTACTGCATGCCGCAGCGTGGCACCTGCAAGACGGGCCTCGGTCGCCTCGGCGAAGACTGCTCGGCCTCCGGCGCGCAGGACTGCGTCACCGGCGTGTGCCTTGAGGCCGGCCTGCGTGACTTCTGCTCGTCGCCGTGCACCGCCGACACCGAGTGCAGCGACAGCCGGTTCCGCTGCTGCGAGAAGTCAGCAGTCACCGGCGGCTACGACTGCAGCCCGGAGCGCCGCTCGGCCTTGGGGCCCCTCTCGGGCACCGGCGTCTGCGCGCCCATCGGCGGACTCTTCGGTGACGACTGCTCGCCCGGCCGCGCGCCGTGCCAGAGCGGCACCTGCCTCGATCTCGGTACGGCCCGCGTCTGCAGCGTGACCTGCGCCAGCGGCACGTGCCCCGAGGGCTTCACCTGCCGCGACGCGTTCGGCCCGGACGGCACCACGACCGTGCCGGTGTGCTTCCCGAACGGCGGCGGCAAGGCCGGCGCGAGCTGCTCGTTCGGCCCCGCCGCGTGTGAGACGGGCCTCTGCATCCGCAAGGACAGCGGCCCCATCTGCACGCAGCCGTGCACCAGCAACGCCGAGTGCCCCGACGAGTGGATCTGTGAGGTCCGCAACACCGTGACCGATTCGTCAGTGCAGGCCTGCATCCCGCCTTCGCTTCAGGAAGGCTGAGGGCGCCGAAAGTTTTGGAAAAAGCCCTGTACGTGCCGGTAGTTCAACGTGCTAAGCCGCCGGACCTTTACGAGACTCCGATGCTGGCTTCCCGTGTCTTCATCGCACTGATGATCGCAGCGGCCGTGACGGGCTGTGACGATCGTACGCGCGCGCGGCGCATCGTGGAGCCCTTCGCCATCGTCCCCGGTACGCCCAGCGTCGATCCCGCGACGCCGGCAGTGCTGGAAGACGACACGCGCGCCACCGATGAGTTCAGCGTCAACGTGCCGCGCCAGTGCGACGCGTGGCAGCAGCTGCCGGTGCGCAAGGTCGACATTCTCTGGGTGGTCGACTCGTCGGGCTCGATGGCGCCCAAGCAGGCCCGCCTCGCGGCGAACTTCCAGGGCTTCATCAACCAGCTGGCGATGGCCAACCCGCCCATCGATTTCCACATCGGCGTGACCTCGACCGACACCGACGACGCGGCCGCGCGCGGCAAGCTGCGCCCGTGGTCCATCGGCGCGAACGGCGAGGACTACATCGCCTGCACGCCGAACAACAACACGCTGACCTGCAACACCGGCGCTGACCCGGCGAACGTGGTGACGGCCTTCGGCCAGATGTCGGCGGTGGGCATCAACGGCAGCGCCGCCGAGCGTGGTCTCTACGCGGCGTACCTCGCGCTCACCAACCCGCTCAACATCACGACGCCGGCCTTCGATCGCTTCGTGCGGCCCGACGCGGCGCTCTACGTGGTCGTGGTGTCTGATGAAGACGACGCCTCGTGCGCGCCGATGACGCGCCAGACGACCTGCACCGCGGACCCCGGCTGCCGGTGCGCGCCCGACAATGCGCTGGGTGGAGCGGGCAACTGGGGCAGCACCGACTACTTCGTGCGCTTCATCGAGACCTACAAGGGCTACGGCAACGCTGACTCGGTCGCCTTCGGCGCCATCGTGGCCACCGACACCGACCCGGTGCCGTCGCAGTTCGGTGATCCCACGCCGCACGTCGGTTGCTGCCGCGTGCTGGACGGCAGCGGCGCGTGCCCGGCCGCCGGCACCAACGATGGCGGTATGGAGATCTCATACACCGGCTCGCGCTACGCCCAGGTGGCGGCGGCGACGGGCGGGGTGACGGTGTCGATCTGCCAGCAAGACTTCTCGGGCGCGCTCGCGTCGCTCGGCTACGCCGCGTCGGGGTTGCGCCGTGACTTCCGGTTGTCGCGTGGTCCCGACGTTCGCCCGGACGCTGACGCCGGTGTCGCCGCTGGCCTCACCGCCTACGTCAGCCCGGCCAACGCGGCCAACTGCAGCGTCGACGGCAACTGCCCGGCGGCGACGCCCGTGTGCCGCGGTGGTCGCTGCGCGCGCACGGTGTCGGTGGCCACGTCGTCGCAGGCCAACGGCGCTTCGTATTTCAAGTGTGAGGCCGACACGCTTCGCAACACCGTGCGCTTCGAGGGCACGTCAGTGCCCGAGCCGCTCAGCACCGTTGAGGTCTGCTACGCGGTGTTGCCCACGTTCCAGAACAGCTGTCCGTAGACGAGGTGAATGAGGTTTATGACGCGTAAAACACTCAAGCTGTTGGGCTGCCTGGTGGTGCTGAGCTCCGGGTTGGCGTTCGCTCAAGAAGAAGACGAGGCGGGTGAGGAGCTCGTCGAGAAGGTCGCGGTGCGCAACCGCCTCTTCTCTGTCTCAGGCAAGTTCGAACTCGGCGGCAACGTCGGTCTCTCACTGCTCCCCAAGCTGACCGAGCACTACAACCTCAACCTGTCGGTGGCGTACAACTTCGCCGACTGGCTGGGGCTCGAGGCGCGCGGCGGTTACGCCATCGGTCGCCTGACGTCGCTCGCGCAGCAGATTCAGGAAGATCCGGGCTCGGCGACGACCATGCGGATCTCCGACGCGTCGGACCTCTGGCAGATGACCGGCCACGGCGTGCTGGGTCTCCGGTTCCAGCCGATCTACGGCAAGTTGAACCTGATGGCCGAGTTGCCCGTGCACTTCCAGCTGTACGCCTGGTTGGGCGGCGGCGTGGCGGCGCTCAAGCGCGAGTCGCTCGTGCTGTGCCCCGACCGCCCGGCGTGCAACGCCTACCTCGCCGACACTGACGGCGACGGCAGCGCCGACCGCGTGGGCGTGTCGCCGTTCCACACCGAGAACAAGATCAGCCCGCTCGTGTCGCTGGCGCTCGGCTTCCGCTTCTTCATCGGCAACGAGGCTGATCACAGCATCAAGCTTGAGGCGCGCAGCTGGCACTACCTCGACTCGTACCTGGTCGACATCCGCAAGGCTGACGTCAACGTCGGGAATCCGACCGGCGGCGGTATGGAATCGCCCAACGCGGGCATCACCAACCTCGTTCAGCTCGACCTGGGCTACGCGTTCATCTTCTAAGAGGCGACGAATTCCATGCGTTCCTTTCGTGACTCTCTGATTCTCGCTGCGCTGCTCGGGGCCGTGTCGGCGCCGGCCTTCGCGGCCTCGCAGCCGGCCGACGCGCCGCTGCTCACCGTGGCCCAGGCGGCCGCCGCTGACGACGAAGACGAAGACGATCCCGCGCCCGCCGCGACGACGCCTTCGACCGACGCCACCACGCCTGCGTCGACGCCGGCCAAGACCGACGCGCCGACCGCGAGCGCCAACACCGGCTCGACGGCCGCCGCCAACCCCGACGCGCAGAAGCTCGTCTCGGGTGCGCCGCTCTTCAACCCGAACGTCGCCGTGCACATCATCGAGCAGAAGAAGCACTCTGACTCGGGCAAGTTCGAGATCGTTCTCTACCCGGCGACGGTGCAGGTGAACGGCAAGTTCACCCAGCACTTCGGCACGATGGGCAGCCTCGTGTACCACCTGCAGGAGAACTTCGCGCTGCAGGTCACCGGCGGGTACAACTGGTACAACGTCGAGTCGTCGTTCAACGGCGAGCTCGTCGAGAAGTTCCGCGTCGAAGCGCAGGCCGCGACCTCGCTCCTGTGGACGTGGGGCGCGCTCGCCGGCGTCGAAGTCACGCCGCTGTACGGCAAGTTCGCGCTCTTCGAGGGCACGCTGGCCCACTTCAGCTTCGTCATCAACGGCGGCCTCGGCGCCGGTGGCACGCGCCACCAGCTCAAGCCCGAATCGGTGCGCCCGTCGGACGGCAGCATCTCGCCGGCCACCTACGGCGACACGGGCGTCAAGTTCATGGGCTCGCTCGGCGCGGGTTTCCGCCTGCAGCTTGGCGAGCGCTTCGCGTTCCGTCTCGAAGTGCGCGACGTCGTCTACTCGGCGCGCATGGAGTCGGTGAACGGCTGCAACTTCGACGACCTCAAGGCGATGGACGACAAGATCCGCATGGGGCAGCCGCCGGAGACCGCGGTCGTGGCGGCGAACTGCCAGATCGAGAAGTTCTCGGGCGTCGACCCGGACACGGGCGTCAGCCGCACCACCGACGCCACGCTGGCCAAGAACCTCGTGCAGAACCCCAGCTCTGACGTGCTCAACAACGTCGGCCTGTACCTGGGCGTCTCGTTCCTCTTCTGAAGGCTGAAACGATCATGAAGCGCACGCTCATTCTTGCTGTGGCGTTGCTGGCGGCCGTCGCCAGCGCGCAGGACCTGGCCCTCTACAACAAGGCGCTGTCGGCCTTTAACGGTGGCGACTACGACACGTCGGCGAAGCTGTTCTTCGACGTGTCGAACACCACGACCGACGCCGAGCTGAAGAACAAGGCCGACTACTACCTGGCCTCGAGCTTCCAGCGGCTCAACCTGCCGTTCACCGCGTTCATCTACTACGCGCCCATCGTCGACGCGGGGCCCGACCACCCGTTCCACTTGAAGGCCGTGGAGGCGGTCATCGCGCTGCAGGAGATCCTGCACGACGACTACCTGATCCCCTCGAAGATGAACAAACTGTACGACCGCTACGCCGACGCGTGGGCGACGCTGCCGCTCGAGGTGTTGGCCCGCATCAACTACCTCATCGGCCGCATCTCGCACCGCCAGGGCAAGTTGGAAGAGGCCAAGCAGTTCCTCGAGGCCGTCACCGACTCGAGCGCGTTCTACGCGAAGTCGCAGTACATGCTCGGCATCACCATGGCCGACCCGCGCTTCCCGGCGGCTGACGAAGCGGCGCGCGCGAAGAACGTCGAAGCGGCCATCGCCACCTTCGAGGCGCTGCTCAAGGTCAAGTCGAAGCAGATCGACTTCACCGACACCACGCAGCTGACGTACCTCGCGCTCGGTCGCGCCAACTACAACGTCGGCCAGTACCAGAAGGCGACCGACTGGTACGAGAAGGTGCCGCGCTTCTCGAAGTACTGGGACCAGTCGCTGTTCGAGAACGGCTTCGCCCGTTTCCAGAACGACGATCTCGGTGGCGCGCTCGGTTCGCTGCAGGGCCTCTACGCGCCGCAGTTCGCGGGCGCCTTCCAGCCCGAGTCGTGGATCCTCACGGCCACCACCTATTACTTCTCGTGCCTGTACGACGAGGCGAAGAGCTCGCTGCTCGAGTACGAGAAGATCTACCTGCCGATGGCCGAGAAGCTGAAGCCGCTGGTCGACGGCTCGGAGCAGCGTGACCTGCCGGCGTACTTCAAGCTGGTGAACGTCACCGACAGCCCCGAAGTGCCCAAGGCCGTTCTCAACTGGGTGCGCACCAACGAGCGCATGCTCGGTGTGTTCGGAATGCTGAAGCAGATCGAGACCGAGAAGGCGACCATCGACGGCAACCAGGGGTGGAAGGCCGCGCGCATGTCGGGCGAGCTCATCACCTACCTCGACAGCAACCGCGGCACGCTGGAGCAGGTCGCTGGCCAGACGGCCAAGGCGCGCCTGTCGGAGGCCTACCGCACGGTGAAGGGCTTCGGCGACCAGGTCGAGATCATCCGCTTCGAGGTCGCCAAGGCCGAGAAGGAGTTCGCGGAGCTCGGCGTCGACGGCCAGAAGCTGCTCGATTCGCAGGTGCTGTACCGCCCGAAGATGCCCGCCGAGAACTGGAACTACTGGAAGTTCGAGGGGGAGTTCTGGCGTGACGAGATCGGCTACTACCAGTACACCCTGAAGCGCGGCTGCCCCGCGACGACGGACTGAAACACGCCGGAACGTCCCGTCATTCTCATCAGTTGAGAAGGGTGCCCGGAGCGGTTGGGCACCCTTTTTTCAATGTGGACCGTGTTGTAGGGTCCGCGCGTTTTTTGCCCCACAGGAGCGCAGATGAAGCTCGTTGTTCGAATGATCAGCCTCACCGCCGTCGGCCTCGGTCTGGTGGCCAACCCCGCGGCTGCGCAGGCCAAGAAGAAGGCCGCTCCGGCGGCGAAGGCAGCCACCAAGGCCGCTGAGACCAAGGCCGTGCCCGAGGCCGCCAAGCCCGACGACCGCAAGGGTCCCGCGAAGCTGGACGCGCCCGGCGCGCCGAGCGGCCCGGTGGACGCCGCGACCGTCGAGAAGGACGCCATCGCCGACAAGAAGCGCGATGAGCAGATCGAGGCCGCCAAGAAGATCATTCCCAAGATCGAGGACGGCAACCCGCAGAAGGCCGACCTGCTGTTCCAGCTCTCGGAGCTCTACTGGGAGAAGTCGCGCTTCCTCTACCGCAAGGAGATGCTCGCGTACTTCAACGCGCAGAAAGAGAACGACGAGAAGCGCAACCGCGGCGAGAAGGTGACGGAGGCCAAGGAAGATCACCGCGAGTCCGAGCTCTACCGCTCGGAGACGATGCGTCTGTACGAGACGATCCTCCGTGAGTACCCGACCTACGAGCGCAAGGACGAGGTGCTCTTCAACCTCGCGTACAACCAGTACGACATCGGCAAGAAGGACCTCGCGGTCAAGCGCTACGAGGAGCTCCTCAAGAGCTACCCGGGCAGCAAGTTCGTCTCGGACACCTACGTGCAGCTCGGCAACCACTTCTTCGAGGTGGCCAACGACCTGACCAAGGCCAAGACCTACTACGAGAAGGCGTTCGCGTCGGCCAACCCGCGCATCAAGAGCTACGCGCTGTACAAGCTCGCGTGGTGTGACTTCAACGCGGGCGAGCACGAGAAGGCGCTCAAGAAGCTGCAGGACACCGTCGAGTTCGCCGAGAAGCAGGGCAAAGAGAAGTCGTTCACCGACCTCAAGAACGAAGCCCTGCAGGACTCCATCCGCATGTTCGTGCAGCTCAACCGCGCGGACGACGCGATCGCCTACTACAAGGCGCACGCCGGCAAGAAGAAGCAGCTCTCGCTGATCGGCAAGCTCGCGTACCAGCTGCAGGGCGCCGGTCACCACGACAACGCCATCAAGTCGTTCCGCTACCTGCTCAACGACAACGCCGTGGCCGAGGCCGCGCCCGACTGGCAGCAGGCGGTCATCAAGTCGTACGAGGGCCTGCGTCAGCGCGAGAACGTCAAGAGCGAGGTCAAGAAGCTCGCCGAGCTCTACCGACCGGGCTCGACGTGGTGGAAGGCCAACGAGTCGAAGAAGGAAGTGCTGCGCAACGGCTTCAACGTCGCCGAAGAGGCGATGCGCACCACGGTGACCGAGTACCACCAGGAAGCGCAGAAGACGAAGCAGGTCGAGACGTACCGTCTGGCCCGCGACATCTACAAGCAGTACGTCGACGCGTTCGCCTCGGCTGAAGACGAGAACTTCGTCGCCGACCAGGCCTTCAACCTGAAGTTCTACTACGCCGAGATCCTCTGGGCGCTCGAGGAGTGGGAGCCCGCGGCGAAGCAGTACGACGGCGTGGTGGCCTTCAAGGTGCCGAACCGCTCGGAGGCGAAGGAAGCCGCCAACGAGAAGTACCGCCAGTCGTCCGCGTACAACGCGATCCTCGCCTACGACAAGCTCGTGAAGATCGAGCGTGGTCTGCTCCAGAAGTCGGACCTCAAGAACGACGGGAAGGTCGAAGAGAACAAGAAGAAGGGCAACGTCGAGAAGACCGCCAAGATCCAGAAGCGGTCGGCGAAGGAACTCGAAGAGAAGCCGCTGACCGACTTCGAGAAGCGCCTCGTCGCCGCGTGTGACAGCTACAACCAGCTGTTCCCGAAGAACCCGGACGAGGTCGACATCTCGTACCAGGCCGCTGTCGTGTTCTACGACAAGAACCACTTCGTCGAGGCCGCGCGCCGCTTCGGTGACGTCATCAACAAGTACCCCGAAGAGAAGCGCTCGCAGGAAGCGGCCGACCTGACCATGGCCGTCCTCGAAGAGCGTGAAGAGTGGTTCGAGCTCAACAAGCTGGCCCGCGTGTTCAAGGCCAACCCGAAGCTGGCCAAGCCGGGCACCGAGTTCACCAAGCGCGTCGGCACCATCGTCGAGGGCTCGCAGTACAAGTACATCGACGAGGTCGTGTACAAGAAGGAAAAGGACGCGGCGAAGGCCTCGCAGCTGTTCCTCTCGTTCGTCGAGGAGTTCCCGAAGTCGGAGAACGCCGACCGCGCGCTGACCTACTCGATGATCATCGCCCGCGAGGCGAACCAGCTCGACCAGGCCATCGTCATCGGTGAGCGCGTGCTCAAGGAGTACCCGCAGAGCTCGTTCGACCTGAAGGTGAAGAACGCGCTCGCGTACTTCTACGAGAAGATGGCCAACTTCCAGAAGTCGGCCGAGATGTACGAGAACTTCGTCGCGACCTACGACCTGGCCGCCGGCGACAAGGCGATCGGCTACGACAAGATCAAGGACCTCCTGAAGAAGGAGAAGGAGGCCCGCGAGAAGGAGCTCAAGGCCAACAAGGGCAAGGCGCCGGCCGGGCAGGTGGTCATCACCACCGTCGACCTCAAGTCGATCAAGGACGACGCGAAGAAGAAGGAGCGCGAGGCGCTGATCAAGGAAGCGGAAGGCTCCATCGCCGACGCGCAGTACAACGCGGGCTTCTGGTACGAGGGCGTCGGTCAGTTCGACAAGGCCATCGCCGCGTACAACCGCTACATCACGCGCTTCTCTGACAAGAAGGACGCGCCGGACATCGCGTTCAACATCGGCCTCGTGCTCGAGAAGCAGGGCAAGTCGAGCGAAGCCATCGCGCAGTACACGAGCTTCCTGACGGGCTACGCGAAGGACCCCCGCGTCGCCGACAGCCGCCGCCTCGACGTGAAGTACCGCCAGTACCTGCTGAACGGGAAGCTGAAGAACGCCCCCGAGCAGGACCGTCTCGCCAAGGACATCATCGCCAGCTACCCGAAGCTGAAGGATGACGAGAAGAAGAACGACCGCGCGATGTTGGCCTTCGCGCACACCCGCTTCGCGGCGCTGGAGCCGGGTTGGAAGGCCTACACCGACATGAAGTTCAAGAAGATCGGCTCGTTCAAGACGGACCTCGCGGCGAAGCAGAAGAAGATCGGCGAACTCGAGAGCGCGTACACCGAGGTGCTGAAGGTCGGTAACCCCGAGTACGGCATCGCGGCGCTGACCCGCATCGGTCTGCTCTACGGCGACTTCGCGACCAACATCAACGACATGCCGGATCCCCCGGGGCTCGACGACGACCAGCTCTCGCTGTTCCGCGGCGAGCTGGAGAACCGCTACATCTTCCCGGTTGAAGAGAAGGCTGTGGAAGCGTTCGAGAAGGCGCTCGACAAGTCGTACCAGCTGTCGATGTACGGCGAGTGGACGCTGCTCGCCCAGGACAAGCTGAACAAGTACAAGCCGGGCTTCTACGGCAAGCCGCGTGACGTCTCGTACCGGGGCAGCGAGTTCTTCGCGACCGGTGGCTTCGAGAAGACGGCTGACCTGCCGAACGATCCCGTCGTCGAGACGCCGCCTCCGGCGACGACGCCTGCTCCCAACTCCGCCGCTGCGCCGACGCCGGGCGCGGGCCTTCGCTAAGCCGATTCAAAAGGGACGACCCATGAAGTCGATTCGCATCGCAGCACTCGTCGTCGCGGGCACCACGGTCGTGGGCTGCACCGCCGCCAAGGAAGAAGTGAAGAAGGACGACACCGTCGTCGCGCCGCCCAAGGCCGTCGAGAAGTCGAGCAAGGAGGTCTTCGCCGATTCGGTGAAGGCCTTCGACGCCGGCAACCTCGACGCCGCGAAGGACGGCTTCACCAAGATCGCCGCGCGCGTGCCGGGCAACGCCGTCGTTCAGTACAACCTCGGCGTCATCAACGAGCGCCAGGGCAAGGTGGCCGAGGCGGTGAAGTACTACGAGGCTGCGCACAAGCTCGACCCCAAGCACAAGGCCACGCTGCTGAACCTGGGCCGCGCGTACCGCCTGCAGGACAAGTTCGACGCCGCCATCGCGCTCTACGAGGCCGCCCTCAAGGAGCCGGGCAACGAGTTCGACGTCGAGCTCAACAACAACCTCACCGTCGCCTACCGGCTCGCCAAGAAGTACCCGGAGGCCGAAGCGACGGCGCGCAAGGTGCTCGCCCGCACCAAGGACAACCCGGACGCGTACAAGAACCTCGCGCTCATCTACTTCGACCAGGGCAACTACCGCCTGGCGGAGTTCATCTCGGCGAACGCCAAGAAGCTCGATGACAAGGATCCCGGCGTCTACAACAACCTCGGCCTCATCTACCTGAAGCTGGATGAGCGCCGCGCGGCGCTGGGCCAGTTCCAGAAGGCCGTGTCGCTGAACAAGGACTTCGCGCCCAGCCTGTTCAACATCGGCGCGATGTCGCTCGCGTACCGTGACTACGAAGGTGCCGAGAAGGTGCTCTCGCGCGCCACTGAGCTCGACCCCAACTCGTACGAGGGCTACCTCGCGTACGCGTGGGCGCTCGACGGGCAGAAGGGTCGCGACGCGAAGAAGGGCCTCAAGGCCGGCGAGATGTTCGAGCGCGTGCTGGCCATCAAGCCCGAGCAGACCGACGCCATCTGCGGCGCGGGCTGGGCCTACGCCGCCGACAAGGCCGGCTGGGACAAGGCGCTGACGTTCCTCGAGAAGTGCAAGACGTTCCCGACGACGTCGGCGACGGACCAGCAGCTGATCGACTCGAAGGTGAAGGGCATCGTCGCCATGCAGAAGGCCGGTCAGGCCGCGGCGCAGCCCAAGCCCGAAGAGAAGGAGAAGCCGAAGGCCGCGCCGACGGGCGGCCCGTCGCTGCTCGACAAGGTCTCTGACGACGCCGCCAAGGCCGACCCGGGCGCCGCCGAGCAGCCCGCGACGGGTGGCGAGACGCCGCCTGCAGGTGGTGCCGCGCCGGCCCCCGCGCCCGCGCCGGAAGCCCCGAAGTCTTGAACCCTTGAGATCTTCACGGGTGTGCGTGACAACCACCCGTGAAGCTCCCTAGTATCCGCCGACTTTTTGAAGGAACCCACCTCAGGCTGACGATGTCAGTACGGGTGTTCGGAGGTAGCGCCATGAAGCAACTGTTCTCGATCCTCGCTGTCGTCTCGCTGGTTTCCACCGTCGCGTTCGCCGAAGACAAGGTGATCCGCGAGGAGGACAAGACGGTCTTCCGCAAGAAGACGACCATCGACTTCACCGACGTCGCCATCGACGGCGAGTTGACGAAGCCCGAAGGCAGCTACTCGGTGTCGAAGAAGAAGACGACTTTCAAGACGCTGATCAAGGTGCGCGACAACTTCAACCCCGAGCTCCAGAAGTCCGTCGAGAACCTCTGAAGAAGCTCGCTTCAACGACATCCAGCAGCTGCATCTGAAGGACATCACCATGGCGAAGAAGACGATCACCCTGCAGGTCACCAACGCCGACGGCTCGACGAGCGAGTCCACCAGCGAGCTCGAGAGCATCATCGTGGGCTCGGGCTCGGGCGCGGCGGTGAAGGTGACGGACCCCAAGGTCTCGAACCTCCACTTCATGCTCAAGGTCGAGAAGGACGGCGACGTCACGGTGATCGACCTCGGCTCCGAGAGCGGCACCAAGCTGAAGGACAGCGCGGTGACCAAGGACCCGTCGAAGGTCGCCTCGGGTGACGTGATCGCCGTCGGCGAGTCGAAGGTGAAGATCGTGTTCGGCGAAGAGAAGGCCGCCACGCCGCCGCCTCCCCCCGCTGAGGCCAAGGCCGAGGCGCCGAAGGAAGAGTCGAAGAAGGACAAGAAGAAGAACAAGGGCGACAAGCACGCGCCTTCGAACAAGGCGCTCGCCGGCACCGGCAAGAACGCCGCGGCGCTCTTCAACGAGCCGCTGCCTGCCGAGGCCGTCCCCACCGAGCAGGAGAAGGTGCTCCAGGTCGCGCTGCTGTGGGGCGACAGCCTCATCAACGTGCAGCACTTTGGCGACGGCGTGCCGGTCACCGTCGGCGAGGCCGCTGGCAACCGCTTCACCGTGTTCAACACCGGCGACACCTTCACGCTGGCGCAGGGCAAGGGCTCGACCGCGGTGGTCAACGTGCCGGCCGACGCGGGCCTGGTCGTCACCACCAAGAGCGACAGCCACAAGTCGAAGGAGCAGCTCAAGACCGAAGGCAAGCTGAAGGCCGCCGAGGGTGGCGTTCGCGCTGACGCGGTCGAGCTGAGCCTGCACGACCGCGCGCAGGTCTCGTTCGACAACGTGGCCTTCATCGTGCGCTACGTGCGCCCGTCGGCCGCGGTGACGGTCAACACGCTCGAAGAGCACGACTTCACGTTCTTCAAGATTGTCTCGATCTGCCTGATGGCCTTCTTCGCGCTCGTCGCGGCGATGGTGCTGACGCCCATGGGCTTCGGCGGCGAAGGCGACGACATCTTCGCCAACCCGTCGAAGTACGTGAAGATGGTGGTGAAGCCCGAGAAGAAGCAGGAGATCAAGAAGTTCAAGGATCTCTCGGGCGTCGCGGAAGGCGCGAAGGCCAAGGAGAAGGAAGGCAAGTTCGGCAAGCAGGAGGCCAAGAAGGATCAGGCCGACCCGTCGAAGAAGGGCGCTCCGCAGGTCGACGCCAACAAGCGTGAAGAAGACCGCAAGAAGGTGTCGAGCCTGATGGCCGGCATGTTCGGTGGTGGCGCTTCGTCGAACGTCTTCGGCCCCGGCGGTCTCGGCACTGGCGTCAACGACGCGCTCGGCGGTCTGCAGGGCGGCGCGGGCGTCGGTGACGCGCAGGGCGTCGGCGGCCTCGGCTCGCGTGGCTCTGGCGCGGGTGGTGGTGGCACGGGTCTCGGCCTCGGCGGTCTCGGCACCAAGGGTGGCGGTCGCGGTCGCGGCGGCTACGGCGCCATCGACCTCGGCGGCAAGGGCAAGGACACCACGCGCGTCATCCCCGGCAAGACCACGGTCGTCGGCGGTCTCGACAAGGACGTGATCATGAAGGTGATCAAGCGTCACCAGAACGAGATCAAGTTCTGCTACGAGCAGGAGCTCCAGAAGAACCCCGCGCTGGCCGGTAAGGTCGCGGTGGCCTGGACGATCGATCCCACCGGTGGCGTCTCGGAAGCGAACGTGAGCGAGTCGTCGGTCGGCAACGCCAACGTCGAAGGCTGCATCGTGCAGCGCATTCGCCGCTGGAAGTTCCCGGAGCCTGCCGGCGGCGGCGTCGTCAACGTCACCTTCCCGTGGATCTTCAAGGCCGCGGGTGACGAGGGCGAGGAGTAAGCCTCAGCCGATCGAAGTGTCTTCAACCGCGGCGCGGAGCTCTCGTTCATGAGCCCGCGCCGCGTTGTTTTTGTTCATCTTTCACGATTGCGTTTGGGCGCTCGGCGGGTATGGTGCCGCGCCTTTTAAGGTTCTGGAGGAACATCGGTGCGGAAGCTCGCGTTGCTCGTCGGTCTCGTCGTCTCGTCTGCCGCGTTTGCGGCCACGCCTCCTGCCGGTGTGCCGCTCGAAGTGCGGCGCGGTTTCTTCACGGAAACTGGCCTCGGCGGCGCGTTCACCGTCGGCGGCGGCAACGGCTACTCGAACTTCCAGCTCTATCTGCAGCTGGGCGCGGGCTACCAGCTGACGATCAACGAAGGCAAAGGCCTGATCCCGATCGGCGTGCACGTCGGCCTCGGGTCGAACGCGCAGAACTGCTGGGGCGACATCAACAGCAATGGCACCTGCGCGCAGGCCGACAACTTCACGATGACCTTCATCAACGCCAGCGCCGGCTACCTGCACCGCCTCGGCACTGACGCGTTCACCAGCCGCCTCTACGCCGGCGGCAAGCTGCTCGGCGGCGTGTCGCTGCTCGACCCGACGCCCATCGCCAACGGCGGGTTGCTGTACCCGAACCTGGGCGCAGCGCTGGCGCTCGAGTGGGCGACGATGGTCGACCACTTCTCGATCGGCCTCGACGCTGGCTACCGCCTCATCATCGGGCCGAACATCAACGCGCTCGTGTTCGCCCTGCGCGTTCAGTACACGTTCTAAGGGCGCAGCGGTCTGCGCAGCGCGACGGCTCGGGGCAACCCGGGCCGTTTTCGTTTCTACAGCGTGAAACGATCGGTGACGCCCGCCGTACGCTGAAGAATGGCGGTCCAGCCGATCAGCGCGTCGACCTTCGGCTCGACGTCGGGTGGCAGCAGGCCGATGGACGCCATCGAGCCGCTGCACGCGAAGACCCGCGCCAGGCCCGAGTCACGCACCACGTCGAGCAGCTGGCGCAGCGTGGGCACGCCGCGGAGCTCCATGGTGGCGTTGACGTCGTCGCGATCGAGATCGGGCTCGTCGAGGTTGCCGCGCACGAGGCGCTCGAGCGCCCACCAGAAGAAGTACAGCTCGACGTTGCGACCGGTGGAGACCGCCGACGCCGCGATTGAGAGACCCTGATGAACCGCGTCGTACTCACCGCGGTGGAAGAAGACGACGACGGGCGTTGCCATGCGGTGGGCCTTCTACGGCCAATGACGACGGCTGGGGTTCCACAATCGACCGCTGACGCGGTGTCACTGACACGCGCCGGGCAACCAAGGTGGAATGCCCGGGAGATTCTCGTTAGGAGCCGCACGCTTCCGATGCACGACGACACCACAGCCCGACGGAAAGACGCGCACCTCGACCTCTGTGCGAGCGAAGACGTAGCGCCCCGAGAGAACTCGACGCTGCTGAGCGACGTGCGCCTCGTGCACTGTTCGCTGCCGGAGCTCGCCGTGTCGCAGATCGATCTGCGCACCGAGTGGTTCGGCAAGAAGTTGAAGGCCCCGCTGCTCATCACCGGCATGACCGGTGGCACCGAGCGCGCGGCGCAGGTGAACCGCGATCTGGCGCGGGTGGCCGAGGAGTTCGGCGTCGCGTTTGGCGTGGGTTCTCAGCGCGCGATGGCCGAGCGGCCCGAGCTGACCTCGACCTTCTCGGTGCGCGACGTGGCGCCAAACACGGTGGTCATCGGCAACCTCGGCGTGGTGCAGGCCGCCAACATGACGGTCGACCAGATTCGCCGGTTGACTGACGGCATCGGCGCCGACGCGCTGGCGCTGCACCTGAACCCCGGTCAGGAGCTGAACCAGCCCGAAGGCGACCGCGATTTCCAGCGCGGCTACCTCACCATCACCGCGCTGGCGCGCGCGTGGGGGGATCGCCTCATCGTCAAAGAGACGGGCTGCGGCATCTCGCCTTCGGTCGCGCGGCGCCTGGTGGACTGCGGCGTGAAGCACATCGACGTGTCGGGCCTCGGCGGGACGTCGTGGGTGCGCGTCGAGGAGCTGCGCTCGAGCGGCATGGCGCGTGAGGTCGGCGCGCTCTTCTCGGGCTGGGGCATTCCCACGGCGGCGGCGATCGCCGCGGCGCGGAAGGTGGTGCCGTCGTCGGTCACGCTGGTGGCGTCGGGCGGCCTGCGCAACGGCCTCGAGGTGGCCAAGGCGCTCGCGCTGGGCGCCGATCTCGGTGGCATGGCGCTGCCGTTGTTCCGCGCGCAGCAGAGCGGCGGCGTGGAAGGCGTGCGCACGGCGTTGAAGGCGGTGCTGCAGGCGCTGACGCAGACCATGGCGCTGACGGGGAGTCGCGACGTGGCCGAGCTGCGGCGGCAGCCGCGCGTCATCACCGGGGAACTGAAGGACTGGCTGGTCGGGCTGAGCTGATTCGTAAGCGAGATCTGGAGAACCACATGTCTGAGACCATCACTTCGAGGTTGTCGGGTTTTCACAAGCTGCCGGTGGCGGACCGCATGGGCACCGTGTCGCGCATGATGCGGCTGTCGAGTGACGAGGTGCTGGCGCTGCAGGGCGCCGGCCTCAGCACCGACATGGCGAACCAGATGATCGAGAACGCCATCGGTACGTTCAGCCTGCCGCTGGGGCTCGGGTTGAACCTCCAGGTGAACGGGCGCGACTACATCGTGCCGATGGCGGTGGAAGAGCCGTCGGTGGTCGCCGCCGTCAGCTTCGCGGCGAAGATCGCGCGCGAGGGTGGTGGTTTCCAGGCGGAGGCCGACGACCCGATCATGATCGGCCAGGTGCAGATCACCGGCTACGGCGACCCCACCGAGGCGTCGCGCAAGCTGGTGGCGCACAAGGAGCAACTGCTGGCGCTGGCCAACAGCTTCCACCCGGCGATGTTGGCGCGCGGCGGTGGGGCGCGTGACGTCGAGGTGCGCTTGCTGCCGGCGCCTGAAGGTGCGCGGGGCGAGGCGATCCTCGTGCTGCACCTCTACATCGACACGCAGGAGGCGATGGGCGCGAACCTCATCAACACCATGTGTGAGGGCATCGCGCCGCTCGTCGAGCAGATCACCGGTGGCAAGGTGTTCCTGCGCATCTTGTCGAACCTCGCCGACCGTCGTCTGGCGCGCGCGTCGTGCCGCATTCCCGTCGAGCGTCTGGCCGACTTCGACATGCCGGGTGAAGCCATCGCCGAGGGCATCGTGCAGGCGAGCCGCTTCGCGCAGGCCGACCCGTACCGCGCGGCGACGCACAACAAGGGCGTGATGAACGGCATCGACGCCGTCGCCATCGCCACCGGGCAGGACTGGCGTTCGATCGAAGCCGGCGCGCACGCGTTCGCCTGCCGCGACGGGCAGTACCGCCCGCTGTCGACCTGGAGCCTCGAAGAAGGGCACCTCGTCGGCCGCATCGAGCTGCCGCTGGCGCTCGGCACCGTGGGTGGCCCCATCAAGGTGCACGCGCAGGTGCAGGCGGCGCTGAAGGTGCTCCGGGTGTCGTCGGCGCGCGAGCTGTCGATGGTGATGGCGGCCGTGGGCCTCGCGCAGAACTTCGCCGCGGTGCGCGCGCTGGGCTCGGTCGGCATTCAGCGCGGGCACATGGCGCTGCACGCGCGGTGCGTGGCGGTGACGGCCGGCGCCCGCGGGCACTTCGTCGAGAAGGTCGCTGACGCGCTGGTGAGCGCGGGCCAGGTGAAGGTCGACAAGGCGCGCGAGATCCTCGCCAGCCTGATGGGCGAGCAGCCGCAGCCGGCGGGGACGTGAGCGACGTCAGCACCGCCTTCGGGCCGGGGAAGATCATCGTGTTGGGCGAGCACGGCGTGGTGTACGGCCACCCGGCGCTCGTCGGCGCCATCTCGCGCGGGGTGCGGGCCACGGCCGAGCGCGCCGACGCGACGTCGCTCGAGCTGCCGGACTCGTTGAGCGACGCGCAGCGCGGCGTGCTGGAGCGCGCCTTCGCGGTCGCCGCGCAGAAGACGAAGCACCCGAAGGTGGCGGTGCACCTCTCGTCAGACCTGCCGCTCTCGATGGGCCTGGGCTCGTCGGGCGCGCTGTCGGTGGCGATCTCACGCGTGCTGCTCGAAGCCCAGCGCGGCAAGGCGCCGGCGCTGCGCGACGTGGAGTCGCTCGCGTTCGCGATGGAGAAGGAGTTCCACGGCACGCCGAGCGGATGCGATCACACCACGAGCGCGCGCGGCACGCTGGTGCGGTTTCAGCGCGGCGAGGCCGTCGAGGTGAAGGCGCCGAAGCCGCTCAAGGTGCTGGTGGCGCTGGTCGGGCCGCGCTCGTCGACGAAGCAGACGGTGGGCGCGTTGCGCGCGCGACAGCAGCGCTGGCCGCGTCGCTACCGGCGGGTGTTCGAGCACATCGGCGCGCTGGTGGGCGAGGGCGTGCAGGCCGTGCGCAAGGGCGACCTCGAGGCGCTCGGGGACGTGATGAACATGAACCAGGGCCTGCTGGCGTCACTCGGGCTGACCAGCACGCCGATCGACGAGATGGTCTACCGGCTACGCGATCTCGGCGCGCTGGGCGCGAAGCTGACCGGCGCTGGCGGCGACGGCGGCGCGGTGATCGGTCTGTTCCCCGAGCCGGAGCCTGCAGTGGTGAAGCTGCGCCGTGCGGGTGTCGAGTGCTTCTCGAGCCAGTTGGCGGGACCGCGGGCGCTCTGAAGTGGGGCCCCACGGGCCGGTGGCACGGCTCGTCGGCGCGCTTCGGTCCGCTGAGGTGAAGCGCCGCGAACAAAGCGGGCTTCGCCGTGAGAACGCGGCGAAGAGCCTGATGCGCGGCTCAACGCACGCTCCGAACCGGCGCGAGGCGTGTGCCCCGATCGGAGGGCTGCGCGGCAGTGCGCCGCGTTGAACGGGCGTGCGGAGTTGTCGCGAGTTGTGCGCCGTGAGCGTGGCCTCCGCGCTTTCCCCGTGCGCTCGAGACTCCGCTGGTGGCGGCCGGCGCCGAGGTCTTCGTCGCGGACTGCGCGCGTTGCCACGGGACGTACGGCCCCGGCGGCGCGTACCCGCACCTGTTGGTGCTCGCGAACGAAGTGGGCACCGATCCGCTCCTCGCGCAGCACTTCTGGGCGAACGGGGACGCTGTCGACGGGTTCAACGCTTCCTTCTTCGGTCGGGGGGCTCGCTACGAGGTGTACGAGGGCTACGTCGCGCCGCTGCTCGATTCATCGTTGAGACCGGCGCGCTGGGCGATGTCAGTTCGAGCCCGCCGATTTCGACGCGACGGTGGTGTGGTGGCCACCTCTACGGTGATGCGCTCAGTGCTGACGACCGGCGGGCGCTGCTCGAGTACCTGAAGTCGCTCTGAATCACGTCTCAAGCGACTTGCGGACGGCCGCCGCTCGTGGAATCGAGCCGCGCATGAAAGCGACGGCGAAGGCGCACCCGAACATCGCGTTGGTGAAGTACTGGGGAAAGCGCGACGAGAAGCTGATTCTCCCGCACCAGTCGAGCCTGTCGGTCACGCTCGGGCCGCTGTCGGTCACCACCACCGTCGAGTTCACCGGCGCGCGTGGCGAAGACGAGATCGAGATCAACGGCAAGGTGGCAGAGGGCACCGAGCGCAAGCGGGTGATCGACGCCCTCAAGCTGGTGCGCGCAGAGAGCCCCAACAAGAAGCTCGGCGCGGCGCGCATGACGTCAGCCGGTGACTTCCCCGCAGCGGCGGGGCTGGCGTCGAGCGCTGCGGCGTTCGCGGCGCTGGCGGTGGCGGCGCGCGCGGCGGCCGGCTTCAAGCGCGACACCAGGGCCGAATCGATCCTCGCGCGGCGTGGCAGCGGCTCGGCGGCGCGCAGCATTCAGGGCGGCATCGTGCGGTGGAACCGCGGCCAGCGCCCCGACGGCAAAGACAGCTTCGGCGAGCAGCTCTTCGACGTCGCCCACTGGCCCGACCTGCGGCTGCTGGTCGGCATGGTGAGCCGCGAAGAGAAGGAAGTGAAGTCGCGCGACGGCATGCGCAGCACCGTCGAGACCTCGCCGTACTACCCGGCGTGGGTGAAGGACACCGAGGCCGAGGTGAAGCGCATCGTGCCCTTCCTTCGTCGGCGCGATCTCGAGGCCGTCGGAGAGATCGCCGAGCGCAACGCCTGGCGCATGCACGCGACCGCGTTGGCCGCCAACCCGCCGCTCAACTACCTGAAGCCCGAGACCATCGCGGTGATCGAGGCCTGCCGCGTGGCGCGCAAGCAGGGCGTGGGCGTGTGGTTCACGCTCGACGCCGGCCCCAACCCGGTGCTGCTGACGTCGAAGGCCGACGAAGCGCGCGCCGCGAAGCTGGTGCGGGCGCTCGGCGCGAAGGAGGTCGTGCGCTGCGTGCCCGGAGGTGACGCGGTTCTGCTGTAGTGCGCGCCCTCACCCACCAGGAGGGCGTACATGGCAGCGAAGAAGGCGAAGTCGGACGTGTTGTTGGAGGCCGCGCAGGCGCTGAGGCCGCGCGAGGTGACGCAGCTGTCGTTCGACCCGCTGCAGGCGAAGCACGCCGTCAGCGATGGGCTCAAGGCGCTGCAGAAGCACCGCGCAGCGCTGCAGCGCAGCTACCCCGGCTTCGTGCTCGCGGAGCTCGAGGTGCTCCCCGAGCTGTGCGATCGCATCGCCGAGCAGCAGCGGGTGGTGCAGAAGGCGTCGAGCGCCGGCGCCGTGGCGGAGGTCGCTTCTCCGGCGCAGCTGTGGCGCAGGCAGCTGCTGTTGATCGCCACCGGGTTGTCGCTGGGCGGCGGGGTCGACGCGCGATCGCTGGCGGCCATCGAGCGCGGCAGCGGGCTGGCCGACAACCTGCGCGACGTGCTCGATCTGGCCGTGTTGTTGGCGCCGCACCGCACGAAGGTGGAAGCGCTGCACGGCCCGGGCGCCCTGGCGAAGGCGGAGCAGGCGGCGCGGACCGCGCTCGACGCGCTGGGCGGCGGCACCGATCGCTCGGTGCTGGTGAAGGACGCGGCGGCGCTGCGAGATCGCTACGCGACGCTGGTCGTGCTGCGGCACGATCGGCTCCGCGCGGCGCTGGCTGCGGTCACCAACTACCGCGCCGCGGCGTCGCTGACCCGGCCGCTGTCCGAAGGGCGCGCCAGCAAGAAGCCACCCACGCCACCGGCTGACGGTGCCTGAATCGCCTCGGAGGCCGTTTCCCCACCGGGGGGACGGTCTCTTTTTCGCCTCGGAGGCTGTTTTTCGACCGGGGGGAGGGTCTCGATTTCGCCTCCGAGGTCGTTTCCTGACCGGGGGGGCGGTCTCCCGCGGCGCCTTCCCCTTTGAGCAGCTCTAGAAACCCGCACCCGCGCGGAGATCCGTCTCAAGACGTGAACCTTCTTGTTCGAGGGCAACCGTGCCCTCCAACAAGGAGAAGTGCACATGGCCAAGAGGCGATTCTTCAGCTGCTCGCGCGAAATCGAGCTGGACGATGGAGACGGGCTTCAGACGAAAGAGTGCAGCGGTTGCGGCACGTGGTTCGTCATCAAGGTGAGGGAGGGCCGGGTGGCGACGGCAGCTGCTGCGCTGATCAGAAGTCGACGCCCTGACCCGGCGCAGGGACCGCGAGCGACAGCCGCTTCGCTTCAGCGCCGTAGAGCTGCCGGTAGATGAACAGATCTGCCGTCACCTGCTTCACGTAGCCGCGCGTCTCTTTGTAGGGGATCTGCTCGACCCAGAGATCGAGCGGCTCGTCACCGCGCTCGGTCGCCCACTTCGCCACCGCGTTCGGCCCGCCGTTGTACGCGCCGGCCACCAGCGTGGGGTGCTTCAGGCGGTCCTGCAGCGCGCGCAGGTACCAGGTGCCCAGGCGGATGTTCCATTCCGGCGAATAGAGCTCCGCGGCGTCTGCAGGCGGCAGCTTGAGCTGCTGCGCGATGTTCTTCGCCGTCGGAGGAATCAGCTGCATGAGCCCGCGCGCGTCGGCGATCGACGTCACCTCGGGCGCGAACGCGCTCTCGCGACGCATGATGGCCCACGCCAACGAGGGCTCGATGCCGTGCTGCTGGGCCCAGGTCTCGACGCTGGTGCGGAACGCGCGTGGGTACATCAACGCCAGCGCTTCGGGCGCGCGCTGCACGTACACGGGCCCCCACAGCTTCCGCGCGGCGATGGTGTGCGCGGCGTTGAAGTCACCGAGCGCCTGCAGCGCGTGGCCCCACGTCAGCGCGTCAGCCGACGGCATCTGCCCGAGCGCGCGCGACACCTCGGCCGCTGCGTCGCGGTACAGGCCGGTCTCCGCGAGCGCCGCCGCGAGATCGAGCGCCGCCGGTCGCTTCACGACCAGCGACTTCGGCTCGACAGCGAAGGGCAGGGCGGCGTCGACGCCGCGCTCCTGCAGCCGCTCTGCAGCCAGCAGCCCGTAGAAGCCGCCGGGCCACGACGACAGCACGGCGCGGTACTCGGCGTTGACGTCGACGCCCTTCGTCTTGCCGAGCTCGGCTGAGCGCGCCGCCCAATAGAGCGCCTGCGGCACGAGCGACGACTTCGGGAAGTCCGTCACCAGCGAGACGAGCACCTCACGCGCCGCCGCGTAGTTCTTCGCGCGCACGAAAGAGAACCCGCGGAACCAGCGCGCCTCGTCGAGCCGCTTCGCCGTCGGGTGCTTCGTCTCGAAGGCCTCGAACTCGCGCACTGCGACCTCGAGCTCGCCGGCGTTCATCGCCATCCACGCGGCGAGGTAGCCGGCCTCTTCGGCCTGCGGATCTTCCGGGTACGTGTCGTCGACGCGGTGGAACGCCGCGCGCGCCGCGGTGTTGTCGCCCAGCCGCATCAACCGGCGCGCCGACAGCATCAACGCCGGCGCCGCGATGCCGGGCGGCCCGTCAGCAGCGATCGCCAGCGCGGCCTGGGCTGCGGCGTCCTGTTCCTTCCCGCGCGAGAGCAGCGCCTGACCGCGCAGCAGCGCGAGCTTCGCCACCTTCGCGGGCACCTTCGCCTTCGACTTCTCGACGGGCGCCTTCAGCCCTTCGAGCGCCGCCAGACAGCCGCGCGCGTCGCCGCCGCCCAGCAGGTACTCCGCGCGGGTGATCTGCTCGTCAAACGTGAGGTTCCACGTGTTGGCCGCTTCCAGCTTCTGCTGCGCGGCCACGCCATGCGGGTGCGTCGGGAAGCGGATCGCCAGCGCCTTCCAGTCGGCCTTCGCCAGCGCCGTCAGCTTGAGCGCCTCTCGAGCCAGCGCGCGCGTGTAGAGCAGCTCCGGCAGCTTGGTGACCTCAGGGTCGGCGTCGAGCAACGCCCTGGCTCGCGCCGGCTGGCCCACTTCCAACGAGAGCTCGGCGAGGCGGCGATCGATGCGCGGCGCGAGCCACTTCGGCGCCGTCTTCCGGGCCTTCGTCAGCGTCTTGATCGCCCCGTCCGCGTCGCGGCTCCAGGCCTGCGCCTCACCGAGGTACCACGCGTGGAACGGCTCCAGCCCTTTGGGCGGGGTCGAAGCGGCGAGGCGGGTCGCGGCGGCCGTGGCGTCACCCTCTGAGAGCTCGAGGAAGCCCGTCAGCAACGCCAGCCGATCGGCGGAAGGGCACGAGGTGGCCACGCAGGCGTCCAGCTCAGCGCGCGCGTCGGCGACGAGGTTCGGGCGGTGCACGCGCACGTGCTCGAGCAACGCGGGAGATTGGGCCGAGGCGAAACCCGGCAGTGACACTGCGAGGCCGATGTACCGCCACCGTGCTGCACTCAACATGACCACCCCGGTTTGACATTGCTTCGCTGACTGCCGTACATCGCGCACGCCTTCTCCTCGTGATTCGGGAGCAGGTGCATTCGAGAACTGAGTGAGTCCCATAAGGATTCCGGGGCCGGTCGGAGGGAACCCCCCTTTGAATCACCGACGCAGTTGCAGGTAGGCCCCGCCGCAGCAGTCAACGTTGTCCGCAGTCGCATTGCCGTCCTCGTGCGTTGTCCGGGGCGGATCTCGCAGCAGCCGGGAGGCCGAAACCGCACATGAAGCCGTGTCCGACCGAACTTCCACAGAGCATCAACCCGGAAGCCGGCCCCAAGCGTCTTGGGGTCGAGCACCACCGGAACCTGGATTGCGCCCACTACGACAACTGCCTCGATGAGGCGGTCCGTCGCGGGTGGCAGTCTTTCACCTGCATCAAGTGCCCGCTGTACGCGCTCCCCTCGGCGCAGCAGGCCGGCATCGAGTCGTTCGCGACGCAGCGTCGCGTCGTCTGAGTTCCAACTTCGCAGCATGAAGGAAACGCCTCTCGATTCGGGTCGAGGGGCGTTTTGTTTTTCGGCCACCACGTCGATCACGCCTTCTTCAGCGTCACCACGCCGCGGCGAATGAGATCTTTCATGCACTCTTCGATCTCCACCGGCGAGAGATCGAGGCGGGCGATCACGTCGCGCGGCGTCGCCCGCTCTTCGCAGATGAGGCGCGCCGCTTCGAGCCAGCCCTTGGGGCCGACCGCGCGGTACACCTTGTAGAGCTCGTCGTTCACCGCGATCTCGGTGGCGCTCACCATCAACGACTCGCGCATGCGGCGCTCGTTGTCGTTCAACGTGGCGCAGGCGCGCTCGAGCGAGACCTCGGTCGCCAGGAAGAGGTTCTGCGTCAACGCCGGTGGCGGGCCGTCGGTGAAGCCGCCTTCGCCCGCGCGGCTCGCCACGAAGGCGTTGAACGCGCGGTCGCCCTCGGCGGTGTACTTGCCGGCCTGCGCCGCGGCGTGCACGCAGACGCCCTGGTTGAAGCCCAGCGTGTAGTTGGCCCAGCCGTCGCGGCAGACCAGCACGCCCGTCTTCTGCCGCAAGGCCAGCTGCGCCGCGAGCCACTGGGGCCCGACCGCGTGAATGGCGATCTGCGTGGCGTTGCCCAGCTCCAGCATCGCCATGACCACGCGGCGCGGCTCGAGCAGCTTCACCACCTGGCCGACGATGACGTCGAGCTTGGTGCCCTTCGAGAGGTACGCCTGCGCGCCCGCGTCGAGCGCCCGCAGCGACTCGCGGTAGTCGTCGTGCGCCGAGAGGAACGAGATCGGCAGCTCGCGCGTGCGGAAGTCTTCACGCAGCGCGCGCAACATGCCCCAGCCGTCGAGGTACGGCATGTTGAGGTCGGCCAGCACCACGTCGAAGTTGCGCTGCAGCGCCAGCTCGACGCCCTGGTTGCCGTCGGTGGCGGTGGTGACCTGGAAGCCGTGCTTGGTGAAGAGCCGGCTGAACATGGTGAGGATGGCTTGATCGTCGTCGACCAGCAGCAGCTGCGGCGTGCCCGGCGCGGGTGGTGGCGGAGGCGGCGTGGTGGCGGGCACCGGCGCCTTCGCGGCCACCTCGAAGGCCAATGGCTCGTCGTCGCCCACGTCGATCACCTGGCCGATGGGCATCTCGCCGGTGATGACCTCGCCGACCTCGATCACCACGCCAGCGCCTTCGCTGTTGGCGCCTGCGACCTCGGTGAAGCTCCAGCGCGCCTGGGGCACGCGCAGCATCGCGTTGACGGCGTCTTGCCCTTGCGCGCCGAGGAAGTTCGCCTTGTCGAGGCGGCCGTAGATGAAGCTGGCGCGGCCTTCGTTGGGGGTGCGCGGGTTGGTCAACAGCGTGCCGCTGCGCCGCGTACGACGGAGGTGATCGACGAGGCGCGCGAGACCAGCGGCGTCGGCGGTGCCTGCGCTGGTGCCGCTGCGCGCGGGCACGTCGTTCCACAGCGCTTTCACCACGCCGGGGTGCGCGGGCCCGAACGGCGCTTGCAGCACGGCCACCACGCCGGTGCGCATGCCCTGCACGAAGGGCGCGTCGGCGACGTCCTTCGAGACGATGACGACGGGGTAGCGCGCGCTGGCGACGTCAGACGAGAGCGCGTCGAGCACCTGGATGACGAAGTCGGAGTCGAGCTCGCCGAAGATGACCAGCATCTCGGGCTTGAGCTGCTTGATGCCGCCGCTCACCTTCCGGCGGTCGGTGACGAACCGGTAGAAGAGGCCCTGCTCGTTGAAGAGCGGCGCGATGGCGGTCTGCGCGTCGCGGTTCTCGTCGATGCCCAGGATGACGGGCGCGTTCGGCTGCGTCATGCGCGCGAGGAAACCAACAAAACGCGCAGCGGGCGATCTTTCTATTCGCCCGGCACGCCGTAGATGACGACGATCCAGTAGCGATCGCGGCCGAACTTCGCCGAATCACCGCGCACCACACCTACACCGACTGACCTGTTGGCCGCGGCGGCGAGGTTCTTTGATTCGGGCGCGAGGCGCGGCGTCTCGGAGACCAGGACGTCCACGGACACTGACGACAGCGACTCGACCAACTCGAACGCGCGATCGTGCAGCGACGGCTGGCCGGGCAGGGCGGCTTTGGGCAGCTGCTGCGCGAGGGCGGCGCGGGCGTGCTGCTGCGCCAGCTTCTCGAGCGCGGCGTTGCGCTGCAGCGCGGGCAACTTCCGCTTCGCGCGCTCATCGGCGAGCGACGCGTAGAGCGCACCGAGCGGGTCTTTCTCTTCTTCGAGCGGGTTGGCGAAGAGCTCGACCAGCACGGTGAGGCCGTCGGGGCGGGTGGCGAGGCCGAAGCCCGCGCGGTGGTGTCGCGGATCGAGCAGGTTGTTGCGGTGCCCCGGGCTGTGCTCGATGCCGAAGTGCGCCGCCAGCGGGCCGCTCGAGAGGCCGAGGTTCTCGCCGGCGGTCGCGAAGCGGTAGCCCGACTCGGTGAGGCGATCGCGCAGCGTGCTGCCGTCAGGCGCGACGTGGCTGAAGAAGCCTTCGCGCGCGAGGCGTTGGGCCCAGGCCTGCGCCACGGCCTGCAGCGCCTCGTCGGGCTGCAGCGCCAGCGCGCCGTACTGCAGGCGCAGCGCGTTGATGCGCACCAGCAACGCGGCCCGCGCGGCGGGTGGCGTCTTCGGCTCGGGCGTGGCGTCGTCGGCGTCCGCTTGCACTTCACCGACGTCGACAAAGAAGAGCGCCACGACCTCCGGGCCACGCGGGCCTGTCGCCAGCGCTTCGACGGCGTGGCGGCCCGGCACCGGCAGATCGACGTCGGCGCAGAAGCCGGCCTTCTCTTTCGGCATGCCCGCGCGCTCCACGGTGCCGGACGGGCGCGTGATGAAGAGCTCCACCGAGCTGTAGGTGTCGTCGACCGGCTTCACGCACAGCCGCTGCGCGAACGCCGGCTTCGCGTGGTGGCGGGTGAAACGCGAGAGCTCGACGCGCCGCTTCGCCAGCAACACCACCACCGCGCTGCGCTCGGCGCCGACCGCGAGGCCCACGCCGAGGTGGCTCGACGGCTCAGTGCCGAGGTCTTGCTTCGCCAGCTCTTTGACCAGCGCGTCGTTGCCGGCGCGCACGGCGATGACGACGGGGTTGGGCTCCCACGCCGCCTGGCGCGAGATGGCCGAGGTCACGCGCAGCAAGCCCGCGGCGTCTTCCACGCCGTCGCTGAGCGCGCGCGCGGCGAGCTCGGTGGCGGCGCGGGTGAGGGCAGGGTCGAACTCGGGCGCGCTGCGGCCCACGGCCTCGAAGCGATCGCGAACGGTGGCGTCGACGGACGCGCGCGTGGGCGCGGCGGCCAGCGTGAGGAGGACGAGCGGAAGCATCATGCGACTTCGAGGACGATCTCGGGCGCGCGGGCTTCACCCATGGCCGTCGCGAGGCGTTTGGCGATTTGCGGCAGCTCCGCCTGCAGCGCGTCGCGCCACGCGGGCGCATCGCAGCGCACGATCAACTTCGCGCCTTCCCAGCGGATCGGTCGGGTGTGGCGCCCGACGAGCTCGCCCACCGCGCGGTCCCACAGCGGCTTGAGCGCACCCGCGGAGCCGGTCTGCTTCAACGTCGCACCCAACATGTCGGCCAACGACTTCACGGCTTCGAAACCTCGCCCAAAGTGACATCGGTGTCGCGGTTGACGCGCTGCAACATGGCGGAACCCTTCGGAAAAGAATGTGGCATCGCGCTGGCTAACGGTTGACCGGCCACCCCGCGCGAAGCGAGAGTGCGCCGCCTTTTTGTAGTCGGCCAACCCACCCAAGGAGCAATTGAATGAACGCAGTTACCAACAAGACGCTGTGGGCGCACCTGGTCGCGCTCGCCGCGCTGGGCCTGATGGCGTGCCCCACCCCGCCCACGCCCGACAGCGGCATGGGCGGCGGCGGCGGGAGCGAAGGCTGTGAAGAAGACAGCGACTGTGGCGATCCTTCGTATTTCTTCTGCAACACGGTGACGGCCGAGTGTGAGCCGTCGTGTCGCACCAACGCGCACTGCAACATGCGCCCTGCCGGCGCTGAGCTGACGCAGTGTGCTGGCGCGCTCGGCTGCCAGTGCGACGACGCCAAGTGCGTCGGCACGCTGTGCTCGAGCGACTCTGAGTGTGGCGCCGCGCAGGTCTGCCGCAGCGGTGAGTGCGTGACGCCTCCTGCCGCGACGACGGTCGCGAAGTGCCAGATCACCCCGGACCTCGTCGTCATGCGCACGGGCAGCTCGGCGAAGTTCTACGCCTCGGCGTGGGACGCGCAGAACGCGCCGGTCGTCGTGAAGGACGGCGCGACGTGGGCGGCGGTCGGTACGGCGGTGACGGGCTCGGGCTCGGGTGACTCGGCCACGTTCACGGCGGGCACCACCGCGGTCGACATGGCCACCACCTCGGTCGAGGCCACGTTCGGCACCACGAAGTGCCAGGCGAAGGTCATCGTGTTGGCCACGCCTTCGGCGGCTGACGAGATCGCGGTCTCGGTCATCGACGAGCTCTCGGGTCGTCCGGTTGCCGGCGCCCAGGTCATGCTCTCGGCGGGCGACGGTACGCCCGTGCTGCAGGGCGCGAACCCCACGCTGCCCACCAACGCGCAGGGCTACGCGGTGCTCAACGGCTTCGCGGCCGGCCAGAGCGTCACCGTGTTCCACCCCGACTTCTCGTACGTGACGGTCGCCAACTACGCGGGCACCACCAGGTTCCTCTCGTTCGCGCTGCGTCGCAACGCGCTCGACAAGCACGGCGGCTACAAGGGCGAGTTCACCAACGTGCCCGCGACGTCGAACGTGCACGCGGCGCTCGGTGGCATGTCGCTCGCCGGCAGCATCACCAACCTCAACATCTCGCAGCTGCTCGGCCCGTCGATCGAGACCGACATCGCCATCGGCACGGCCATCAACGAGCAGGACGTTCCGATCCCCGCGGGCGTCTCGCTCGGCTTCGGCACGCAGCAGATCAAGCCGAAGTTCGCGGGCCTGGGCCTCAACGGCACCTGCCTCGACGGCACGGGCGCGCCGGACGAAGCGAACATCACGGCCGGCACCTGCGGCACGCGCACCGCGTGGGCCCTCTCGGGTGACGTGCCCTTGAGCGACCTGCCCATCAGCGCCGTCGCCGGTGGCCTCGACAACATCAACATCGGCGAGCTGCTCGCCAGCGTGTTGCCGATCTTCAAGAAGTTCAACTCGACCATCTCGCGCGACGTGCAGTTCTCGCTGCGCCCGTTCACGACGCCGGGTCAGTACGGCGACATCTTGAACGACCCCGCGTACACGACGCAGAACCTCGACTTCACGCAGATCCCCCTGGCGTTCAGTTTCGTCACCAACATGCCGGCGCTGCCCCGCTACAAGGGCTCGTACGCGGACGGCGTGGCCATCATCGGCGGCGCGAACGTGATCGGCCGCGGCGTGGTGCCGCTCGGCATCGGCGTCGGCGTGAACCTCGACGACACCGCGGGTTCGATCGACGACAAGATCGACGCCATCGACGAGCTGGCGGTCGGCCAGATCGGCGTGCGCATGGCCCCCACGCACCACGGCCTCGAGGGCTCGCAGTACGGCCTGCTGGCGGCGGCGATCTCGGCAAAGGCGCTCAACGACGCCTCGGCCGGTATCGGCGCGTCGGCGCTGTTCACGCGCCTGCCGGGCAACAAGCTGCTCTTCGACCCCAAGGGCGCGACGCCGATCGATCTGTCGGGCCAGGTCTTCCCGACCTTCCCCGAGGGCGCGAAGTTCAACTTCAGCTCGACCGCCGACGGCGCGCTGGACCCGCGCAGCTTCTTGCTGGCGGCACAGAATGGCGTGCAGGTCATCCGCGTGTCGTTCGCTGACGATCAGGAGACGCGTTGGGACGTGCTGGTCTCGGCCACCGCGCCGGCCTTCACGTTGCCGCTGCCCCCCGCGGGCACGCGTGACCGCCTGTTCGCCGACGGCAACAGCGTCGGCAACGCGCGCTCGGAGTTCGTGGTGCAGGCCTTCCGCATGGCGAAGGACGCCTCGGCCGCCACCCCGGCGCCGATCTCGTTCGCCGACTACGTCGAGCTCAACGAGCACAACGCTGCTGACACCACCAACCACCTCACGGCGTTCTCGTTCCTCACCTACGCGCCGCCCGACGTGAAGTTCACCACGCCGGCGGCCAGCGGCACGGTCGCCAAGGGCAGCAAGCTGGCGCTCGAGGTGTCGGGCTTCAGCATCGGCACCGCGGCGGCCAACGACGGCGTGGTGCGGCTGACGTTCACGGGCGGCACCAACTGCCCCGACGCGATCGTCAAGACCGAGACGATGGCTGGCAACGGCAAGCTTGAATACACGCTGCCCGCCGACTGCGTCGGTGCGGCCATCGTGACGCGCGCCGAGCTGCTGAAGATCGACGAGGCGACGCCGATCGTTCCGGCGGTCGCGCGCACCATCACCCTGACGATCGCCCCGTAACGGGCCCGTCATCGTGACGTGACAACGGGGCTCTCCCATCTCGGGAGGGCCCCGTTTCTTTTGGGTTTGCTAGCCTGCGGCGTCGACCCCGATGCCGCGCAAACAGACCACCGCCATCACCATCATCTCGAAGATCTCCGAGCGGCAGGTCAGCCGCGCGGCGGCGCTCGTGGTGATCCACGGTGAAGACCTGGGGCGGAAGTTCGATCTCTCGAGCGGCGACATCAGCATCGGCCGCTCGAGCAAGTGCGACATCCAGGTCGATCAAGACGCCGTCAGCCGCAAGCACGCCACGCTGCGCAGCGAAGGCGGCCGCCTGACCGTCGAAGACCTCGGCTCGACCAACGGCACCATCGTCAACGACGAGCACATCGAAGGGCCGCTGAAGCTGCGCAACGGCGACTTCATCAAGATCGGTCGCACGATCTTCAAGTTCATCGCCGGCAACAACATCGAGGCCGCGTACCACGACGAGATCTACCGGCTCACGACGGTCGACGGCCTCACGCAGGTCTTCAACCGGCGGTACTTCGAAGACGCCATCGAGCGCGAGTTCTCGAGATCGCGGCGGTACCAGCGGCCGCTGTCGTTGGTGCTGCTCGACATCGATCACTTCAAGAAGATCAACGACACCTTCGGTCACCTCGCCGGCGACGCGGTGCTCAAAGACGTGGCGCGCACCATTCGCTCGCGCACGCGCCGGGAAGACGTGCTCGCCCGCTACGGCGGCGAGGAGTTCGCGCTGCTGCTGCCCGAGATCGAGCAGAAGGGCGCTGCGCAGCTGGCCGAGAAGGTCCGGAAGCTCGTCGAGAAGCACGAGTTCACCTTCGACGGCGAGCGCATTCCCGTGACGGTGTCGGCGGGCGTGGCGACGGTCTTGAAGAAGGGCGAAGAGCCCACCGAGCTCATCCGCCGCGCTGACGAGAAGCTGTACCTCGCCAAGACCAGCGGCCGGAACCGCGTGGCCTGACGATCAGAACACGCGGTCGCGGTGCTGCAGCATGTCGGTCAGCATCGCTTCGATCTGATCGCGCACGCCGAGGTTGGTGCGCTCGACCCACGCGAGATCGGCCTCGGGCTCCGCGGGCGCACCGACGAGTGACACCGGCGGCGCAAAGCGGATGTGCCAACGCGCGGGCAGCGGCGGCAGCGTGACGGGCAGGTACTCCACGCCGAAGAAGCCACCGGGCAGCTTGCCCAACAGCGGCATCGATTCTTCGCCGCCGATGATGGCGGCCGGCACGATGGGCACGTCGCGACGCAGCGCGATCTTCACGTAGCCGCCGCGACCGAAGCGTCGCAGCTGGTATCGCTCGGAGAACGGCTTCGAGAGGCCGTGGAACCCTTCGGGGAACACGATGAGCGGACGGCCCTCGTCGAGCAGCCGCAGCGCGTTCTCGGGGTTGGCGCGCACGGCGCCGACGCGGTTGGCCAGCACGCCGACGAACGGCGCGTGGAAGATCTGATCTTCGAGCAGCCACCGCGAGTCGGGCAGATCGGGGCGGTGGCGACGCAGCGCCACGTGCAGCACGGGGCCGTCGAGCGGCAGCGCGCCAGCGTGGTTGGCGACGATGATGAACGGGCCTGACGGGAGGTGCTCCGCGCCTTCGACCTGCACGCGCCAGTACTTGTCGTAGAGCAGATCGCCCAGCGGCCGCAGCGACGAAGCCAGCTCGGTGTCTTTGCCCCAGCGATCGACCTCGGTGGTGCGGCTCGACAGGCCGACCGCGGTCCGCACGGCGCGCGCCAGCCCGCGGACGGCGTCGCCGATGGTCGGGGTGGTGGTGGGCAGCTCGGCGCCGGCCGAGACGATGGCTTCGGGGCGTCGGCGAACCGGCTCAGCGGTCGGGGCGCCGGGGTGCGGTTGTGGATCGACCGAGACGGACGGCGACGACGCGTGCGGGCGCGGGCCGCTGGGGCGTGCGCCGACGGTCGGTGCGCCCGGGTGCGGCAGCGGGTCGATGTTGATGGCCGGCGACGAGGCGTGCGCGCGAGGACCGCTGGCACGGGGGCCGACCGTCGGCGCGTCTGGGTGCGGCTGCGGATCGACGGTAACGGTCGGCGACGAGGCGTGCGCGCGCGGGCCGCTGGCGCGTGGACCGACAGTGGGTGCGTGGGCGTGCGGCTGAGGATCGACGGCGACGGTCGGCGAGGACGCGTGAGCGCGAGGCCCAACGGTCGGCGCGTCGGCGTGTGGTTTGGGGTCGACGCTGAGGGACGGCGAAGACGCGTGCGGTCTCGGATCGACGTTGATGGACGGCGAAGACGCGCGCGGCCCGACGATCGGCGCGTCAGCGTGCGGTTTTGGATCGACGCTGAGGGTCGGCGAGGACGCGTGCGCGCGCGGCCCAACGGTCGGCGCGTCGGCGTGCGGTTTCGGATCGACGCTGAGGGACGGCGACGACGCGTGCGCGCGAGGACCAGCCGTGGGCGCGTCGGCGTGAGGTTTTGGCGAAGACGCGTGCGCGCGCGCTCCAACGGTCGGCGCGTCGGCGTGCGGCTTCGGATCGACGGTGACGGTCGGCGACGATGCGTGCGCGCGAGGACCAGCCGTGTCCGCCGCCGCAACGCTCGAACTCGCCTGGGACGGCTCCGCGCGACGCGCCTTCGGCGTGGACTGCCGCGGCGTCGGTACGACTGGCTTCTTCGCGGCGGCGCGCTCGTCGTCGGCCCACGTGGGGGCAGGGCGGCCAGTGAGCGAGCCGGTGCGCGCGCGCAGCTTCGGCGCGCTGGGCTTCGCAGGCGTCGTCGGCGCGGTCGCAGGCTTCTCAGCGAGCGGTGTCAGCACCGGTCGCTTCACCTGCAGCTCGGGCGTCTCGGGCCGTGGCGCGGCGGCGGTCGGAGCCGGCGCGGTCTTCACCTCGCGCACCGCTGAACCGCGCGAGAACGGGTCGTTTCCGAGCGCCGTCGGCTTCTTCGCGGCGGCCTTCTTCTTCTTCTTCGACTTGGCGGGCTTGCGCGTGGCCATGGCTTTAGCGCCTCCTCTCTCGCATCGAGGCCATCGCCTCGAGGAACGGTACACGCGGCGCGAAGCCGAGCTGGGCGCGCGCGCGCTCACCGTCGGCCACCCAGCTGTACCGGAGAAAATCGAGCAACGGCACCGGCGTCGACGACACGCCGACCGTCTCCAACGCGCGAATGGTGGCGCGCAGCACCGGGCCCGGCAGCGGCACCGACTGCGCGCCCGAGAGCCGCGCGATCGTCGAGAACGGCGCCGTCGCGTCACCCACGATGTTGAACGTGCCGCGCACCTTCGTGGTCAGCGCGAGGTGCAGCGCGGTGGCCGCGTCTTCCTCGTGCAGCACCTGCCACACGGGGTCGAAGCCCAAGAGCGTGGGCACGAAGCCCGTGCGCAGCAGCCGCGTAAACGGGTTGTCGGCGTTGGCACCGACGATGGGCGCGAAGCGCAGCACCACCACGTGTACGTCGGGGTTCCGCTGCGCGAACTGCTCGATGTGGTGCTCGACCTCGACGCGATCGGTGATGAAGCGCACGCCCGTGCCTCGGAGCGGGTGCGCCTCGTTGCACAGCGCCGGCCCGTTGGGGCGCGCGCCGTAGAGCGCGGTCAGCGACGGAATCACCAGGCGCCGCAGACCGGTCGCCTGCGCTGCGGCCAGTACGTGCATCGAGCCGATGACCTCCAGCTCATGCGCGAAGGCCGCGCCGTGCACGCGCGAGTTGACGAACGCGAGGTGAAACAGGGCGTCGAGGTGCTGTTCGCGGAACGCCGCGGTCAGCTCGGCTTCCATGCCCGGCCGCGTCAGGTCGACGCGCACGAACTGGCACTTGGGCGTGAGCTGTTTGGGTCTGGCGACGTCGAACACGACGACGGCGTCGACGAGCGGGTCGGCTTCGAGGCGAGGCAGGAGCCCGCGGCCGAGATCTGAAGAGACGCCTGTGACCCCCACGCGCATGGCGCGAGGCGAATAGCCCAATCACACCGCGCTTGAAAGCCACGCCGCTGCGCGACAAGACGCCTGTCATGCGGTGGGTGTTTCTGGTGGCCATCAGCCTCGCTTCGGTGGCCCGGGCCCACGACGCCGACGTGATCTACGCGTTGGTCGAGCAGCACACCGCGGCGCCCACGCTGCTGCTCGAGCGCCTGACGCTGACGCCGGCCTCGCTGCTGCTGCTCGCGCCCGTTGACGTCGACGGCGACACCGACGTCACCCAGCAGGAGCTCGACGCGCGCGCGGGCGCCATTCGGGCCGGCGTCTGGGACGACATGCCGTTGTCTGCGGGCGGGGAGCGCTGCCGCTTCGTGTCGGGCGCGGCGCGGGTGCGCGAGGGCTTCGTCGAGCTGCTGGCAGAGTTCGACTGCCCGGCGGGCGAGCTGCGCCAGGACTTCCGCGTGCTGCGCGTGTTGCCGGCCAACTACCGCGTGGTGCTGGGCAGCCAGGTCGACGGCGAGCGGGCGGCGCGGGGCACGGCGCAGGGCTCTTTCACCACGCTGCCGGTGCCGCGCCCGTTGCCGCCCGGCGCGTGGGACGGCGCGGCTTTCTCTCGTGGCTTCGACGCAGGCCTCGCGCGGGGCTTCCGGCTCGACGGTTTGGCGGCCCTCGCGGCGGTGCTGCTGGCGATCGCCGCGTGGCGTCGCGGGCTGCTGGCGGCTGGGCTGCTGTTGACCGGGTTGATGGCCGCGAGCTTCCTGAGCGTGGACGCGCTCGTGTGCACCGTGGTGTCCGTCTTCGCGGCGGCCGGCGCCGTGGTCTGGCCTCGGGGCGCGCTGGTGGCTGCGGCGGTCCTGGGCGCGGCGCTCGGTGCGCGTGACGGCGGCGGCGGGGTGTCGACCTCCGTCGGCCTCGCCGTGGGCTCCGTCGTGTTGCTTGGGCCAGCCGCCGTGGCCCTGTCGGCGGTGTCAGTCATGGTGGCGCGGCGCCCGCCTGCCCGCAGGGTCGCGCCGGCGCTGGCGCTCATCGTCGCGGTCGTCGCCGGAGCCTGGTCGCGGCTTTCGTGATGACGCGTGGGGGCGCTCGGTTAAATTCGGCGGCCCATGCCCAAGGAGTCGTACGACGAACTCATCTTCCAGCTCGGTGATCTCGCGCGCGAGCACCTGGCGGAAGCGAAGAACCCCCCTCGCGCCATGGAGCAGGTCTTCAACGCGGAAGACGCGGTGTTGGCCGTGCGCCAGGAGATCGAGAACCTCGAGGCCGAGCTCAACGAAGAAGACGCGAAGTGGAACGATTTCCTCGCGCGGCAGGACGACGAGAAGGCTCAGCAGAAGGCCATCATCGCCAAGTGGCGCAGCGCGGTGATCGGCGTCGAGGGCCGCTCGCGCGACATGAAGAAGAAGCTGTCGTCGATGAAGGCCGCCTTCCGCTACCAGAAAGACTCGCTGCGCCGCGCTGAGGCCGCGCACAAGGAGATGGAGCTCCGCGAAGGCCACGACGTGCGGAAGATCAACCTCTCGCGCGAGAACCTGAAGAAGACGCGCCTGCACATCATGCGCGAGCAGCGGAACCTCGAAGAGCTCGAGTGGGAGCTGAACCAGGTGCTGACGCCGCGCCCCGGTCAGCAGGGCGCGCAGGGCATCCTCGCGCACAAGCGCATCCTCGAGATGGAGGACGAGTACGAAGAGGAAGAGCACGCCCACAAGGGCCGCATGAAGGTGCTCGACGACGCCATCGCCGTGCAGGACGAGGAGCTCAAGGGCGTCGAAGAGGAACTCGACGGCTGCATCTTCGATCTCGGCGAGGAGTGCTACGGCGATCGCGTGCCGCACCCGGAGCTGAACCCGCTCTACCTGCGCCTCGACAAGGCGAAGTGAGCGTGGGCCTGCTGTCGCTCGACGCCATTCGTGGTCGCGGCAGCGCGCAGAACGTGCCCACCACCACGCTGGGCTACCTCGGCCGCGTGGCGATGGGCGTGGTGTACCTCGCGTGCCTCTCGCTGGCGTCGAGCGATTGGCCGAGTGAGCTCCGCTGGCTGGTGGCGGCTGGGCTGGGGCTGGTGACGCTGGTGGCGGTGCGAGATCTGGCTGCGTGGTTGCTAGCGACCGACGTGGAGCGACGCGCCTTTGTGGCGTCGATGTCCTCGGAGGCCACGAAAGAAGCGCCCGCCCGGCCGATGACCGCGCCGCCGTGGGCGCAGGGGGCGCTGGGCGTGGGCCTGCTGGTGGCCGGCGTGGCTGCGTTCAAGACCCAACACCCGCTCGCGCTCTTCGCCGCGGCGGCGCTGCTGCTGCTCAACGGCCTCTTGATGGTGGATCGCTGGAGGTCACGCTGACGTGCAGCTGACGACTCAGGAGGTCGAGCAACTCGGTGAGGTCGGCTGGTTCTCGCGCGCCTCGTTTCTTGGCGAGACGCTGGCGCGCGACGTGCGGGCCCAGGCCTCCGCGATCCCACTTCGTCGTGCCGGCATCCGCCGCAGCGCGGAGGTCGACGACGAGGTGCGCTCCGACGAGCTGGCGTGGATCAGCGCGAGCGAGACGACCGGCGCGCTGCGAGAGGCGTGTGCGCGCTTCGACGCGTTGATGCACGCCGTGAATGAGGCTGCGTGGCTGGGGCTGCGCGCGTTCGACCTGCAGCTCGCGCGCTACCAGCCCGGCGCGAAGTACGTGCGGCACCGCGACGCGTTCCCCGGCGATGACAACCGGCGGCTGACGGCGATCGTCTACCTGAACGACGGGTGGATTCCCGCGCACGGCGGCGTGTTGAGACTTCATGTCGAACCACCGGTCGAGCTCGAACCGCGCCTTGATCGTCTCGTTGTCTTTCGCAGCGAGCGCATCGAGCACGAGGTCATCGCGGCCCGCGCTGAACGGTGGGCGTTGACTGCCTGGTACTCCGCGAAGGTGCGCTGACGTGGTTATGGTCCTCGCTCCATGACGAGCGTGCACCGCAGCCTCGTCCTCGCGCTTGGAGATGCCCAGTGCATCGCCGAGCTCGGTGACGGCGAAAACCTGCCGCCGGAACGTTGGGCCGCGGGGCTCGAGCGCGTGCGCGTCGAGAAGTACGGCGCGCTGGACGTCGACGAGGGCTCGCGCCGCGTCGGCTTCGACATGGCGCATCGGCTGCTGCACCACGGCGAGAACAAGGTGCTGCTCGAGTCGCTGCGCGTGCTGCCGATGACGCGCGCCTTCGAGGTCGTGGTGGCGCCCATCGGTGAGCGCCTGCGCAAGCCGCTGGAGCTCGATTTCGCCGCGCGCAGCGACGTGTCGGGTGTGGTGGTGGTGCGCGGGCCGATGGTGCTCTCGCCGCACGTGTGGCGCGGCTTCCTCGAGGCGGTGGTGGCCGAGCTCTCCGGCTCGTGGGCGGTGACCATCGCCGCCCAGTCGCACCAGCAGCTCGAGCTCGAGATCTCCGTCAGTCCTTGAAGCGCAGCACGCGCCATGGCGGCGCGCCGCAGTACGTGTCGCCGATGCGCTGCACCGTCGGCGGCGCCCAACACGTGTGGAGGATCAGATCGTCTTCGGTCAGCACGCCCACCGGCGGCCGGTCTTCGAAGAGGATCGCCACGTGTCTGACCGACGGGAAGTGGATGAGGTCGCCAGCCTTCGGTGGTCCTGACTTCACCAGCGGCGCCTGCTTGTCGATCTCGTACGACGACGTGTACTCGGCGCGGTGGCCCTGCCGACGGCGCGCATAGATGACGAGGTCGGCGCAGTCGGAGCCGATCAGCAGATCGCTCTGATTCCGCCCGTCAGGGCCCGCGCTGCCGAAGATGTACGGCGTGTTGAGCAGCTCCGTCGCGAACCCGATCAGCGAGTCGTCGCGACGCACCGTCACGCGGAACACGTCGCGCGTCAGCCCGCCGTACTTCGTGGCTTCGAGGCCCGGCGTCGACACCGTCTTGCCGTTGACCGTCGCTTCGACGCGGAAGGCCATGGTGCCGAGGCCGGGCAGGGCGCTCACCGGCGCCAGCTTCGTGGGCGTGACGTCGACCCGGCAGGTCGCGGCGTCGCGGCAGGCCGTCAGCTCTGTCTCGGCGTAGGTGACGTTCTCGAAGTGGAACGACGGCGTGGTGTTGTCGAGCGACCCCACCGTCGGCTCGACGCGGTACCAGCGCTGCGCCGACGCCTGCTTCGCGATCGCGTGCAGCGTCACCGACTGGCCCTGCTTCACGTAGACCCAGCCGGGCTTCGGCGCGCCGCCGTCCACCGACGCCTGCAACTGCAGCGACGGCGCCGCCGCCAACACGAGACTCAAGACCACCGACATGTGGGGTGAGACATTGGCGCGCCCGGCATCGTTCCGATACAGGCCTCGCCCCATGGCTCCGTACAAGCTGCTGTTGGCCGACCCCAAAGGCCGCGTCGTCGAACACCCGTGGCTGCTGGCGAGCCTGCGCAGCGATGAGTCGATCCTCCCGCCCGTGGGCCGGCCCATTCCGCTGCCCACCAACGCCAAGCTGGCGCACCTGCCGGGCCGCTTGCCCGTCGGCATTCACCCCGAGTCGGGCGAGCCGGTGCTGGTGAAGGACTTCGAGCTGGACGGCAAGCGCTTCACGCCGCACGCGGTGGGCGCGGTGCTGCCGCCGGGCTTCACGCGCACGTACCTGCCGGGCGAAGTGAAGGCCGACGGGCCGGTGCTGCCGCAGTGGGCGTACACGGCGGCGGCGTGGGGCAAGTCAGGGCCCGTGGTGTGGGCGGTGCACACCGATCGCCGCAAGCACTGGACGCCCGATCGCTTCTCGACGCCTGAGGTGAAGGCGCTCGTGAAGGAGCACATGGCGCGCTTCCCCGACAACCAGGTGCTCAAGCAGCTGAAGACCTGCGCGTTGGTGTACCGCTGCTTCACCAGCCAGAACGTCTTCTACGCGCGCGATGAAGGCGCGATCCCCGCGTCGATCATGTGCAACGCCAAGTGCGTGGGCTGCATCAGCGAGCAACCGGAAGACGGCCCGCCCGCGTCGCACGACCGCATGGATCACGGCCCCACGCCCCAGGAGATGGCCGACATCGCGGTGTTCCACCTCGAGAACGCGCCGGGCCGCACGATGGTGAGCTACGGCCAGGGCTGCGAGGGCGAGCCGCTCACGCGCTGGAAGGCGATCGCCGACTCGATCCGCATCATCCGTGCGCGCACGCAGCGGGGCTCCATCAACATCAACACCAACGGGTCGCTGACGAAGGGTCTGGCAGCGCTCTACGACGCCGGCCTCGACGCCGTGCGCGTGTCGCTCAACTCTGCGGTAAAGGATCTCTACGAGGCGTACTACCAGCCGCACCGCTACGGCTGGGAAGACGTCGAGGCGTCGATCGCGCTCAGCCGTGATCGCGGCGCGTACGTGGCGCTCAACCTGCTCTTGTTCCCCGGCGTCACCGATCGCCAGGGCGAGGCCGAGGCGCTGCTCAAGCTGGTGAAGAAGTACCGCGTCGATCAGATCCAGACGCGGCCGCTGGCCATCGACCCTGCGCAGTACATCGACGTCGCGCGCGGGAAGGGCGCAGGCGGCGAGCCGATGGGCGTCGCGCCGATGCTGGCGTGGTTCAAGAAGCAGGCGCCGTGGCTCGTTGTCGGCAACTTCGCGCGCGGGCTCGGCGAACGTCGCGGCTGATCGACGGCAAAAAAAGCGGGTCCGTGGCCAAAGGGGGAAAGCCACGGACCCGTACGAAACCGACCCAATGTCGGCTTCTCAAAGTTGTCGCGTCACGCGCCCAGCGGCACCGCCATCGGCTGCGTCACGTCGTCAGCGAAGGTCTGCGACAGCTTCGCGCGCACCTCGCTCAAGTTGATGGGCGTCGTCGCCGTCGGCTGCGGCTGCCACCGCGCACCACCGGCCAACGCGGCCTGCGTCTTGGGCGTCGCCACGCCCGTCACCGGCAGGCCGACCTGTTCCTGCAGGCGCGCCACGGCGGCTTCGGTGCGCGGGCCGTACACGCCCGGGCCTGACTTGAAGTCGTTGGCTGACATGAAGCGCGCCGACACCAGCCGCTGCTGCAGCACCGTCACCGCCGCGCCCGTCAACCCGCGCTGGAGCGTCGGCACCGTCGCCTTGCGCTCGAACCCGTCGACCGACTTCTCCGGCGCCTTCAACACCGGCGACCCCGTGCTACGCGCCGAAGGGGTCGGCGTCAGCGAAGGGCGAGAAGGAGAACGGACTGAGGTCACGAGCCCCCACCTTCCAAAGTGCGGGCCAACCCCGCTGACAAGAGGATGTTGAATTGAATCATCGGCTTACGAGTTAATGACGTTGGCAAATCGCGCCAGCGTGCTCCACTCGCCGCCGAGTTGGACTGTCCTGTTCCAGGACAGATTTCAGGTCAGCAAGTCGAGGATCTCGCGCGCGATGAGCGAGTCTTTGCGGACGTAACCGTCGGCACCCGCCGAGGCGACGATGCGCTGCAGCTCGGTCTCTTCTTCAGCGGAGCACAGGACGACCTGGATGCCGGCGAAGAGCGAGTTGCCCTTGATGAAGCGGCAGAACTCCTCGCCGTTGACGCCGGGCATGTGCACGTCGAGCAGCACGAGATCGGGCCGCGTCTTCTTCTTCAAGATGATCTTCGTGGCGGCGTCGGCGGAGTTGGCCGTCATCACCTCGTGACCCTGGCCCGTGAGCTCGACCTCGAGCAGCCGCGCGGTGGCTTCGCTGTCGTCGACCACCAGCACGCGGCGCTTGGCCGGGCCGGTGACGGCAGCGCGAATGACGTCGACCGCCGCCTCGAGGCCGCTGGCCTTGGTGATGTAGCCGTCGGCACCTACATTTCGTGCCTTCGCCGCCAGCTCGGTCTCGGGGATGTCGGAATAGAGGTACAGCTTGGCCTTGAGCTGCCGCTGCACCTTGAGGAACTCGACGACGTCATCGCCGTACATCTCGGGCATGTTCACGTCGACCAACACCAGATCGTAGGTGTGCTCGGCGAGCCGCTTGTCGAGGGCCGCGAGATCAGAAGCTGCATCGGCCGCCAACCCCACCCCGGCCAGCGCCGTGGTGATGAGCTGCACCGTCATGGGGCTGTCGTCGATGACGAGCACACGCGCTGACATGGCGCGCGCTTGTAGCAGACTTTTCCCAACGGTCTTGCATTCGCTTTGGGTACGCTGCGCGCCGCCCCGTGGAACCGTCCCTGCTTCAACGCGCCCTCGCGAACGCCCCCGATCGCGCCACAGCTCAGGCTGCCCGCCCCGACGAAGAGTTCTTCGTCTTCCGCACCGGAGAGCTCACGCTCGGCGTGCGATCCGAGCACGTGCGCGAGGTGACGCGCATGGGTCCGCTCACGCCGCTGCCGCGCTCGCCGTCTTTCCTGCTCGGTGTCGTCGGTCACCGCGGCGAGGTGGTGCCGCTCGTCGATCTGCTCCGCTTCCTCTCTCAAGGTGAGTCGAAGCCCACCAACCGCTCGCGCCTCTTCATCAGCGAGTCGGGCGGGCAGGTGGTCGGCTTCCTCGCTGATCACGTCATCGGGCTCCGGCGCATCTTCGTGGCCGACAAGATGCCGGCACCTGCGGGCGGCGGCGCCACCCAGGAGTTCCTCGACGGCGTGGTGCAGTCGCGCGAGCTCGGCTCACTCAGCCTCCTGCACCTGCCGCGCATCGTGCAGTCGGCGCGGCAGAAATCGGTGGCGCGATGACGCAGGCGCTCATCGACCTCGTCGTGTTCTCGGTGAACGGCATCCGCTACGCGGCGGATCTCGGTCAGGTGCGTCGCATCGACATCGACGAGCCCAACGAGAGCATCGGTCACCCGCTGGGGCCGCCGGCGCACGGCCGTCGCGCGCTCGTGTTCTCCGTCGAAGACAGCGGTGAACGGCGCCTCGCCATCGATGAAGTGCTCGGCGTCTCACGCGTGCCCGTCACCGATCTGCGGCGCATGCCGGCGGCGGCGCACGCGGCGCGCTTCAGCATCGGCGCGTGGCTCGACGGCGAAGAGCCGGTGCTGCTCGTCGATCTCCCTTCCATGATCTCCACGCCGGTCACGCCGGCGGCCCACTGACAAGAGGACCTTCCCATGGCCACCGAAACCAACGAGCCCGTTTCCAAGAAGAAGAAGCCCGCCGCCGCGCCTGCCGAAGGAGGCTCAGCGCTGCTCAACGCGCTGCGCGCCGCCGCTGACGGCAACTACGGCGCCCGCGTCGACCTCAAGGGGCTGACGGGCGAGGCGAAGGAGATGGGCAGCATCGTCAACCAGCTGCTCATGCGCGTGGCCGCTGATCAGAAGACGGCCGCCGCCCGCGGTGAAGAGATGCAGCACCTGCTCGAGTCGGCGCAGGCCGCGCTCTCGGCCCTGGTGAGCCACGGCGACCTGACGAGCTTCCAGTGGAGCCCGATCAACGACCCCGTCGTCGACCCGCTGCTCGACGGCTTCTCGAAGGTGATCGACACGCTGCGCACTTTTGTGCGTGAGATCAACGAAGCGGCGCTGCGCCTGTCGTCGTCGGCGAACGAGGTGCTCGCCGCGTCGACGCAGCACGAGTCGTCCTCGACCGAGCAGGCCGCGGCGATTCACGAGACGACGGCCACGATGGAAGAGCTCAAGCACGCGTCGGCGCAGATCGCCGAGAACGCGGGCGCCGTGGCGCGCGTCGCTGAAGAGACGCTCAACTCGGCCCGCTCGGGTCGCGGCGCCATCGGCGAGTTCATCGAGGCCATGCAGCAGATTCGCGCCGACGGCATCGCGGTGTCCGAGTCGATCACCAAGCTGCTCCGTCGCGTCGAGCGCATCGGCACGGTGGTCGAGGTGATCGACGAGATCGCCGACCGCTCCGACCTGCTGGCGCTCAACGCCGCGCTCGAAGGCTCGCGCGCGGGTGAAGCGGGCAAGGGCTTCTCGATCGTCGCGGCGGAGATGCGTCGCCTCGCCGAAAACGTTCTCGACTCGACCAAGGAGATCAAGAACCTCATCACCGAGATCCGCGAGGCCACCGCCGCCGCCGCCAGCGCCGCCGACGCCTCGCGCACGGCGACAGAGCAGGGCGAGCGCCTCGGGTCGGTCGCTGCGTCGGCCGTCGAAGGCATCCTCGCCGGCGTGCAGGAAACGAGCGACGCCGCGCGCGTCATCAACCTCGCCACACAGCAGCAGCGCACCGCGACCGAGCAGGTCGTGGCGTCGATGGCCGAGATCGAAGACGTCACGCGCCAGACCACGCAGGCCAGTAAGCAGGCCACGTCTGCCGCCGCCGAGCTCACGCAGCTCGCCAGCCGCCTGTCGGATCTCATCAAGCGCTTCAAGGCTGACTGACCCAAGAAAGTGGATACCGAAGCCCTCAAGAAGTCGCTGCTCACCAAGTTCGTCGAGGTGACGCAGGACCGGCTGCAGGCGATTCAGCTCGGCGTGCTGGACCTCGAGAAGGCCGAGGCCGAGCGCGCCGCTGAGGCGGTCGCCCGCGAGCTGCACACCATGAAGGGTGAGGCGCGCATGCTGGGGCTGGCCGCCATCGGCCAGCTCGCGCACTGCTGCGAAGATCTGCTCCGCGCCGAGCGTGAAAAGAAGGTCGAGACGCGCGCCGCGACCGATCTCCTGCTGCACGCGTGCGACGCCATCAGCGATCTGCTCGACGATCTCGAAGCGGCCAAGGAAGGCAACGACGAGTCGAACGAGATGGCCGCGAAGCTGGCGCAGGTCGCCGGCACGCCGGTGCCGCCGCTCAAGCCGCAGCGCGCGGGTGGGGCGATCAAGCGTGCGCCCGCACCTGCGGCCCCGGCGCCAGCGCCGCCTCCTGCGGCGAGCCAACCTGCGCCCGCTCCGAGCGCCCCGGCGCCTGCGCCCAGCGCGCCGCCTGCGCCGCGACCGACCAACCCCGGCGCCGCCGTCGAGCGCACGGGCCCCGCCGATCGCAGCATCCGCGTGAACGTCGAGATCCTCGACGCGCTCGGGCTCCTCGCCGGTGACCTCCTCGTCGAGAGCGCCCGCGCGGGCCTGCGCGGCGAAGAGCTGCAGGGCCTGTTCGAGCGCTTCTCGCGCCTGGGCGAAGGCTTCCTGCGCTTGAGCGAAGGGCAGGGCGCTGAAGTGAAGGCGCGCGACGCGCTCACGCGCCTCGAGAACGATCTGCACCTGCTGCGCGACGACGCGTTCCGCTTCGTGCGCGGCCACGCCGACGGCCTCAACACCCTGCACGGCAACCTGACGCAGCTGGCCGACCACGTGGCCGAAGCGCGGCTGGTGCCGTTGGCGTCGGTCTTCGAAGCGTTCCCGCGCGCGGCCCGCGAGTTGGCGCACGCGCAGAACAAGCACATCGACATGGTGGTCGAGAACACCAACGCCGGCGTCGACCGCTCGCTGGTGGCCGACCTCCGCGACGCGCTCGTGCACATGATGCGCAACGCCGTCGACCACGGCATCGAGTCGCCCGACCTGCGCGGCACGCTCGGCAAGCCCGAGACCGGTCGCGTGACCCTGCGCGCGCGCGCTGACGGCGACATGCTCCACGTCGAGGTCGAAGACGACGGCCGCGGCATCGACCCCGAGCGCCTCAAGGCCGTGGCCGTGCAGCGCCGGTTGCTCTCTGAAGGTCAGGCCGCCGCGCTGTCCGAGCGTGAGGCCATGGAACTCATCTTCCGCGCCGGCTTCTCGACGCGCGATGAGATCAGCGAGACCTCCGGCCGCGGCGTCGGCATGGACGTGGTGAAGAAGAAGGTCGAAGCGCTCGGTGGCTCCGTCGCCGTGTCGAGCCGCATCGGCCGCAGCACCACCGTCGCGCTGCGCCTGCCGCAGTCGCTCGCGTTGATGCGCGTCTTGCTCATCCGCATGGGTGACGACGTGTACGGCATGCCCGCCGCCGACGTCGAAGCGGTGGCACGCTTCCGCCCCGAAGATCGGCTGGAGATCATGGGCACGCTGGCGGTGATGCACCGTAACCGCCCCGTGACGATGGTGGCGTTGGGCCCGCTGCTGGGCCTCAACGGTGGCCCGCGCTTCGATCGCCCGCCCTGCGTAGTGGTGCGTCACGGCGAAGATCGCGCCGCGTTGGTGGTCGACGGCTTCGTCGACGAGCGCGAGGTCGCGGTGAAGCCCGTGGGTGGTGACTTCATGAAGGGCGCGCCCTTCGTCGCCGGCTCTGCCGCGCTCGAAGACGGCCGCATCGCCGTGCTGCTGCACGTGCCCGACATCATGACCGAGGTGCGCAAGATGGCGCGCCCGGTGACCGAAGCGTCGCAGACCAAGCGCCTCAAGGTGCTCTTGGTCGATGACTCGCCCATCGCGCGCGCCACCGAGAGCGCCCTGGTGCGCGCCCTCGGCCACACCGTCGAAGAAGCGCAAGACGGCGAAGACGGCTGGAGCCGGCTGCAGAGCAACCAGTACGACCTGATCCTCACCGACGTGCAGATGCCGCGCCTCGACGGCTTCAGCCTCACGCGTCGCATCAAGCAGCACCCGGAGCTGTCGAAGGTGCCGGTGGTGATCCTCTCGTCGCTCGCGTCGCCTGAAGACAAGCGCCGCGGCCTCGATGCCGGCGCCGACGCGTACCTGATCAAGGGCGAGCTCGGCGTCGAGAGCCTCGCGCTCACCATCGACCGGCTCACGTGACCACCACCGTCCTCCTCGTCGACAGCCACGGGGCGACGGCGAGGCGGGTGGAGCCGCTCTTCTCGGCAGCGCTCAGGTTGGTGGCCGACCCGGCGCCACCCGGGCTCGCGCTCGAGCTGGTGAAGAAGCACAGCCCGTCGCTCGTGTTGATCGACGTGGCGGGCCCGACCCTCGAGTTGCTGAAGCTGGTCGAGCGCATCATGGCCGACGTGCCGAGGCCCATCGCGCTGCTGGTCGACTCGCCGGGTGAACGTCAGGCGGCCTTCGGGTTGCTCGACGCGGGCGCGCTGGAGATCGTCTCGCTGCCGACGCCCTTCAACGCGGCGGGCCTGGCTGCGCTGCGGAAGCAGCTCGTCTTGTTGGCGTCGGTGCCCGTCGTGCGCCACCCGCGCGGGCGAAAGCGGCGCACCAACACCACGCTGCGTGCCGTGAAGCCGGACTTTTCTGTCGTCGCGGTCGCGTCGTCGCTCGGCGGGCCGCGAGCGCTGGCGACGCTGCTCGCCGATCTGCCGCGTGGGCTGCGCGCGCCGGTGGTGATCTGTCAGCACATCACGCCGGGGTTCTCCGACGATCTCGCACATTGGCTCCAGGCTGAGACGGGTCACCGCGTGCACGAAGCGGCCGACGGCCAACGCCTCATCAAGGGCGAGTTCTTCATCGCGCCGGCCGATCGCCACATGCTGGTGCAGGCCAGCGGCGTGGTGCGGCTCGACGACGGGCCGCAGGTGGGCGGTTTCAAGCCTTCGTGCGATCTTCTTCTGCGCAGCGTCGCGCAAAACTTCGGCAACAAGGCGCTGGGTGTCGTACTGACGGGTATGGGGCGCGACGGGGCGAAGGGGTTGAAGGACATTCGCGCTGCCGGGGGGCACACCATCGCGCAAGACGAGGCCAGCAGCGTCGTGTTCGGCATGCCCGGCGAGGCCATCGCCCTGGGCGCGGCTGAGTGCGTGCTGCCGTTGGACGAGATCGGCGCTCAGCTCGTGAGGTGGCTGCCCACGTGAGCGAGATGCTGACCATCGAGCGCGGCGCGCTGGAGCAGCTCGCGGCCCTCTTGTTGGAGCGCGCGGGTCTCAAGATCACGCCCGACGGCTACTACGGCCTGCGCCTGGCGCTGCAGGCGCGCATGCCGGCGCTCGGCATCAGCGACGCCGGTGAGTACGTGGGCCGCCTGCGTCAGCGCGCCGGCGAGCACGAGCTGCGTTCGCTCATTCCGCTCGTCACCGTCGGCAAGACCGAGTTCTTCCGCGACACGCGCCAGTTCCACGCGTTCGAGCGCACCGTGTTCCCGCAGGTGTTGGACCAGGGCCGAGCCGAAGGGCGCCCGGTGAAGCTGTGGTCGGCGGGCTGCGCGACGGGTGAAGAGCCGTACTCGCTGTCGATGGTGGCGCTCGAGCGCAACGCGACGCCGGACACCGTCGAGATCCTCGCCACCGACCTCAACCCTGCAGCGACCGAGTCGGCTGGCAACGGCTTCTTCCCTGCGCGCCGCCTGGTGGGCGTGAGCGAAGAGCGCATCAGCCGCTTCTTCGAGACCGTCGACGGCGGCTACCGCGTCACCAACGAGGTGCGCGGCCTCATTCGCTTCGAGGGCCACAACCTGGCGGCGCCGGTGTGGCCGCAGGTGCTGGCGCGGTCGCTCGACGTCATCTTCTGCCGCAACGTCATCATCTATTTTGATCAACCGACCATCGTCGGCGTCATGGAGCGCTTCTACGAGTCGCTGCGCCCCGGCGGGTGGATGTTCCTCGGCTACTCCGAGAGCCTCTTCAAGATCTCCACGCGCTTCGAGATGGTCGAGGTCGGCGGCACGTTCGCGTACCAGCGCCCCATCGCCGGGGTGCGCACGCCCGCGCCGGTGACCACGGTGCGGCGCCCGTCGCAGCCGCTGCCGCCGCCGAGATCAGCCACCGACGTCGAGACGGTGCTGCGCGATCTGAAGCGCGCCGCGCGGGAACGTGAAGAAGCCGCCAAGCGCGCGCCGCCGCCGCCTCCGAAGAAGCCCGAAGCCCCGCCGCGCGCGCCCGAGACGCCACCCGCGCCGCCGCCGCCCGTCACCATTCCGCTGCGCACGCCCGTTGAACGGCTCGCCGAGGTGATCGACGCCATCGAGCGCGGTGACTTCCCCAAGGCGCTGCGCGCGTCGCACCGGCTCGCCGACGACGAGCCCGAAGATCTCGCCGCGCGGCTCACGCTGGGCAACGTGCACGCGCTCATGGGCAACCTCGACGAGGCGCGCGACGCGTACCAGCTGGCGCTCTCGCGCGAGCCGCTGTGCGTCGAGGCGCGGCTCTACCTCGCGTTGGCGGCGATGCAGGTCGGTCAGCTCGACGAAGCGAAGCAGGAGCTCACCCGCGCGCTCTTCCTCGAGCCCACGCTGGCCGTCGGTCACTACCTGCTGGGCCAGGTGAACGAGCGCCGCCGCGATCTCGACGGCGCCTTGCGCGCGTACCGCAACGCCATCTCGCAGCGGAAGCAGCCGAAGCACGATCTCATCGGCCACTTCCCCGATCTGCCGCGCAGCAACGAAGCCATCGCGCAGGCCGCGCAGTACCGGCTCGCGGCGATCTCCGAGCGCTAGAGACACCAAAGGCCGGTCGGAGAAGTCTCCGCCGGCCCATGGATTCGACGCAGCCCTGGAAAGTTACGTCAGATGGGCATGAAGACCTTGAAGCCCGAGCGACCGCTGTTGGTCGTGTTGCGCTCGATGAAGTCAGACGCCGAGCTCTTGCCGTCGCCCAGCGTGATGGCCGTGTGGCCGTAGATCTGGCCGAGGCGCGACGACGTCTTTTCCCACGTCAGCACGAGGCCGGGGATCTTGAGCGCCTGCTCGAGCGTGAGGTTCACCTGCTTGAACTTGTTGCGCGGCAGGTTGTTGTCGATCTGGTTGCCGTTGCCCCAGACCTTGATGCCGTAGCGCGCGAGGATGGCGCGGCTCACGCCCGTGGCGCACAGGCCCTGCGAGTTGTAGCCGCCCATGCCCATCGCCGCGTTGCGAGCCGCGTTGGCGAGGCCCGAGTCGCCGCGCACGCCGCCCGAGTTGGTGACGCCGCCGCCGTTGTTGACGGGCGGGGTGTAGGTGCTGCCGCCGCCGTCACGACCCGGAATGCGGAGGTTCTGCCCGGGGTAGATGAGGTTCACGTTGGCGATGTTGTTGAGCCGCGCGATGGCCGAGACCGACGTGCCGTGGCGGCCCGCGATGCCCGACAGCGTGTCGCCGCGCTTCACCGTGTAGCTGCCGCCGCCCGACGAGCTGCCGCCGCTCGACGACTTGCCGGGGATCTGCAGCGTCCGGCCGGTGTGGATCAGGTTGGGGTTCGAGATTCCGTTGGCCCGCGCCAGCGCCGACACCGTGGTGCCGTACCGAGCTGCGATGCCAGACAGAGTGTCGCCGCGCTTGATCGTGTAGCTCATGCTGCAATTCTCGATGACGAGTCACGACGCGGGTTACGAGAATTGTGTAAATCCGCTTGTCGTTCTCTGTGTGATTTTCGCCCAGATTTCCGGGCTTTGCCGAACGAGCCTTGCGAGGGCGTGACGCGCGTGGTTAAGAGGCGCGCCTCTGCCAGTCCACCGGGAATCGGTCCCGATGCAAGGCGGACTTTGAAAGGAAGCACCATGAAGGCCGACGCTCACCCGGTTTACCCGCCCAGCCGTATCACCTGCGCCTGCGGCAACCTCATCGAGACCCGCTCCACGCGCGGCTCGTTCTCCGTTGAAGTCTGCTCGAACTGCCACCCGTTCTTCACCGGCAAGTACAAGCTGGTCGACACGCAGGGTCGCATCGATCGCTTCAAGAAGAAGTACGCCGGCAAGGCCTCGGCCCCGGCCGTCGCTCCGGTCAAGCAGTAAGGCCCGCGACTTCGCTTGCAGCCAGCGGCCGATGGAGCGTCCTGCTCCGTCGGCCGTTTCGTTTTCAGCGTGTGGTGATTAGGAGTCGCACTCGTGAGCAACCAGGAAGCAGGGCCCCGGCAGCCGTACATCGGTGGGCAGGCCGTCATCGAAGGCGTGATGATGCGCAGCCCGAAGTCCTTCGTGGTGGCGGTGCGGCGGCACGTCGGCGGCATCGCCATTCGTGAGCAGAAATGGGAGCAGCTGGCGCCCTCGCTCAAGTTCCTCCGCTGGCCCATCTTCCGTGGCGCGCTGGTGCTCGCGGAGTCGCTGCACAACGGCTACTCGGCGCTCAAGTTCTCCAGCGAGCACGGCCTCCCGCCCGAAGAGGACGGCAAGAAGTCGTCGGCGAGCGTCTCGACGCTCCTGGCCTTCGTGATGGGCGCGGCGATGGCGGCTGGCGACTCCGACCCGGCGCCCGCCGACGCGCCGAAAAAATCAGGCGGCTCCGACTTCATGTTGGCGCTGTCGACCCTGGTGATGTTCGTCTTCTTCATCGGCCTGCCGCACGCGCTGACGTGGCTGGTGGGCAAGGCCATCGGGCCGTCGTTCGACACGCAGAGCTTCGCGTTTCACCTCGTCGACGGCGTCTTCCGCGTGGCGATCCTCGTCGGGTACATGTTCCTGCTCTCGAAGACGGAAGATGCGCGGACGCTGTTCCGGTACCACGGGGCCGAGCACAAGGCGATTTGGACCTACGAGTCGTACCAGCCGCTCACCGTCGACAACGCCAAGCCCTTCACCACGCAGCACCCGCGGTGCGGCACGTCGTTCTTGTTCATCGTGGTCGGCGTGGCGGTGCTGATGCACGTGATCCTGCTGCCCTTCGTCCCGCGGCTGCACGAGAACGACTTCATCAACCAGGTGCTGATGATCTTCATCAAGCTGCCGATGGCGTTCCCCATCGCCGGCATCGCGTACGAGCTGCAGCGCTGGAGCGCGAGAGACTCGAGCCCGAAGCTCATCACCTGGCTCACCAGGCCGGGCATCTGGCTGCAGGGCATCACCACGCAGCCGCCGACCGACGCGCAGCAGGAAGTCGCGCTGCTCTCGCTCGATCGCGCGCTGGCCCGTGAAGAGGGCAAGCCGAAGTCGGCCGACGGCGTGACGCTGTACGGCACGTTCGCCGAAGCGGCGGCGTGAAGAAGTTCACCGCCGTCCTTCAACGCGAAGACGGGTTCTTTCTCGAGATCCCGTTCGACGTGAAGGCGACGTTCGGCAAGGCCCGCGCGCCGGTGGTGTGCACGCTCAACGGCACGACGTCGTGGCGCACCACGGTCGCGGTCTACGGCGGCAAGAGCTTCATCGGTGTTCGCGCGGAGATCCGCGAGGCGGCGGGCCTCGAGCAGGGCGACGCGGTGAAGGTCGCGCTCGAAGCAGACCTGTCGCCGCGCGTGGTCGAGGCCCCTGCGGGCCTCAAGGGCGCGAAGCTGACGGCGTGGAAGAAGCTGAGTTACTCGCACCAGCTCGAGTGGGTGAAGGCGCTGGCCGACGCCAAGAAGCCGGAGACGAAGGCCCGTCGACTGGCTCAGCTGCTGGCTGCGCTCTGAGACGTCATTGATGACGCTGCGGTACAAACTGCGGCCATGTCCGACGCCTTCACCGACCTCGAGGTCTTCACGCGCGTGGTCGAGCTGGGTGGCTTCTCGCGCGCTGCCGCCAACCTGCGCCTGACGCCGTCGGGCGTGAGCCGTGTCGTCAGCCGGCTGGAAGAGAAGCTCGGCGTGCAGCTGCTCAACCGCACGACCCGCAGTCTCAGCGTCACGCAGGAAGGCGCCGACTACTTCGAGCGGGCCACGCGGATCCTCGCCGAATTGAACGAGGCCAACGCGGTCGCCGCCCGTGCCAGCGCGTCACCACGCGGTCGGCTGCGCGTCGACGTGCCGATCATCTTCGCGGACCAGGTCGTCGGCCCGGCGCTGCCGAAGTTCCTCGCGCAGTACCCCGACCTGGAGGTCGATCTGTCGGTGCGCGATCGGCTCATCGACCCGGTGGCCGAGGGCATCGACGTCGTCGTGCGTCTGGCGCCGCCCCGAGACTCAGAGCTGGTGGCACGCAAGCTGGGGCCCGCGCGCTCGCTGCTGGTGGCCTCGCCGAAGTACCTCAAGAAGCACGGCCGGCCGAAGAGCGTCGACGAGCTCCGCCAGCACGCGCAGGTGCCGTACCTGACCGAGAGCGGCCCGCTGCCGTGGCGCCTCAAAGGGCCGGGCGGTGAGTTCCTCTTTCCAGCGGCCGGTCGGCTGCAGGCCGCGTCGGGCAACGTGCTGTCGCGCGCTGTCACCGAAGGGCTGGGCATCGCGCAGACCTACGAGCCACACATCGCCGAGTTCATCCGCCGCAAAGACGTGGAGGTCATCCTCCCGTCGAGCGAGCCCGAGCCCCGGCAGGTGCACGCGCTGTTCGCCCGCCAGAAGGCCGAGCTGCCGAAGGTGCGCGTCTTCGTGGAGTTCTTCGCGGCCGTGTTTCGTGACGCGGTGTCACAAGTGCGCTGACGGCGGGCCCGTTTTTCAATCGGCGTCGCGGGCGCATACCGACGGCGTCTGAAGCACTCACGCTTCAGCGCACCAAGGACCCGTCATGAAACGCCTCGCCATCGCGCTGACCTCGCTCGTCTCTGCCCTCTCTTTCGCTGCGCCGCTCAACGTGGAGGCCATCAACGCCGGCCCCGGCGGCTTCCTCGTCACCTCGACGCTCATCACCGGCGAGAAGGAGGCCGTGCTGGTCGACGCGCAGCTGACGCTCTCGGAGGCCCACCGGGTGGCCGCGAAGGTGCTCGAGTCGGGCAAGACGCTCACCACCATCGTCATCACCCACGGCCACCCCGACCACTTCTTCGGCCTCGAGGTCTTCAAGGCGCAGTTTCCGGGCGCGAAGATCATCGCCAGCGCGAAGGTCGTCGCCGAAGCGAAGGCCGATGCGGGCCCCAGCCTCACGCAGTGGAAGCCGGTGTTCGGCGCCAACCTGACCTCCGCGCCGATCTTCCCGGAGGTCTTCGACGGCAAGTCGATCGAGCTCGAAGGGCAGAAGCTCGAGCTCATCGCGCTGGGGGAAGGTGAGAGCCACGACGGCACGGCGGTGTGGGTGCCGTCGGCGCAGACGCTGATCGCTGGCGACGTGGTGTTCGACGGCGTGCACGCGTGGCTCGCCGAGGCCGGTTCGCAGGCGCGCCGCGACTCGTGGCTCAAGAACCTGGCGACGCTGAAGGCGCTCAAGCCGAAGGTCGTCATCGGCGGCCACCGCGCGCCCGACGCGAAGAGCGCGCCGGAGTCGCTCGACGCCATCGCAGCCTACGTGCGCGACTTTGGCGCGGCGCAGGCGAAGGCGAAGACCGCCGCGGAGCTCACCGCCGCCGTCAACGCGAAGCACGGCAAGCTGGCGCTCCCGGTGATCCTCGACATCGCGGCGGCCGCGGCGGTGCCCGCGAAGAAGTAATCGACAGCCAAGAAGTTGCGGGCCCGATCCCCTCACGTACCGTGTCGATCAGACCTGTAGCACCGGTCATCAATCGACCAACGGAGGATGGATGTCGTCTTCGAACTCGTTCGCGCTTCCCCGCGCGGGCTCAGAACTGTCGGATCACGTCTTCGCGCGCAGCAAGGACTACGTGCTGTACCGCGGTGACTCGCTGGAGCTGATGGACCAGTTCGAAGACCAGACCTTCGATCTCATCTTCGCTGACCCGCCGTACTTCCTCTCGAACGGCGGCTTCACCTGCGCGGGCGGCAAGCGCGCGCCGGTGAAGAAGGGCGGCTGGGACAAGAGCAACGGCATCGAGAACGATCACGCGTTCACCACCGAGTGGCTCAAGAAGTGCCAGCGGCTGCTCAAGCCGTCCGGCACCATCTGGGTGTCGGGGACACAGCACGTCATCTTCTCGGTCGGCTTCGCGATGCAGCAGCTCGGCTACAAGCTGCTCAACACGGTCACCTGGTACAAGCCGAACGCCAGCCCGAACCTCGCGTGCCGCTACTTCACGCACTCCACCGAGATCCTCATCTGGGCCTCGCCGGGCGCGAAGGGGAAGCTGCAGCACAAGTTCAACTACAAGGACATGAAGGCCGTCACCGGCAAGCAGATGCGCGACGTCTGGGCGCTGCCGAAGACCGGTGAAGAAGAGCTCGGCGACGAAGGCGGCGGTCACATCTGGAACATGACCACCGCGAAGCCGAGCGAGAAGTCGCACGGCAAGCACCCGACGCAGAAGCCGATCGCGCTGCTCGAGCGCATCGTCGACGCGTGCACCGAAGACGACTCGCTGGTGCTCGACCCGTTCTGCGGCAGCGGCACCACCGGCGTCGCCGCCGTGTCGAAGGGCCGCCGCTTCGTCGGCCTCGACATGGACACCAACTACCTCGACCTCACGAAGAAGCGCCTCGACGCCCTTCGTTAGTTGATGGCGGGAATGCGGCAGCAGGTGCGGCGCGCACGGAGTGTGGCCGGGCTCGCGCCGTTGTTCTGCGCCGAGCAGGTGCCGCCGTTGATGTAGACGAACGGCATCTGCCACGTGCTCGATTCGCAGTTCGTCGCAGTCATGGTGAATCCTGCCGGGCATTGAGGGGCGACGCTGGTCGCGGTGCCGCCCACCGCGACGGAGACGTTGGTTGAGCCGGTGAAATCGCACTCGAGGGCCGTCGCGGGAATGCTCGCAGCGCCAGCGGGTCCCTGCGGTCCCGCGGGGCCCGTTGCGCCTTGAGGTCCGGCAGGACCAGCAGGCCCCGTGTCACCCTGAGGACCAGCCGGGCCTGTCATGCCGATCGGCCCCATGGGACCCATCGGCCCGATGTCGCCCTGTGGTCCCTGCACGCCGGCGTCGCCTTGCGGACCCACGTCGCCCTGAGGCCCGGGGACGCCCTGCGCGCCTTGTGGCCCTTGCGCGCCCTGGGGGCCCTCGTCGCCTTGCGCGCCGGTGTCGCCCTTGGGGCCGACCATGCCCACCATGCCGACGGTGCCCATCGCGCCGCCGCAGATCACGCGCGTCATCGCTGCGTTGACCTCGTCGTCGCCCAGTGCGCCGTCGTCGTTGGCGTCGAGCCCGACCTCAAACCTGACGCCGCCAGCCGCGCAGGTAGCGCCAGCGGCTTCGTCAGCGGTGCGAATGAGTGAGCTGTGCGCTGATGGCGCCGCCTGCTGACAGGCTGACGTGAAGACGGCGACGACGACGAGACCCCGAAATGAAAGTGGCATGCCGCGATGCTCTCACGGCACGCCACTCAGAGGTCACTGACGATGGTCAGGCTTCGGCGAGCTGCGCGGTGCGACGTGCGATGAACTCGACGAGCGTGCGCACGCCGACGCCGGTGGCGCCCTTGCTGTAGTAGCCGCGCTCCTTGGGTGACTGCGACGGGCCCGCGA
>CAYWON010000007.1:0-81333 GCA_964459885.1 uncultured Archangium sp.
GATCGTCGGCGTCACCGAGCAGCACGACGACGACCTGCGCGCCGGTGCGAACCCGGTTGGCCTGCTCCATCGCCGTGGTGGGCGTGAGCACGTTCATCGCGCGCGCGGCAGACATGACGATGCGCTCCGTGCCGCCGCCGCCGGTGCCGATCCAGCAGCCACCGTTCGCCCCGCCCGCCCAGCACGCGGGCATCGCGCCGCTGACGTTGCTGCACACCGAGTTGGAGCAGCTCGAGTTCTCGGTGAGCCACGCGCGGAACTGGTTGATGTCGCGCGTGAAGCCACGAATGGTGCCCGAGTTGCCGTTACCGGTGTTGTTGCCGGCGTAGCTCGAGGTGACGAGCGCGATGCGCCAGTCGAGCTGCGAGTTGTTCAGCTGCGACTGCACCGCCATCGCCGTGTTGGCGAGCGCGGTCTGGTAGTCGTCCATCGAGCACGAGTCGTCGATGGCGAAGATGAAATCGACGAGGCCACCCTGCGGCGCGAACGTCTCGCACTGGTAGGCGTTGGCGTCGCCGAACTGCGCGATCGCGGAGCCGCCCGCCGTGTCTTCCATCGTGAAGAGCGGCGCGCCCGAGTAGTTGGCCGCCGGGGTCAGCGCGACGATGACGACGACGGCCTGGTTGGTGCGGTGGAGGTACTCGACCTGCATGCGGAACGGGCCGGTGACGCCCGCCGTGCCCATCAACGCGCCCGCGCCGTTGCCGATGAGGGTGTTGGCGATGGCGTTCGCACGCTCCTTGAGGTCCGCGCCGCCGGCCATGTCGTAGAAGGCCTGGAGCGCGGGGAGGTTGTCCCAGCTCGTGAAGGGCTGCGTGTTGAAGTTGCTCAACGTGCCGACGCCGTTCAGCAGCGGGCGAATGGCCGCTTCGTCGGCGGTCGGCGTGGTGGCGCCACCGCGCGCGGCCTCACGCCACGCGACGAACGCGACCTTGTTGATCGGGTCGTAGCCAACGACGCCGCGGTTCGAGCCGTTGACGGCCGCGGTGGCCACTTCGGTGAACTCCGCGGGCAGACCCAGCTGGATGTCGGGGTCGCCTTCCGCACGGAAGAGCACGGGGCGCAGGTTCATCACCGTACACACCGCGCCGGCCGGCGCGATGCCGCCGTCGGGCAGCACGCCGTCGCTCTGATCGTTCGGGTTCAGCTCACCAGGGTCGACGCGGCCGTTCTGGTTGGTGTCTTCGGCGCCGTCGTCGATGCCGTCGCCGTCGGAGTCGCGGTTGGTCGGGTTGGTGGTGGTCGTCGGGTCAGCGTCGACGGGCACGCCGGGGCAACCCATGGGGTCAGCGATGTTGGCGGTGATGAGGCCGCTCTCGACGCCGTCGCTCAGGCCGTCGCCGTCCGAGTCGAACTTGCGCGGATCGGTCTCGCCCACGTCGACGGTGCCGTTCGCGTTCAGATCTTCGCCGCGCACCATGCCCATGCTCGGCCCGTCGGCGAGCCCGTCACAGTCAGAATCGCGGCGCGTGGGGTTCGTCTCGCCGGGGTCGCGGCGGCCGTTCTTGTTGGCGTCTTCGATGCCGTCGTTGAGCCCGTCACCGTCGGTGTCGGCCAGCATCGGGTCGGTCTCGCCGGGGTCCACCACGCCGTCGCCGTCGAGGTCTTCGAAGCGGTTGGGGATGCCGTCACCGTCGGTGTCCGGGTTGATCGACGGGCCACAGTCGGTGTTGTCGTTGGGGTCGGTCTCGCCCATCTCGACGGTGCCGTTCTGGTTCAGATCTTCAGCGCCGTCGTTGCACGTGTCGCCGTCGCTGTCGGCGACGAGCGGGTTGGTCATCGTGGTGCTGAGCTCGAGGCCGTCGGGGATCTGATCGGCGTCGGTGTCGCGCAGGCGCGGGTCGGTCTCGGTCGCGTCTTTCACGCCGTTCTTGTTCGCGTCTTCCACGCCGTCATCGAGGCCGTCCATGTCGGTGTCGGCGTTGATGGGGTTGGTCTCGTTGGTCTCGCGTTGACCGTTCTTGTTGGTGTCTTCCAGGCCGTCGGGGATGCCGTCAGCGTCGCTGTCGGTGGCCGTGGGGTTGGTGCGCGAGTTGGGGTCGGCGTCGCCCGCGTAGGTGCACGACGCCGCGACCGACGTGGTGCGCCCGGCTTCGACGCCGTCGAGGATGCCGTCACCATCGGTGTCGGCGACGTTGGGGTCGGTGCGCAGACCGCCTGCATAGATGCCGCCGAACTCGTCTTCGTCGCTGAGGCCGTCGCAGTCGGTGTCTTTGTTGGCGTTGTTGGGATCGAGCGGGTTGGCCATGCCACCGCCCGTGCCCGTCGAGCCGCCGCCGCTGCCACCGGTCGCAGTACCGCCGCCCGCGCCGCCGCTACCACCGGTCGCAGCACCGCCACCGGTGCCACCGTCCACGTCAGGCGTGACTGGAGGCGTTCCGCAATCACACCCTGCGAACACCAACGCCGCCGCCAACGACGCGAAGAGCAGTCGCTTCATCGTTTCAACCTCGTAGGTCTGCCGATCGGCCCGACAGAGACCAAACATGATTACAAAACTCCGGTAACTCTTGGAACGTAGGCGCGATCCGTACACTCCGAGAGAAAACTCTCAGTGGCGTCGTTCCCGGGCCCGGCTGACAAACGTTTTGTAGATGCCGAGGCTGGGCGGGACGGTGTCGACCATCAGCTCGGGGTGCCATTGCACGCCGAGGACGAAGTGATCTCGCTCGGTTCCTTCGACGGCCTCGATGACGCCGTCGACCGAGACGCCGCTGACGATGAGGCCCTGCCCGACCGCTTTCACGGCCTGGTGGTGCGTCGAGTTCACCATCAGCTGGCCTTTGCCGCCCACACACTCGGCGAGCACCGTGTCGCCTTTGACGTCGATGGGGTGCTGCGGCTGCGTGCGGTCGTGCTTCTGCTCGTGCGGCTTGGCGTTCGGCAGCTCGGTGCCGATGTCCTGAATCAACGTGCCACCGTAGGCCACGTTGAGCAGCTGCATGCCGCCGCACACGCCGAGGATGGGCAACTTGCGCTGCAGCGCCAGCTTCAAGACCGCCAGCTCGAAGTTCGTGCGACCGGGCTTGAGCGCGCCGAGGTTCTCTTTCTCGGCCTCGCCGTACGCGGAAGGTGGAATGTCGAAGGCGCCGCCGGTGATGACGAGCCCCGAGACGCGATCGAGGTACTGCTCGATGGCCGCCGTGTCGTCGCTGTACGGAAGAATGAAGGGGAGCCCGCCCGCGCGCAGCACCGCGTCGGTGTACGCCGCCTTCAGGTCGTACTTCGGGAACGGCGCGTCAGGGGTGGGCGTGGTGACGTCGGGCGTGACGGCGATCGACGGCCGCCGCAGATGACCATGGTGCTTCATGCCGCGAATGTAGCTGCTGTCGCCGTCATGCAAAGAACGCGGCCTGCAGCGCCCTCGCCTGCCCCGCGATGTCTTCGGCGTTCAGCAGATCAGCTGCGACCGCCGCACACCAGGCGCCGGCCTTCGCGACCTCGCTGATGGTGCTCAACGAGACGCCGGCGATGCCCACCACCGGCAGCGGCGACGCGCGGGCGATGGTCGCGAACGCCTCGAGGCCGAGCGGCGCGTGCGCGACGTCCTTGGTGCGCGTCGCAAAAATTGGCCCCAGCCCCACGTGATCAGCGCCGCCGGCCATCGCGGCTTCGATGTCGGCGAGCGTTCGGCAGGTCGCGCCGATGAGCGCTTCCTTGCCCAGCAATCGCCGCGCCTCATCGACCGGCAAGTCATCGGCGCCGAGGTGCACGCCGTGCGCGCCGCCCAGCAGCGCGAGGTCAACGCGATCGTTCACGATGACCACCACCTCCCGCGCGCGGGCGAGCTCGACCACCTCGCGGATGATGGGGAGCGCCAGCCTGTCGGTGGTGCGCTCCAGCCGCAGTTGCAGCACGCGCGCCCCGCCTTCGATGACCGCGGCGGCCTTCCTGGGCACGGGCAGCTCGGCGCGGACCCCGTCGTCGACCAACCCGTACAACCCGCGAGGGAGCTTGAGCGTCATGAGGCGCTGCTATAAGCCGCCGCCATGTCCGAAATCGATCTCCGCTACACCGACAAGCGCACTGTCGAGCGCTACATCCGCCAGGGCCTCGTCGACGAGAAGACGTACGAGAAGCACATCAAGTCGCTGCCCGACCTCGCCGAGAAGGGCGAGCGCGTGCAGGCCGAGGCCGACGAGTACATCCTCGACGAAGACCTCAACGAAGGCGCGGAGTAACCACGCCATGACGGGCGCGTCGGGCGAGGGCTTCACCATCAAAGACGAGCAGCTCACCTTCAGCGCGTTCGTGCTGGGGTTGGCCTCGTCGGCGCTCATTCACCTCGGCGCGCACCCCGACCCCGAGAGCGGTCAGGTGAAGGTGGACCTCCCGCTCGCGCGCCAGTCGATCGACGTGTTGGCCCTGCTGCGCGAGAAGACGCGCGGCAACCTCACGCCGGAAGAAGACAACCTGTTCGGGTCGATCCTCTCCGACCTGCAGCTCCGCTACGTCGAGAAGAAGCAGAAGTGACTTCCTCACCCACCTGGTACCGCTGGGCGCTCGTCTTTGCGCTGGTGCTGGGGTTTCAAGTGGCCTTCGCGGCGATCAACGACGCGTGGTTCGCCACGCACCTCGAAGAGTCGCCCACCATCGTCGACAACTTCGCCGGCGCGCAGAACGGCATCTCGGCCGAGGCGCAGCGCACACTGTGGCTCGCGGGCCAGACCGGCATGCGCAGCGCGGTGGCGGCGATGTCTCCGTGGCGCGCAGTGGCCTGCGTGCTGCTCGCCCTCGCCTGCTTCGCGGTCGTGGTGCAGACCTTCCGCCTGCGCTTCGTCTCGACGTCGGCGGCGTTCGCGCTGCAGCTGAGCCGCGCGGCCACCCTCGCTGCGATCCTCCGCACGGTCGACGGCGCGCAGAACCTCGTCATCAGCCGGCGCATGGCCGACCTGATGTCCGAGTCGATGATCTCCCAGGGCATCGATCAGGCGCAGACCATCGGCAGCTTCACGCTGGCCGCGACCTCGTTCGGCAGCGTGGCGTGGAGCGCCTTCGTGGTCGGCTGCTTCCTCGCGCTCGGCGCCTACTTCCGCTCCGACGGCTTGAAAGAGCTGCTGGCTCGCGCGGCGCGTGAAGCCCGCGACGAGTAGTCGTCACTGCGTGAAGAGCTCGTGGCGTCGGAGGGCTTGAACCCGCTCCGGAAAGAGCTGCCACAGCGGCTGCGGCTGCAGCGTGCGGGACAGCTCGATCAGCGCTGACGACTTGCGGGGAATGCGGAGCAGCTCGTTGCGCTCAATGCCCAGCACGCGCGCCATGTGCCCCAGCGGCCACCTGGCCTGGGCGCGCTCGAAGGCCTCGTCGTCATCTTCATCGTCGGGCAGCTCGGCGTCTTCGTAGCGGAGCAGCTCGCCACCCACCCGGCGGCCGTTGGCGTAGGCCACGACCTGCTCGACCTCGTCGGGATCAAACGCGTAGGCGTGCACCGTGACGCGGAGGTGCTCGGAGAGTCGCCGCGCCAGCGAATGATGGGTCAGGTACCAGCGGGCGCCACGGCGGCCGTAGGTGAACGGAGCGTCCCACGCGAAGCGGGCGATGCGCGGCCCACCCAGCACGTTGATCAGCAACCCCGCGTCATCACTCGACTGGCCGTCTTCCTCAAGCGCCAGCCGCGCGATGTGCTGCAGCCACGCTGCGTCCACATCTGAGTACTGGCACAGGTAACCGCCGTGTGATTCCACGAGTCTACGACCTCCCCCCAACAGTGAGGGTGCGCGCATTACAGCAGCGCAGCTGGAACGACAACCACCGACCGTTGGAACCCCACGAATTCTGGGCGATTTCATGACGCGGTGCGTTTCCGACAGGTGACCTAATGAGTGCCTTCGGCTTCGGCACATGCCTTGCGCGACGGTGATTCGTGGACACGTTGTTCCCATGCGAATCGACAAGTTCACCCTGAAGGCGCAGGAAGCGGTTCAAGACGGCCAGTCGTTGGCGCGGCGCTCGAGCCACGCCAACTACGAGCCCGAGCACCTGCTGCGCGTGATGCTCGATCAGCAGGACGGCGTGGTGACGCCGATGCTGCAGAAGATCGGCGTCGACGTGCGGCTGCTCGGTCAGCGCGTCGACGAGCTGCTCAACAAGCTGCCGAAGATCAACGGAGCCAACACGTCGCTGGGCAACCGGCTCGTGCAACTGCTCGACCGCGCCGAAGACGAAGCCAAGGCGCTCAAAGACGAGTTCACGAGCTCCGAGCACGTGCTGCTGGCCTTCACGCAGGACAAGGGCTCGGTGGGCGAGCTGCTGAAGACGTCGGGCCTCACGAAGGACCGCGTCTCGCAGGCCATCAAGGCGCTGCGCGGATCGGCGCGCGTGACGTCGCAAGATCCCGAAGGCACGTACCGGGCGCTCGAGAAGTACGGCAAGGACCTCACCGAGCTGGCGCGCGCGGGCAAGCTGGACCCCGTCATCGGCCGCGACGAAGAGATCCGCCGCGCGGTGCAGGTGCTGTCGCGCCGCACCAAGAACAACCCCGTGCTGATCGGCGAACCTGGCGTCGGCAAGACCGCGATCGCCGAGGGCCTCGCGCGGCGCATCGTCGACGGCGACGTGCCCGAGGGCCTCAAGCGCAAGCGGCTGGTGACGCTCGACCTGGGCGCGCTGGTGGCCGGCGCCAAGTTCCGCGGTGAGTTCGAAGAGCGCCTCAAGGCGGTGCTGAAGGAAGTGTCGGACGCCAACGGCGAGATCATCCTCTTCATCGACGAGCTCCACACGATGGTGGGCGCGGGCAAGTCTGAGGGCTCGATGGACGCGGGCAACATGCTCAAGCCGGCGCTCGCGCGCGGCGAGCTGCACTGCATCGGCGCCACCACGCTCGACGAGTACCGCAAGCACATCGAGAAGGACCCTGCCCTCGAGCGCCGCTTCCAGCCCGTGCTGGTCGGCGAGCCGACGGTGCACGACACCATCTCGATCTTGCGCGGCCTGAAGGAGCGCTACGAGGTCCACCACGGCGTGCGCATTCAGGACGCCGCCATCGTCGCCGCGGCCACGCTCTCGAACCGGTACATCAGCGATCGCTTCCTCCCCGACAAGGCCATCGACCTGGTCGACGAGGCCGCCTCACGTCTGCGCATCGAGATCGACTCGATGCCCACCGAGGTCGACGAGGTGCGCCGCAAGGTGATGCAGCTCGAGATCGAGCGCGAGGGCCTCAAGAAGGAGACCGACGTGCACTCGCGCGAGCGCCTCTCGACCATCGAGAAGGAGCTGGCGCAACTCAACGAGAAGTTCACCTCGATGAAGGCGCAGTGGGAGGCCGAGAAGTCCGCCATCGCCGCGATCCGCACGCTGAAAGAAAAGGTCGAGCTGGCGCGCAACGATCAGGCCGCGGCCGAGCGCCGCGGCGATCTCAACAAGGCCGCTGAGCTGAAGTTCGGGCTCTTGCCGTCGCTCGAGAAAGAAGAGCACCAACTGCAGGCGCGCCTCGCCGAGCTGCAGGGCCGCCAGAAGTTCCTGAAAGAGGAGGTCGACGCGGAAGACATCGCCGAGGTCGTCGGCAAGTGGACCGGCATCCCCGTCAGCAAGCTGCTCGAAGGCGAGCTGCAGAAGCTGGTGAAGATGGAAGAGCGCCTCGGCAACCGCGTCATCGGCCAGAAAGACGCGCTCGTGGCGGTGGCCAACGCCGTGCGCCGCGCGCGCTCTGGGTTGCAGGACCCCAACCGCCCCATCGGCTCGTTCATCTTCCTGGGGCCCACGGGCGTCGGAAAGACCGAGACCGCCAAGGCGCTGGCCGAGTTCCTGTTCGACTCGGACACCGCGATCGTCCGCATCGACATGTCGGAGTACATGGAGAAGCACGCGGTCTCGCGGCTCATCGGCGCGCCTCCCGGCTACGTCGGCTACGACGAAGGCGGTCAACTGACCGAGACCGTGCGTCGCCGGCCCTACTCAGTCGTGCTCTTCGATGAGATCGAGAAGGCGCACCCTGACGTGTTCAACGTGCTGCTGCAGATCCTCGACGAGGGTCGGCTCACCGACGGCCAGGGCCGCACCGTTGATTTCAAGAACACCGTCTTGATCATGACCTCGAACCTGGGTGCGCAAGCGCTGCAAGACGCGGTCGCCGAGAAGCAGGCCATCGATGCCGGCACGCGGCGCGAGGTGATGGACGCGCTCAAGGCGCACTTCCGGCCGGAGTTCTTGAACCGCGTCGACGAGATCGTGCTCTTCGAGCCGCTCAAGAAGGTCGACATCGCGAGCGTCGTCGACATCCAGATGGACCGGCTGCGCAAGCTGGCGGCTGAGAAGCGGCTGACGCTGCAGCTCACCGAGCGGGCCCGCGAGTTCCTCGGCGACGAGGGCTACGACCCGGTGTACGGCGCGCGGCCTCTCAAGCGCGCCATCCAGAAGCACGTGCAAGACCCGCTGGCGCTGAAGATCCTCAGCGGCGAGTTCGTGCCGGGTGACGCGGTGACCATCGACGCCGCGGCCAACGGGCTGAAGCTGTCAGTGGCTCCCCGGGCCTGACGACGCAGGAGGCTTCTGGCCGACGGCCTCCTGCTTCGCCAGGTACTCGGCGTACTCAGCCTTCCGCGCCTCGGCTTGCACCGCCGCGGCGGCCTGGGCCTCACGTGAGGCCTTGCGCCCTTCGCCGACGGCGCTGACGACGATCGCCATGCCCAGCACCAGCGTGACGATGCGCGCCAGCACGTCGGGCGGGCTGGCGATGATCGAATCGAAGCCGTTGATGCCGCTGTAGAGCAGCACCGCGAAGACCTCTCCGGCGAGCGACGCGGTCAGCGAGAAGCGCAGCGGCTTCAGTTCGGTGAAGCGGCCGATGCCCCACCCGAACGCTGGCAAGACGACGAAGAGCCACAGGCGTTGCAACAGCCACCCGACGGCGAAGCTGACCGCCTCGTTCTCGATGTACCCGAAGCGCTCGGAGATGCGCACGTTGGCGCCGCCCGAGAAGATGCCGCCGATCACGAAGGCCAACACACCGAGCCCCAGCTGCAGCACCACCTGGCGTGACCCGCCCTCCGCGCGCTGAAACGCTGACGGGCTCTGCGACTCAGTCGTCATCGGTGCCTCCGGTGCGTGGGCCATCGCCGTAGAAGACCTCTTCAAGGCACAGGCCATGCGGCGGCGCGGTGGGGCCGGCGCGGTTGCGGTCCTTCGCTTCGAGGACCTCTTTCACCCACGCCACGGGCTCGCGGGAACGGCCGACCTCCATCAGCGTGCCCACGATGTTGCGCACCATGTGCTTGAGGAACGCCGTGCCCTCGATGACGAACTGCACTTCGTCGCCGGTGGTGCCCAGCACGTCGACGCGCGTGAGCTCGCGGTGCGCCGTGGCGGCCTGACAGTCAGACGCGCGAAACGAGGTGAAGTCGTGCTGGCCCACCAACGCCCGCGCCGCTTCGGCCATGGCGTCGACGTGCAGCGGGTGAAAGACCTCCCAGTGCGTGTGGCGGCGGTGCGGCGAGCGCGACCGACGGTTCGACACCCGGTAGCGGTACCGCTTTCCATGCGCCCAGCGGCGGGGATCAAAGTCCTCGCGCACCTCGTCGGCGCGCACCACCGCGATGTCCTCCGGCAGCAGGGAATTCAGCCCCATCCAGTACGCCTTCATCGGCAGCTGCCGCGGCGAGTCGAACGCCGCCACCATGCCGACCGCATGTACGCCAGAGTCGGTGCGCCCCGCAGACGTCACGTTGACGGGGCTGCCGAGGAGCTTCTGCAGCGCGAGCTGCACCCTGCCCTGCACTGTCGGACCGTTGGGCTGGATCTGCCACCCGACGTAGTTCGTCCCGTCGTACTCGAGTACCAACCTGACGCGGGCCATCGGGCGGCGACTATCCCACATGGAACCCGAATTCGGCGTGCGTTGTCATACGGCGGCCATGCCACCTGACGTGCTCCTGGTCCTTGCGAGTAGCGGCATCTCGTTCATCGCGTCGTTGATGTTCTTCGTCAGCGACGAAGCGACGCCCACCGACAAACCCGGGCCAGAAATGGCGTTCTGTGCGCCGCCTGGGCGTCAGGCGCCGGTGCCTCCGCCGTTGCCCGTGCAGCCAGAGTGCGCCGTGGCGGTGTCGGTGACGTCGGTGATGACGCTGCGGCCGCAGGGCGACGAGTGGGTGGTGACGCTCGACTCGATCCCCATGGCTGATGTCCCGGCGCTGCGCGTCAAGGACGGCAAGGAGATCGGTGGCGTGGTGCACGACCTCCGTTGGGACGGCGCCGCAGGCCTCGCCCGCTCGACGCGCCGCACGTGGAAGCTGAAGCCCGGGCGCGCGTGACGTAGATCGCGCGGCATGCGCACGCTGCTGTTGCTGGCCCTGGTTGCGTTCAGCGGTTGTCTGACGCGGTACACGTTCCCCACCCTCGTCGAGCGGACCACGCAGGACGCCGTCGTCATCAGTGACGTGGCGATCTTCGATGGCGTGTCGGCTGAGCGGCTCGAGCACCGCGACGTCTTGATCTCCGGCGGACGCATCGAAGCCATCGGCGAGGCTGGCTCGCTCTCGGCGGCCACTCGAATCGACGGCGCGGGCAAGACGCTGCTGCCTGGCCTCATCGACTTCCACGTACACCTCACGAGCAGCCCCGCGGCGCCGTGGAAGCCTGCACAGCCAGACCCGCTCCACGCCGGGCGCGCCCTGCTCTTCGCGGGCATCACCGGCGCACAAGACGTCGGCGGCGACGTGGAAGACCTCGAGAAGCTCGGCCAACGCGCCGACTGGCTCGGGCCTGACTTCATCTACGCGGGCAAGATGATCGCCACGCGCGACGGCTACCCGGTGAGCATGGTGCGTGACCTGCTCGCGTGGCCGCTCGATCGGCTCGCTGAAGGTCTCTTTGCAACGCAGGTCTCCACGCCTGAAGAAGCGACGCGCGCTGTCGAAGCGAACGTGACCCACGGCGCGAAGCTGATCAAAGTCGCCGTCGCGCAGGTGCCGCTCGACGCGCCGGTCTTCTCTGCCGAGCTGCTCAAGGCCATCACCACGGCCGCCCACGCGCGCGGGGTGAAGGTCGCGGCGCACATCGACACGGCCGAGCACGCGTTGTTGGCGGCGCGCGCGGGCGTCGATCTGCTCGTGCATGGCGTGCACCTCGGCGTGTTGACCGACGCGCAGGCTGCGGAGCTCAAGTCACTCGGCGTGGCGGTGGCCCCGACGCTGGTGGTGTGGGATCGCATCGAGCAGCTGATCGAGAACCGCTTTCAGCCGACGGCGCTCGAGCGGCAGAGCTGGCCCGCTGACTTCCTCGCGGAGTTCACGCCCGACGAGACGAAGCGCCACACGCTCTCGCCCGGCTTGATGGGCTTCATTCGCCAACTGCAGAGCGATCGCGCCGCGCGACTGGAGAACGTGCGCGTGCTGCAGCGCGCCGGCGTGCCCCTGCTGGTCGGCGCCGACGACAACGGCAGCGTGGGTTGCATGGCGGGCGCGGCGTACCAGGAAGAGCTGCGACAACTGGTGGAAGCCGGCGTGCCCACCGTCGACGTGCTGCGCGGCGCGACGTCGATCGCCGCGGGCCTGACGGGCCTCGGCACCGGCCGCGTCGAAGTCGGTGCGAAGGCCGACCTCTTGCTCGTGGAAGGAAACCCGCTCGAAGACATCAACGCCACCAGCCGCGTGGCGCAGGTCATCAAGTCGGGCGTGCTGCTGAAGCGATCACCGGTACTTCAGGAAACCGGCGACCACGTCGCGAAGCAGTGAGTTGACCGTCACGCCGTTGCGCTTGGCGATGGCGTTGAGCGTGTCGACGTCGCCACCCGAGAGCTGCAACGTCAGCGAGCGATCAGGCCCGCCGTTCTTTCGCGGCGGCGCGGCCATCTCTTCGAGCTCCGAGATGGGCTCGATCACCGACACCACGTCTTCCTCTTCCTGGAGGATCTCTTCGGGCCCGCCGCCCGCCTGACGGAACTGGGCGAGGCGGTCCTTCTCTTCTTCGAGCTCGTCGTTGAAGAGCTGCTTGAGGAAGTTCGAGAGGTGGATGTTCGACGGCGTGAACTCGTACTGGCTCAGGAACTGATCCAGGTCGTACTGCATCTCCCACGCGGTCTGGTACCGACGCTCACGGTCCTTCTCGAGCGCCTTCATCAAGATGGCCTCGACGCCTTCGGGGATGTCGGCCTTGAAGTACGACGGCGCGTAGATCTTCCCTTCAGTGATCGACTTGAGGATCGCCACCTCGCTGTCGCCGGTGAAGAGCTTGAAGCCGGTCAGCCACTCGTAGAGCACGACGCCGAGCGAGAAGATGTCGCTGCGGTTGTCGAGCGTCTTGCCCATGCACTGCTCGGGCGACATGTACGAGAGCTTGCCTTTGATCTCACCGGCGCGCGTCTGCTCGATCTGGTTCGCGGCCTTGGCGATGCCGAAGTCGAGCACCTTCACCGTGCCGTCGAAGGACACGAAGATGTTCTCGGGCGTCACGTCGCGGTGAACGATGTTCAGCGCGTTGCCGTAGAGGTCGGTGCGCGCGTGCGCGTAGTACAGGCCTTCACACACCGACGACGCGATCTTCAGCGCGTAGACCATCGGGAAGGGAATCCCGAGCGCGTCGGCCTTCGGGATGATGCGACGCATGTCGCGCCCGAAGATGTATTCCATCGCGATGAAGTACGACTCGCCGATTTTGCCGAGGTCGTAGATCTGCACGATGTTGGGGTGGTTCAGCTGCGCGGCCAGCTTGGCTTCGTTGAGGAACATCTTCACGAAGTTCGGCTGCTTCGACAGGTGCGGCCGAATGCGCTTGATGACGATGGTCTTCTCGAAGCCCTCGAGGCCCGCCTGGCGCGCGAGGAAGATCTCCGCCATGCCGCCAACGGCGATGCGGTCGATCAGCGTGTACTTGCCGAACCGAATGGGCTTCTTCGCTTCAGGTTGAGCCATCGAGGGCGCGGACCTTACAGCTTCTTGCGCTGAGCGGCACACACAGCTTCGTCACGGCAGGAAGACCCAGGCGGTGCCGTTCATCGACCCGCCGCAGCGCACGCGGCCCGCTCGAAGTACAGCACGCGTGTACCGAGCACGAAGAGCCCGTCGCCGAGCAGCATCGCCTCTGTGCTCCCGCTGGTGCCCCACGTGCCGAGGCCGCCGTCGAGGCTCCAGCCCGTGATCCCGGCCAGCCGCGCACGGCCGAACAACGGCTCCAACACGCCGATGACCTCCCAGTCTGGCCCGCGCAGCGTGACGCCGTCGCGGCTCGCCTTCACGCTGACGACCGCACAGTCGCCACGCTGCCAGAGTCGACCACCGTGCTTGGAGATCGCGGTCACGCGCTCCAGCGACCTCAGGGCCTGCGCATGGTCGCCTGCCAGCGCGTCGAGCACCGCGAGTTCCTTCATCACGGCGTCGCAGCTCGGCAACCGGAACGGTGGTGGCGTGAGGCTGCACGCGCCGCCGTCGCAGACCTCGCTCACGTGGTGCGGCGTGGCCTCGACGCACGCCTGGCGGGTGTCAAAGCGCGGTGTGGTCGGGATCTCGTCAGCGCAGTGCTTCATCAGCGGCACCGGCCGCGGAGGGCTGGTCAGCGTCGGCGCGAAGAGCTTTCCCTCTCGCTGGTTGAACGTGAACTGGCCCAGCTTCACGAGCGGGCCGCGCACGTCGAGCTGCTCGCAGCTCGTTTCCCAACGCGTCTCGGTGCGGGCGCCCGGAGCTCCGCGGCTGCCGACCTTCTCAACGAGACGGGGCACCCACGACTCTCCGTCCGGGAGCGGCGATGCGGCGAGTATGAGCGCGAGGACCGAGACCATGTCGTGCTGACACCTTCTCAATGTCGCCGGTTGCAGACCATCGTCACGGTACGAAGACCCACGTGGTGCCGCTCTCCACCAGCAGCACCTGTCGGCCCACTGGGTCCCACGCCGGCGAGCCTCCGACCGGCGAGTCCACCGGGTTCAATCGTCGCCAGACGTTGGCCGACCACTCCCACGTCTGACCAACTCCGAAGAAGAGCACCACTTCGCGAACTGGATCCCACGCGAGGCCCGACTCGCCAGCGTGGGTGGGGCCCGAGCCAGCCGAGAGCGACTGCCAGTCCGTCGCTTCCAACGACCAGAGCGCGCCGCCGCTGAACGCGAGCAATCGCTGGCTCGGCGGGTGCCACACCATCGGCCCCAGCGCGGGCAACGCGTTCGCCGTCGAACGTCGCACCCAATCGAGCCCATCCCACGTCCACGTCTCGGGGCTCGTCATCGCGTCGGGCCGAGTCAGCAAGACGACACGGGCGCTCACCATGTCGTACGCCGCTCGCGGCCGCTGCGAAGGACGCGGTGACAGCCCTGCATCGGCTTGTCGCCAGTCCGCGCCGTCCCATTCCCAGGTGTCGTCGCGCAGCGCGAAGGACGGCCCACCGCCGTAGAGCACCAGCCGCCCGCGCGCGGCATCCCACGCCGTCGCGGGCTCGACGCGGGCTGGCAACGACGCACCGAACGACCGCCACGACAGACCGTCCCAGAGCCAGTGAGCCTGCGCAGACGTGCCGACGTACGCGAACACGCCTCCGTCGACGGTGACGAGCGTGGCGCCGAGACCTGGCGGCGCCGTCGGCCGCGGCGTCTCGACCCACGCCGCGCCATCCCACTGCCAGGTGCTCGCATCGGTGAGCGACCCAAAGAGTACGACCTTGCGACGATCGGGATCCCACGACGCGCGACTCCCGCTGCGTGACGGGGAAGGCATGGGCGCCGCTGACTGGGTCCACTCCGTCCCCGACCAGTCCCACACGGCGTTCGTGCCGCCCGTGACCACCAACATCATGAGGGTCTGGCGAACACCGTCCCACGTGAGCGCCGTGGGCTGTCCGTCCGGCCGACTTGAGGCACGCAGCGCCCAGTCGACGCCGTCGTACTCCCACGTCTCTTGTTCAGCGCTGGCGCCGCCAACCAGGACGATGCGCTGGCGCCCCTCGTCCCACGCAAGCTGGTGCATCGTGCGCGGAGACGGCGAGTGCGCGGTTGTTCGCCGAGACCACGCCGCTCCATCCCATTCCCACGTGTCGTTCAGCAGGCCCTGCGGACCGTTGCCGCCGAACATCACGACGCGACGGCGTGCGGCGTCGAAGGCCATGGCGTGGCCAAATCGGCCTGGCGGTGACTGCGCCGGGCTCCGAGAGAGCCAGGTCGTGCCTGTCCATTCCCAGGTCTCGGCCGCGCCTGGCGGGTCGCCGCGCAAGAGGACGATGCGGCCGCGAGCGAGGTCCGTCGCCATCGACACCCACCCGCTGGCTGGTGGCGACTGCGCGGGGAACAGCTGAGTCCAGTCTGTCCCGTCGAACGACCACGTATCCCCGCGGAGGGAACCACCGGGCGCCGCGCCGCCGAAGATGAGCGTCGCTCGACGCACCGGGTCCCACGCGGGCTGCGCCCAGTATCGGGTCGGGATCGCCAAGGGCTTCCATCGATTCGCGCATCGGCCCTGAGCGGGCCGCGCGCGCTCCACGCACTGGCCAGCGATGCACACAGACACCTGCGCCGAAGCACAGTCATCAGCGCCACAGAGGGTGCCGTCATCTGCCGGCGCGACGAGGCAGCCGGCCGTCGGGTCGCAGCGGGCCACCTCACACGGCGACGCGGCCTCCGCGCACTGTCGCGGCGAGTGCGCACACCCTCGCGCTTCGTCGCACGCATCGAGGGTGCACGCGTCGTCATCGTCACAGTCGACGGGCTGACCAAGACACTGTGCTCCTGAACACTGGCCAACGATGCACGTGCTCGCGCATGACGCGCCATCCGGACGCGGCGTGTGTACACAAACGCCCGAGGTTGGCTCGAGCACAGCGTCCACGCACGCCGCCGCGCTGCACTCGACCGCCGCGACGCCCACGCCCCGCAGCGCGACCTCGCGAGGTCCGACCTGCACACGGCCGCGCAGCGTGCCCGTCGAGACCGGCGTGAAAGTCAGCACGAGTTCATCGGTCGCGCCGCGCGCCAAAGATAGAGAGCCAGTCGAAGACGAGAACGGCGCGCTGGTGCTCACCTCCAGCTCGGCGACGCGTCCGCCGACGTTCGACACCGAGAGCACCGCGCCTCCCGACGCACCGACGCGCACCTCGCCGAAGTCAACCTCGAGGGGCGCGACGACGATCGACTCCGGAGCGACGACGTCGAGTGGACGTTCGCACTGACACCCCGCCGCGAGCACGACCACCACCACCGGAAGCCATCGCACCACACCGTCTTAGTGCGGAGGCGTGAACTGCGTCACCACGCGTTGGCGAGGCGCGTGACGACCTCTCGCAACCCGACGGTGACGTGCGCGAGCCGCGCGTAGTCGAGCGTCTCAGGCAGGTCGCCCGCGCGGTGGTAGTTGGGGTTCCTGAACGGCGCGGTGTCGGTGACCATCAACCCGACGTAGCCCTGCTTCCAGTACGGCCCCTGATCGGACCAGTCGATACCGGGCAGGAACCACGGCGCCGCCACACCGTCGCTCTTGATCCGCGCCACGCCGCGGAAGGTCTGCACGACGTCCAACACCAGGTCGCGCGACGACGTGTCGCCCACGAAGGCGACGAAGTCACCTTCCGACGGGTAGAACAACGAGAAGAGCCACGGGTAATGCTGCGACTTCTTCTCGTCGCGGTAGTAGCCGAGCGTCTCGAGCGAGAGCATCGGAAGTACGGCGGCTCTTCATTGGTAAAGAAGATGAAGCGGATCGTGCGGTGCGGGCGTTCCTTGCCGAAGAACTCCGCCAACGAGAGCGCGACGGCCACGCCCGAACCATTGTCGTCCGCCCCAGGCGTGCCCAGCATGCTGTCGTAGTGCGCACCGACGACGACAAACTCGTCAGGGAGCTCCACGCCGCGGCGCTCGACGATGAGGTTGCGCACCTCGACGTCGCCGACCTTGAACGGCTGCGAACGAACCTCGTAGCCAAGCGACGAGAGGCGCCCCACGAGCCACTCAGCGGCCCGCTTCAGCGCCTCCGCTCGTTGCCGAGGTTGCGCTCGCCGATGTCCGACGCGAGGAAGGTGACGTCCGCTTCCAGCGCTTTCGAGAGACTCGCGTCGGCAGCGACGGGCGGCCCGGCGTACGACTCGCCGGGCATCGAGATCATGCGCGTCGCGCTGACGACGACGAAGATCACACAGGGCAGCAGCACCGCTCTGAGGATCCACAGTCGACGCCCCGACAGTCGCTTCACGCGTAGTCTTCGACCGGCGGGCAGCTGCAGACCAGCTTGCGATCGCCGAGCACACCGTTCACGCGGCCGACGCTGGGCCAGAACTTGTGCTTCTTGACCCACGGCAGCGGGAACGCCGCGCGCGAACGTGCGTACGGCCGCGTCCACTCATCGGCAGTCACGACCTCGGCGGTGTGCGGCGCGTGCTTGAGCGGGTTGTTGTCCTTCGGCAGCTTGCCGGCCTCGATCTCGTCGATCTCCGCCTTGATCGACAGCATCGCCTCGATGAAGCGATCGATCTCCGCGCGCGACTCCGACTCGGTGGGCTCCACCATCATCGTGCTGACGACCGGGAACGACACCGTCGGCGCGTGGAAGCCGTAGTCCATGAGGCGCTTGGCGATGTCTTCGACCTCGACGCCGCTGGTGCCCTTGAGCTTGCGCATGTCGAGGATGCACTCGTGCGCCACGCGCTGGTGCGAGCCGCGGTACAGCACGGGGAACGCGCCTTCGAGCCGCTCAGCGATGTAGTTCGCGTTGAGGATCGCCGTGCGCGTCGCGTGCGTCAGACCATCAGCCCCCATCAGGCGGATGTAGACCCACGAGATGAGCAGGATGCTGGCGCTGCCCCACGGCGCCGCCGACACCGGGCCCGTGCCCTTGTCGCCACCGACCTGCTGCAGCGGGTGCGTCGGAAGGTGCGGCACGAGGTGCTTCGCCACGCAGATGGGGCCCATGCCGGGGCCGCCACCGCCGTGCGGGATGCAGAACGTCTTGTGCAGGTTGAGGTGGCAGACGTCGGGGCCGAAGTCGCCCGGCCGGCACAGGCCGACCTGCGCGTTCATGTTGGCGCCGTCCATGTAGACCTGCCCGCCAGCCGCGTGCACGAGCTCGCAGATCTCGGTGATGGCCTCTTCGAACACGCCGTGCGTCGACGGGTACGTCACCATCAGCGCCGCGAGGTTCGCCTTGTGGGCTTCGATCTTCAGCTTGAGATCGCCGACGTCGACGTTGCCGTTCTCGTCGGTCTTCACCACCACGACCTCGTAGCCCGCCATCACCGCCGTCGCCGGGTTGGTGCCGTGCGCCGACGCGGGGATGAGGCAGATCTTGCGGTGACCTTCGCCGCGCGCCTCATGGAAGCTGCGGATGACCAGCAGGCCGGCGTACTCGCCCTGGCTGCCAGCGTTGGGCTGCAGCGAGCACCCCGCGAAGCCGGTGATCTCCGAGAGGTAGCTCTCGAGCTGCGTGAAGATCGTCGCGTAGCCCTTCCACTGCGAGGCCGGCGCGAACGGGTGCAGCGCGTTGAACTCGGGCCAGGTGATGGGCTCCATCTCGCTGGTGGCGTTCAGCTTCATCGTGCAGCTGCCGAGCGCGATCATCGAGTGGCACAGCGAGAGGTCCTTCGCTTCCAGCGACCGGATGTACCGGAGCATCTCGTGCTCGGTGTGGTAGCTGTTGAAGACCGGGTGCGTGAGGTAGCTGCTCGTGCGGCGCAGCGCCTCGGGCAGGTTCGAGTTCTGCACCGTCGCCGCCAGCGCTTCGGCGTTCTGCTTGTCGCCGAAGAGCGCGAGCAGCTGCTCGACCTGCTCGGCCGACGTGGGCTCGTCCATCGACACGCCCAGCGTCACCGCGTCGATGCGGCGCACGTTGATGCGCGCGGCCTCGGCGCGGCTCACCAGCGCGTCGGCGGCCTTCGCGTCACCCATCACCACGGCGACGGTGTCGAAGAACGCGTCGTGCTTCACCTTCACGCCGAGCTTCTTGAGGCCCGCCGCGAACGTGCGCGCGAGGTGGTGCACGCGAGCGCCGATCTCCTTGAGGCCGCGAGGCCCGTGGTACACGGCGTACATCGAGGCCATGACGGCGAGCAGCACCTGCGCGGTGCAGATGTTCGACGTCGCCTTCTCTCGGCGAATGTGTTGCTCGCGCGTCTGCAGCGCCATGCGCAGCGCGAAGTGACCGTTGGCGTCCTGGCTGGCGCCGATGATGCGACCGGGCATCGAGCGCGCGTACTCGGTGCGCGTCGACATGAAGCCCGCGTGCGGCCCACCGAAGCCCAGCGGCACGCCGAAGCGCTGCGCCGAGCCGATCGCCACGTCAGCGCCGAGCTCGCCCGGCGACTTGAGGTGCGTGAGCGCGAGCAGATCGGTCGCCATCACCACCAGCGCCCCACCCGCGTGGGCCTTCTCGACGAAGCTCGCGTAGTCGAGCACCGCGCCGTCGGTCGCCGGGTACTGCACCAGCGCGCCGAAGCACTTCTTGGCGAAGTCGAACGTCGAGTGATCGCCGACCACGATCTCGATGCCCAGCGGCTTGGCGCGCGTGCGCACCACTTCGATGGTCTGCGGGTGGCAGAGCTGCGAGACGAAGAACGCGCGGCCGTCGGTGTCCTTCACCACCGAGTGCAGCAGGTGCATCGCCTCGGCGGCCGCCGTGCCTTCATCGAGCAGCGACGCGTTCGAGATGGGCAGGCCCGTGAGATCGCCGATGACCGTCTGGAAGTTCAGCAGCGCCTCGAGGCGGCCCTGCGCGATCTCCGCCTGGTACGGCGTGTACGCGGTGTACCAACCCGGGTTCAGCAAGATGTTGCGGAGCACCACGCCGGGCGTGGTCGTGTCGTAGTAGCCCGCGCCGATGAAGCTCTTGGCGACGATGTTCTGAGAGGCGATCGCCTTGAGCTCGTCCATCAGCTCGCGCTCGGCCTTGGCCGGCGGCAGCGACAGCGGCTTCTTCACGCGGATCTTCTTGGGCACCGTCTGGTCGATGAGCGCGTCGAGCGACGGCGCCTTGACGACCTTCAGCATGTCCTCGATTTCCTTCGAGGAAGGACCAACGTGACGGCGGAGGAACGTATCGACGAACTCGAGCATGGCGCGCGGCTTCTACGGCCCTCGACGCCCGCGCGCCACACCCGCAGTGCGGGGCTAGCCGAGGTTGTCCTGTCACAGAAAATGTGACAAAAATCGATCACTAACTCCGATTGTGATCGAAAAATAAGACATGAAGGCGCGCCTCATTCAGGACCAAATCGAGCTGTTGGGGCAGAACATCTCGACGGCACGGAAGCGTCGTCAACTGACCCAGGCGCAGCTGGCAACGAAGGCCGGGCTCACCCGCCCGCTGCTCGCGCGTGTGGAGCAAGGCGTCGCGAGCGGCATTGACGCGTACTTCGCGGCGCTCTGGGCCATGGGGCTCGAACGCGAGTTCATCAATCTCGCTGACCCCTCACGCGATCTTGAAGGCGTCCGCCTCGAGCGCCTCCGCCTCCCACGCCGCGCTCGACCGACACAGGAAGACTGGGATGAGTGACGAGTGCTTCGTCTTCATTCAGTTGCCGCGATCCGCGGACGTCGTGCCCTGCGCCCGCGTGCGCACCGAGGTACGCGACCGGATCGCGTCCGGCCAGTTCGCGTACCTGAAGGAGTACCTTGAGCGGGCCGACGCCGTGGCCATCGACCCCTTCGAACTCCCTCTCCACAAAGGCATCTTCCGCACCACGAAGCTGAGGGGCGTGTTCGGCGCGGTGCGTGATGCGTCGCCCGACGCGTGGGGGCGCCGCCTCATCGAGCACTCGCTGAACGTCGGCGAAATGTCGGAGGTGCAGTACCTCCTCAACTCGCCGGAGGACCGGGCGGGCGCCCTTTCGTTCTCAAGAGACCGCGTTCCTCCGGCTCCGCTGCAGGCCTTCAACCGCACCATCCATCTGGCGGAGTTGATCGAGATCGCGCACGAAGTTCTCGCCGGAATCCCCGCCGAGACGGTGCGACAGGCCCACAGTCTGTTGCAGCCCGGCACCTCTCTCGGCGGAGCGCGCCCCAAGGCGGTCGTGGAGGACGACGGGGCGCTGTGGGTCGCCAAGTTCCCCCTCGAGAAGGACCGCTGGAACTCACCTGTCGTCGAGGCCGCGATGTTGTCGCTCGCGCGTCGCGCTGGTCTCCACGTCGCCGACCACCGCATACAGCGGGTGGGCGACAAGTCCGTCTTGTTGGTCAAACGCTTCGATCGCGAGGCGTCTGCAGGCCATTGGCTCCGTTCGCGCATGGTGAGCGGCCTCACTGTCCTGACGGCCGACGACTCAATCACCGACCGCCATCGATGGTCCTATCCACTGCTCGCCGAGCAGCTCGGTCGATGGACCTCTGACCCGAGGCGCGCGCGCCTCGAACTCTTCTCGCGCATCGCGTTCAACGCGCTCATCTCGAACACCGACGACCACCCGAGAAACCACGCACTGATCGCCCCCGCGCAAGACTGGCACCTCTCGCCTGCCTACGATCTCACGCCCTCCCCGAGCCATTCCCACGAGCGGCGGCTGGCGATGTCGATCTGGAAGGACAGCACGGCCGCCACGCGAGAGAACCTGCTCTCGACGGCGCCCACCTTCGAGCTCGATGAGCACGAGGCCCGCGAGGTCATCGACCGCATCAAAGACACCGTGTCGACACGCTGGGAGCTCGAGGTCCGCGAGCATGGCGGCACCGACGCCGACGTGAACGCGATCGCTTCGGCGTTCGACTACCCGGGCTTCGAGTACGCGCCGACGATCTGACCGAGTGCCTCGGCCGGCGCCACGTGCCGCGCGCCCTTCTCTTTCTTGAACCAGGTGAACTGGCGCTTCGCGTACTTCCGCGTCGCCTGCGCGGTGTCCTCGATGGCCTGGGCCTGCGTCATCGTGCCGTCAATCACCTCGAGCGACTGCACGTAGCCGACCGCGCGCATGGGCGCTGTCTCTCGCCACCCGCGTTCGACGTGGCGCTTCGTTTCTTCCACCAGCCCCGCGTCGAACATCTTCCGCGTGCGCGTGTTGATGGCCGCGTAGACCGCGTCGCGATCAGGGTTGAGCACCCACAGCTGGTACGCGTAGCGATCTTCGACGAACGCGTGCGCCTCGCGGTGCTCGCTGGCCGGCGTGCCCGTCAGCTGATGAATCTCGAGCGCGCGAATGACGCGAAGGCGATCTGCCACCGGGTGCTTCGCCGCGGTCACCGGGTCGACGGCGGCCAGACGCGCGTGCAGCGCGGCGTTCCCGTGCTCGTCAGCGAACGCCTCCAGCTCGGCGCGCAGTGCCTCGTCACGCGACGGTGCCGCGACGACGCCGTGGAGCAGCACGCGCAGGTACAGCCCCGTGCCACCGACGAGGACGACGCGCTTCCCGCGCGCGTGGATCGCCGAGATCGCCTCGTCAGCCAGCGTCGCGAACCGCGCCGCCGAGAAGTCTTCGGTCGGCTCGACGACGTTCACGAGGTGGTGTGGCACCGCCGCCAGCTCTTCGGCCGACGGCTTGGCCATGCCGATGTCGAAGTGTCGGTACACCTGCTGCGAATCGGCGCTGATGATCTCCGCGTCGAGCTGCTTGGCGACCTCAATCGCGAGCGCCGTCTTCCCCGAAGCCGTGGGCCCGGCGATGACGACCAACTCGCTCACTTCTTCGGCTTCTTCTTGTTCTTGCCCTTCGGCGTCGCGGGCTCCGGCACGGGTGCAGGCTCGGGTTGCGGCGCGGGCTCGGGAACGGCGGTCACCGCGGCGACGGGCTTGGAGACCTTCACGCCCAACGCCTGCTCGAGCTCGCTGGCCAGCACCTCGACGCCGTCCGTCGAGTACCCGCGGTGCACCGACGAGATCGTTCCGTCGGGCTTCACGAAGAACAGCGAGGGCAGCGGGCTCTGCGTGCCGAGCCACCGGCGCGCCACGATGTTGAAGCGGTCCTTCGCGACGGGAAACGACGCCTTGTTGAGGTCGATCAACTCGTCGACCTTCTTCTGGCCTTCGGCCTCGGTGTCGATGGCCACCATCAGCACGCGCAGGCCCTTGTCCTTGTTCTCTGCGTGCAGCTGCTGGAGGTACGGCATCTCTTTCTTACAGGGCGCGCACCAGCTCGCCATGAACGAGACGACCAGCACCTTGGTCTGCTTGTCGGCCGCGTCAGCGCCCACGTAGCTGTTGATGCCCACGTTGGGCTCGCCGAACAGGCGCTCGTTGTAGACCGGCAGGCGGAACGGCGGCGCCGCCTTGCCCACCTCGGCGAGATCGTCAGCGAGCGCCGGAGCAGCGAGAAACAGGGCGAACAACAGCGAACGGTGCATGGAATTCCTCACGACGGGCGCTTGGCGCGGTGATTCAGCCACGAAGGCAGCCCGTCGAGCGCGACCTGCTCGGAGCGCGGTGCGTCCTTGGGCGCGTTCATGTCGTCGATCTTCAGCGACTTCGAGGCGTGCTCATTGCCGCCGTAGCCCGCGAAGAACGACGCCCCGACCTTGCTGGCGCGCTCTTTCTGCTTTCCGAGCTTCCCGCCGCGCGGGTCGAAGTCCACCGAGTGGCCTTCATCACGGAGCATCATCACCAGCGCGATCGCGTCGTCGCGCTCGGGACCGTCGAAGGTGCCGATGAAGAGCGTCGGTCCCGACTTCACCGGCGGGTTGAGCGCCTTGATGAGCAGCACGAGTCGATCGAGGCCCATGGCGAAGCCCACCGCCGGCTTTTCGGGCCCGCCGAGCTCGTGCACGAGACGATCGTAGCGACCGCCGCCGCAGACCGTGCCAGCCGTGCCGAGCTCGTTCTTGCCGGTCGGCTGGTAGATGAACTCGAACGTGGTGCGCGTGTAGTAGTCGAGGCCGCGCACCAGCCGGCGATCGAGCTCGTAGGGAATGCCCAACTTCTCGAGCAGCCGGCACACGCTGGCGAAGTGCGTCTTCGAGGTCTCGTCGATGAAGTCGATGATCGCCGGTGCGCTCGCGATGGCGTCCTTCAGCGCTTCTTCCTTCGAATCGAGCAGGCGCATCGTGTTGCGCTCGAACGCGAGCTTCGCTTCGTCGCTCATCGTGTCGACCAACGGCTTGAAATGCTCGGTCAGCGCCGCGAGGTACGCGGGGCGGGTTCCCGCATCGCCCAGCGAGTTCAGGTGCAGCTTCACGTCGGGCACGCCAATGGCCTTCAGGAAGCTCCACACCAGCGCGATCACCTCGACGTCCTGCGCCGGGTCGAGCGCGCCGTAGGCCTCCGCGCCGATCTGCGAGAACTGGCGGTAGCGCCCTGTCTTCATGCGCTCGTAGCGGAACATCGGGCCCATGTAGAACCAGCGCGTCACGGGCTCGGCATTGGCCACGTTGTGCTCGATGTACGCGCGCGCCGCCGGGGCCGTGCCTTCCGGCCGCATCGTCACCGAGCGGTCGCCCTTGTCGGTGAAGGTGTACATCTCCTTGCCGACGATGTCGGTGACCTCGCCGACGCTGCGCACGAAGAGCTCCGTGTGCTCGAGGATCGGTGTGCGGATCTCCGAGAACCCGTAGCGGCCGAAGATCTCACGCGCCGCACGCTCGACCCGCTGCCAGATCTCACTCTCTGGCGGCAGCAGATCGTTCATGCCCTTCACCGACGCGACACCACTCACTTGAACGTTCCGATCTTCTGGCCGAGCACCACGGGCGCATCAGGCACCAGCGACGGGTCCCACGTCACGCGGCCCTTGCCGAACAGCATGATGACGGTCGAGCCCATCTCGAACATGCCGATCTCGCCGCCCTTCTCGATGGCGATCGGCTTGCTGTAGGTGTGGCCCTTCGCGCCCTGCCCCTGGTGGGTGATGAGCTCGTCGTAGGCCGCGTGAATACGCGCGACGCACGTGGCGCCAACGGCGATGTACGCGCACGGCCCGGCGGGCGTGTCGAGGTAGGTGACGAGGCGCTCGTTGATGGCGAACAGCGCGTCCTTGGTGCGCACCGACGCCTGGTTCACCGGCCAGAACTCGCCCGGCAGGTAGTGGTAGCCGGTGATGGTGCCCGGCAGCGGTGAGTGGAAGCGGTGGTAGTCGCGCGGCGAGAGATACAGCGTCGCGAAGCTGCCGCCTTCAAAGTCCAGCGCGCGGCGGGCGTCGCCGAGCAGCTTGTCGACCGGGAACGAGATGCCCTTGGCCTGCAGGCAGGCGCCGCGCTCGATGACGCCGGCCTGAGACACGTGCGCGTCCACCGGGCTCGCCACCACGTGGTCCGCCATGTCGATGGTGCGACGGCCGGGCTTCAGCTTGCGCGTGAAGAACGATCCAAACGTCGGGTAGTCCTCGATGGTGCCTTCCATCTCCTCGAGGTTGACGTCGTACTGCTTCGCGAAGAAGCGCATCGCCGCCTGGTGGAGCGCCGCCGGTGCAGGCGCGCGCGTGGCCTTGCCGACGGCCGTAGAGAGGGCCGACTTCGGCAACAGCCGCATCAACGTCATGAAGGTTTGATCACGCATGAGACGGGGGCTTTCTCGCCGCTCCCGTCACGCACCGCAACCGACAAAGAGTCAGACGCCCAGGAACAAGCGCTTGCCGAAGTTCAGTGCGAGATCGGCGTCGAAGATGCGCTGCGCCGACGCCTGGATGTCGTACTCGACGCGCACGTACTCGACGGTGCGCGCCTCGGTGTCGAACACCACGAAGCAAGCGCGGTTGTCGTAGTCGCGCGGCTGGCCGACCGACCCGACGCTGATGATGTACTTGTACCCTTTGCGGATACCGAACTTCTGCGCCACCACGTCGTTCACCTCGCCGGCGCCGATCGCGAACGCCTTGCAGAGGTGCGAGTGGCCGATGAACGTGACCTCGGGCAGATCGCCGGCGAACGGCGTCAGCTCGCGGGCCTGCTCGAGCGCGAAGATGTACTCGTAGGCGCGCGGGTCGACGGGCGAGCCGTGGCAGAAGCCGACGTCGCCGATGCGGTACGTGTACGGGAGGCTCCGCAGCCACGCGAGGTTCTCTTCGTCGAGCACGTTGGCCGACCAGTCGAGCGCGTGGCGGGCGGCGTCGTAATAGAACGAGTAGTCCATGCGGCCGGCGACCGCGGCGTCATGGTTGCCGAGCAGCGTCACCTCCGCGTTGGCGCGCACCAGCTCGCAGCACGGGTTGGGCGACGCGCCGTACCCGACGACGTCGCCGAGGCTGACGATGCGGTCGACGCGCAGCTTGTCGATCGTCTTGAGGACTTCGGTGAGCGCTTCGATGTTGCTGTGGATGTCCGAGATGATCGCGATTCGCACGTGTGTCCAGAGGCCCCGAGGGTGCTGCCAACGTCAGTTGCTGATCTGCGCTCTGCCACCACGATCTTCTTCGATCAACTGGCGGATGGCTTCACGAATCCGTTCGTCGTCGCCCACGAACTCAAGGCCCATGCCCGGCGGCCCGCCCTGCCCCTCCACGCGGCTCCACACCACGCGCGCCGCGGCCTCGAAGCCGTCGGTGCCGAAACGCAGGGTCGCCTTGCTGCCCCGCTCGAGGGGCGTGCTCGTGCGCAGGAAGATGCCGCCCTCGCTCAGGTTCCCGATGCGGGCGTACACAGTGATGTTCTCGCCTTCGCACCAGCAGCGAAGCTTCGACACCACGCGCTCAAACTTCCGATTCTCATCACTCACTGCCGGCCTCCGAATGACGCAAGCATCCACCTGCGCTCCCCCCGGATGGCACTTCACTGCCACCGCAATTACAGAGCGTAGAAAGTCGCTTCTTGCACCGTCAACGGAGCGTTTTCCCGACACCCGCTCACAATGGAGGCACCTTGAGACGCGCTCGCATCATCTGCACCATCGGCCCGTCGTCATCCACGCTCGAAGTCATGGAAGCCATGCTGCTGGCCGGCATGGACGTGGCCCGGCTGAACTTCTCCCACGGCACCCATGACGAGCACCGGGCGCGGGTCGAGCTGCTCCGGAAGGCGTCGAAGAAGACCGGGCGGCCGCTGGCCCTGCTCCAGGACATCCAGGGGCCCAAGATCCGCCTCGGCCGGTTCGCCACCGGCACCTGCGAGGTGCACGCCGATCAGCTCGTCACCGTCACCACGCGCAAGGTGCTCGGCGGCAACGACGTCCTGCCCACGCCGATCACCGCCATCACCCGCGACGTGAAGAAGGGTGACCCGCTGCTGCTCGACGACGGGCGCGTGCGGCTCGAGGTGCTGTCAGTCAGCGGTCATGACGTGCGCTGCCGGGTGCTGGTTGGGGGCGTGCTGAAGGATCACAAGGGCATCAACCTCCCCGGCGCCGCCGTGTCGGTGCCGACGCTGACGAAGAAAGATCTCGCCGACCTCGCGTTCGGGCAGGAGCTCGGCGTCGACTATGTCGCGCTGTCCTTCGTGCGCACCGCGAAGGACATCGAGAAAGCGCGCAAGTACGTCGCGAAGCGGGGCACGCCGCTCATCGCCAAGATCGAGAAGCCGCAGGCCATCGCGGCGCTCGACGCCATCGCGGCCGTGTCAGACGGCGTGATGGTGGCGCGTGGCGATCTCGGCGTCGAGATGCCGCTCGAGCAGCTCCCCGGCCTGCAGAAAGACGCGGTCAAGGCAGTGAACGCCGGCGGAGGGCTGGTGATCGTCGCCACCGAGATGCTCGAGAGCATGGTGAACAGCCCGCGCCCGACCCGCGCGGAGGTCTCTGACGTCGCCAACGCCATCATCGACGGCGCCGACGCCGTGATGCTCTCCGGTGAGACCGCGGCGGGCCGCTACCCCGTCGAGGCGGTGCGGATGATGGCCCGCGTCGTGACCGAGGCCGAGCGCCGCCCCGTCGCCAGGCCCTCCCCCTTCGCGCGCACCGAAGACATCTCCACCGGCGTCGCGGCCGCTGCGGTGAGCGCCGCCGACCGGCTCGGCTCCGCCGCCATCATCGCGTTCACCGAGAGCGGGCAGACCGCGCGCCTCATCTCCGAGCTGCGACCGCACGCCCGCGTCATCGCGCTGACGCCGCACGACGAGGTCATCCGCCGGCTCATGCTGTGCTGGGGCGTCACGCCGGTGCACGCACCCCGCCTCACCTCGACCGACGCGATGATCGCGGAAGTCCGCAAGCTGTGCCTGAAGCACGGCTGGGCAGCGCCCGGAGAGACCGTCGTCATCGTCGCCGGCACGCCCCTGGGCAAAGCAGGCAACACGAACCTGATGACCGTGCGTCGGCTCTGACGGCATGCTCACCGCGATGACGACGCCCCGCCCCGTGCGCTACCGCTGTGAGCTGCCCACCCAGCTCTCGCTCGACGAGGACGGCGGGCTGGTGACGGCGAGGTTGCTCGAGCTGTCCGAGACCGGCGCCTTCGTCGAAGACACCCGCGGGCTCGACGACGTGCAGGTCGGTGAAGGCGCGCAGCTGCAGCTCGCGCTCCCCGGTGGCACCGAGTGGACCGCGCACGTGCGCTTCAGCCGCATCGGGCGTGGTCGCGTCGACGTGCGCACGCGCGCCGCCGATCACGTCAGCGTCTCAGTGCGCGGCTTCGGCGTGGAGTTCGACGAGATCGACGACGACGCGCTTGAGCAACTCCGCGACTTCCTCGAGCTGCTCGACTCGCGCTGACTTCAGATCTTCCGGCTGCCGAAGTCGTAGATCTTCTCGACGGCGATCTGCCGGTAACGATCAACCTTCAGGCTTCGCTGTGCGCAGTCTTGGACGAAGGCGCGTTCGTCCACCGGGCCTGCCGCGAGCTGCCGCTTCGCCTCGGCCTTGATCAGCTCCGCGGCCTCGTGCGGGTGAAAGCAATACGACGGCGAGAAATGGAAGAGCCCGTCGAAAGGAATGAGGCGCGCTTCCAGCACGTCGCCTTCGCGCAGACCGACGATGTGGCGACGCTCGGTGACGTCGCGCGTGATGCCGGCGAACAACGAGCTGAGCCGCACCTCGCCGGTGCTGATGCGCTCGACCTCGAAGAGCGCGTGCACGGTCTCGGTGAGGGCGCGGAACGCCGCCGCGCGCTTCACGTCGCCTTCCTTCAACGCGCGCTCGTAGCGCTCACGCGCCGGCGTCTTGCCAAAGTGGGGCGCCGTGCGATCGCAGCAGTAGTGCTCGAGGAAGCCCGACATGCGCAGCTCGATCTGCCGATCTTCCTCGAACACCTCGCCCGTCCGCTGGAACCACGCCGCGCGCGCTTCCAGCAGGTCGGCCTTCGTGTCTTCGGGCGTCGCGAACGAGATGAGCTCGTCGAGAAACGGGTGAGGCGCTGCGCTCATCGGCTCGCCATCACGTCGGCGAAGCGCTGAAAGAGGTAGCGCGCGTCGTGCGGCCCGGGCGACGACTCCGGGTGGTACTGCACCGAGAACGCCTTCGCGCCGGGCACCTCGAGCCCCTCGACGCATTGATCGTTCAGGTTGATGTGGGTGACGACGCCCTTCCCCGCAAGGCTCTTCGCGTCGACCGCGAAGCCGTGGTTGTGCGAGGTGATCTCCACCTTGCCGGTGGTGAGGTCCTTCACGGGCTGGTTGGCGCCGCGGTGGCCGAACTTCATCTTGAAGGTCTTCGCGCCCATCGCCAGCGCGAGGATCTGGTGGCCCAGGCAGATGCCGAACACCGGCACCTTGCCGACGATCGCCGCGACCGTCTTGTCAGCGCCCTTCACCGCCGCCGGGTCGCCGGGGCCGTTGGTGAGGAACACACCGTCGGGTTTGCGCGCGAGGATCTCGTCAGCCGTCGTCCACGCGGGCACCACCGTCACGCGGCAGCCCACGTCGACGAGGTACTGCAGCATCGCCTTCTTCAGGCCGTAGTCGACGGCGACGACGTGGAAGCGGCTGTCGGGGCGCGCGGTCTTCTCGCCGTACAGCACGCCGGGCGTCGGCGTCGTCCACTCGTACACCGTCTTGGTCGAGATGCCGGTGGCGAGGTCCATGCCTTCCATGCCGGGCGCGCGCTTCGCCTTGTCCACCAGCGCCGCGGGGCTCGTGCCCTCGGTCGAGATGACGCCCATCTGCGAGCCGTGCGTGCGCAGGTGGCGAACCAGCCGGCGCGTGTCGAGGCCTTCGATGCCGGCGACCTTCCAGCGCGCGAGGTACTGGTCGAGCGTCTCCTTGGAGCGCCAGTTCGACGGCTCCGAGTACTCGCGCACCACCATGCCGACCGCGTGCGGGCGCTCAGATTCCTGGTCGTCGACGTTGGTGCCGACGTTGCCCATCTGCGTGTACGCCATGGTCACGATCTGACCGACGTACGACGGGTCGCTGAGGATCTCCTGGTACCCGAACATCGACGTGTTGAAGACCACTTCGCCCACGGTCTCGGTGGGCGCACCAAACGCGCGACCTTCGAAGGTGGTGCCATCGGCCAGGGCCAGGACTGCTCGCTTCACGTGACGACTCCTGCAGGAAAGGTGTGGCGATCGCCGATGACGGTGCCGCGCACCGACCAGTCAGCGGGATTGATGACGGTGATGGCCGCGGGCACGCCAGGCTCGAGCCCGGTGCGCAGACCGAGCAGCCGTGCGGGCGCTGACGACAGCACCTCCACGGTCCGCGACGCAGACAACTCGCAGGCCGCGGCCGCGCGCAGGGCGACCTCGAAGGCCTCACAGCCCGGCGCGCATTCTTCGAACGGGTGCTCGCTGTCGAGTACACCGACGCGCACGTGATCGCAGGCAATGGCATCGATCACGCCGTCGCGCAGCCCGGCACGCAGCGCCGCCACGTCGCGCTCGCTCCGCAGCGGAGGCCACACCCTCGCTTCGAGCGAGTACCCCTCGGCAGCGCGGGCATCACGCGTGAGGTGGTGCGGCGTGACGTCCGCGCTCACCTGCAGCCCACGCTGACGGGCTGCAGCGATCAACTCCACGCCGCGCGCGGTGGTCACGTGCGCGAAGTGCAGCCGACCGCCCGTCTCTTCGAGCACCAGCAGATCGCGCGCGATGACGGCAGATTCCGAGGTCGGCGGCACAGCCGGCAGACCAAGGCGAGTCGCCGTGAGACCGGCTCCGATGACACCGCCGCCGGTGAGCGAAGGATCTTCGGCGTGCACGACGAGCAACGGGCCCCACGCGGCGGAGTACTGGAGCGCCCGGCGCAAGACGCCAGTCTTCGGCAACGGCTTGAAGCCCTGGCTCAGACACTTCGTGTCGGCGGTCACCTCGCCGAGCTCGTCGCCTGCCAGGTTTCGCGTCAGCGGCGCCGCGGCGATGACGTTGAGCCGCTCGCTGTCGATGGAACCGCTGCAGGGCACCGTCATCACCGTGGTGAAGCCGCCGCGAAGCGCCGCGTCGACGTCGCGCTCGTCGCGCAACACGCTGTGGAGGTCGACGAAGCCCGGCGCGACCCACGCACCGGCGACGTCGATGACGCGCGCGTCCTTCGTGTCGACCTTCGGCGCGACCGCCGCGATCTCGCCGTCGACGATCAACACCTCACCCACCGCGTCACGCCGGTTCGCCGGGTCGACGAGGTGGCCGCCGCGCAGCACGAGCCTCATGACACGGCCTCCAGCACGGCCTTGCGCACCGCGACGCCGTTCTCGACCTGCTCGAGGATCAAGCTGCGCTGCCCGTCGGCCACGTCGGGCGAGAGCTCGAGCCCACGATTCACCGGGCCGGGGTGCAGGACCACCGCGTCCTGCTTGAGGGCTGCGGCGCGCTCACTCGTGAGGCCCCAGCGGCGGTGGTACTCGGCCGCCGACGGAAAGAGCGCGTCCGACTGCCGTTCTTTCTGGATGCGCAGCATCATCACCGCGTCGGCGCCGTCGAGCGCGCTGTCGAGCTCGGTGGTGACGTCGACGCCCAGCTCCGACAACCCGACCGGCAACATCGTCGGCGGGCCGCAGAACACCAGCCGCGCGCCGAGCGCCTTCATGCAGTGCAGGTTCGAGCGCGCCACGCGGCTGTGGAGGATGTCGCCGACGATGGCCACGCGCTTGCCTTCGAGCGAGCCCCAGCGACGCCACAGCGTGTACGCGTCGAGCAGCGCCTGTGAGGGGTGTTCGTGCTGCCCATCGCCGGCGTTCACGACGGCACAGCCGACCGAGCGCGCGACCAGCGCCGCCGCCCCGCTGCTCTGGTGGCGCACCACGATGATGCTGACGCCCAGCGCGGCGATGTTCTTGGCGGTGTCGACGAGCGTCTCGCCCTTCGACGCCGACGAGCCGGTGACCGACCAGTTCAAGACGTGGGCTCCGAGCCCGGCGGCCGCGACCTCGAAGCTCGACCGCGTGCGCGTCGACGGCTCGTAGAACACGTTGGCCACCACGCGACCCACGAGGTGCCGACCGCCGACGTGGCCATCGCGGTACTGGTGCGCCCGGGAAAGCAGCTGCTCGAGCTCGGTGCGTTCGAGCCCCTCGATGCCGAGCAGGTGCCGCTGACCGTTCACTGACCCTTCTTGCCGACCTTCTCGGCCATGAGCTGGAAGGTTTTCCGGTTCTTCAGCGGGCTGAACTGGATGGTGCGGGTGTAGGTGACACGGACGGTGAGCGTCTCGTCAGTCTCCTCCAGGAAGATGCCTTCTTCGGGCACGCCAAGCCCCTTCACGACGCGCTCGACGCCGTCTTCGTCCACCTCGAGGTGTTCGCCGATGGTGGCGTTCACCGCATAGGTGAGCTTCTGCCGGGCGATGTCCTCACCGTTGACCCGGTACACGTTGAACGCTTCGGCGCACTTCTCTCGAACCGTCGCGTTGTCGATGTACACAGGCCCGACGTGAAACGCGTAGAAGCCCGCTGCGATCAGGGCGAGGATGACGATGATCGTGACGGGGTTCGTCTCGCCGTTTCTTCGCACGCGCGCGAAGTAGTCACGGCGTCCCACCACCGTCAAGCAACGAAAGTCACTTCCGCGGGGCCTCGTCGCCGCACATCGTGACCGGCGTGAAGAAGCGGTCGTAGCGAATGCCCGTGCCGCCGAAGATCGAGCTCAAGAACCCGCCGTGGCCGAGCGAGAACCAGATCGCCGTGGCCTTACCCTTGATGTGCCCGTACGGCACGAACGCGAAGCCGCGTGAAGCGCCACCCAACCCGAACCGGCTGTCGAGCGAGTTGTTGCGGTTGTCGCCCATCACGAACACCTCGCCCGGCGGAACGGTCACCCGCTTCTCAGCCATCGATTCAAGCGTGGCCGCACCGCGCGTGGGCGTGTCGAGGATCAGGTGCGGCACGCCGTCGAAGTCTTCGCGGTACAGCGTCTCGCGCTTCTCGAACCAGTCGTTGGTGAACCAGGTCGAGAACCAGTACCGCAGCGACGCCATCGAGGTGACCTGCACCTCGTCGTGTTCCCAATGCGGGTACGACTCGTTCTCGACGGTGCGGGGCTGCAGCTTGCCGGCGATCTCCACGCCTTGAGGCGTGAAGACAAGCTCGTCACCCGGCACACCCACCACGCGCTTGATGTAGTCGACGTCGGGGTTCTGCGGGTTGTTGAACACGATGACGTCGCCGCGCTTCGGCGCACGCCAGATGACGAACGGCACGTAGTTGGTGAACGGCAACCGCACGCCGTAGATGAACTTGTTGACGAAGATCTGATCGCCGAGTTCCAGCGTGGGGATCATCGAGCCCGACGGGATCTTGAACGGGTCGAGCAGCACCGCGCGGAACGCGAGCGCGATGGCGAGCGCGCGCACGAAGCCACCGCCCGCCTCCATCATGCCGCTGCGATACCGGTGCAGGTGCTTCTCGATCAGCTTCTGCAACTGTGACCGCAGCTCATCGACCGCCGACGCAGGCTTGCCGTAGTTCAGGAACACCTGCGCCGTCGCGTGCGCCAGTTGGTCCCGCTGCTCATCGACCAACTTCGCCTTCGCCCGCCTCATCAGCGCGTTGGCGTCGGCGATGACCTCCTCGGCGACGTAGCGAGCGAAGCGCGGCTCGTTCCACTTCTTGCCCAGCGGCGTGCGCAACAGCAGCAGCGCGAGCCACCACACGAAGCACAGCAGCCCGAGCGCCTGCATGCCGGGGCGCAGCCACAGGTAGGTGCAGACCGCGAGTTCGGTGATGGTCAGGTAGACGACGAAGACCATCGCCAGCACGGTGACCGGCGCCCACAGGCTCAGCAGGCGGTCGATCCACCGCCACTGCTGAACGCGCTTCTTCTCTACGGGCGACAGCTTCAGCAGCGCCGCGTCGACGAGGTTCGTCGCCACCTCACTCCTCCGACTTGAGCACCGCGAGGAAGGCTTCCTGCGGCAGCTCGACGACGCCGACCGCCTTCATGCGCTTCTTGCCCTCTTTCTGCTTCTCGAGGAGCTTGCGCTTACGCGAGATGTCGCCGCCGTAGCACTTGGCCAGCACGTTCTTGCGCACGGCCGACACCGTCTCGCGGCTGATCACCTTCGAGCCGATCGCCGCCTGAATCGCGACCTCGAACATCTGCTTGTGGATGACCGACTTGAGCTTCTCGCAGACCTCACGGCCACGCTGATACGCGCGCTCACGGTGCACGATGATCGACAGCGCGTCGACGATGTCGCCGTTGATCAAGATGTCCAACTTCACGAGGTCGGCTTCCTTGTAGCCGCCGAGCTCGTAGTCGAGCGACGCGTAGCCGCGGGTGATCGACTTCATCTTGTCGAAGAAATCGAACACCACTTCGGCCAGCGGCATTTCATACGTCACGCGGCAGCGCGTGCCTGACGTGCCGAGGTACTCGATGCCCTTCTGGATGCCGCGGCGGTCCTGGCACAGCTGCAGGATCGCGCCGAGGAAGTCGTTGGGCACGTGGATGTGGCAGATGAGGCACGGCTCTTCGAGGTGCTCGATGTGCTGCGTGGGCGGCAGCTTCGACGGGTTGTCGACCATCAGCGGCTCGCCCGAGTGCGGGAACACCTTGTAGACGACGCTCGGCGCGGTGGTGATGAGGTTCAGGTTGTACTCGCGCTCCAAGCGCTCCTGAACGATCTCCATGTGCAGCAGCCCGAGGAAACCGCAGCGAAAACCGAACCCGAGCGCGGTGGAGGTCTCTGGCTCCCACGTGAAGGCCGAGTCATTCAGTCGCAGCTTGGTGAGCGCGTCGCGCAGCTGATCGTAGTCCGCCGAGTCGACCGGGAAGATGCCCGAGAAGACCATCGGCTTGACCTCTTTGAAGCCGGGGAACGGCTCCGCGGTCGGGCGCTCGACGTCGGTGATGGTGTCACCGACCTTGGCGTCGGCGAGCTCCTTCACGTTGGCGACGAAGATGCCCACCTCGCCCGCCATCAGCGACTTCACCGGCGTGGCGAACGGCGCGATCACGCCGAGCTCCTGCACCTCGAACTGCTTGTTGTTCGACCACAGCTTGATCTTCTGGCCGATCTTCACTTCGCCTTCGACCACGCGGATCAGCATCACCACGCCGCGGTAGTTGTCGTACCAGCTGTCGAAGACCAGGGCCTTGAACGGGTCAGCCCTGGCGCCCTTCGGCGGCGGCACCGTCTTGACGATCTGCTCGAGCAGCTCCTCGATGTTGAGGCCCTCTTTGGCCGACACCGGCACCGCCACCGACGCGTCGAGGCCGATGACGTCTTCGATCTCGTGGCGCGTGCGATCGACGTCGGCCGACGGCAGGTCGATCTTGTTGATGACGGGGATGATCTCGAGGTTGTGGTCGAGCGCCATGTAGACGTTGGCGAGCGTCTGCGCTTCGACGCCCTGCGTGGCGTCGACGACCAGCAGCGCGCCTTCACACGCGGCCAGCGACCGGCTGACCTCGTACGCGAAGTCGACGTGTCCGGGCGTGTCGATCAGGTTGAGCACGTAGTCCTGACCGTCCTTGGCGCGGTAGTTCATGCGCACGGTCTGGGCCTTGATGGTGATGCCGCGCTCGCGCTCGATGTCCATGTTGTCGAGGAACTGCGCCTGCTGCTGGCGCTTGTTCACCGTGCCGGTCTTCTCGAGCAAGCGGTCGGCGAGCGTCGACTTGCCGTGATCGATGTGGGCGATGATCGAGAAGTTGCGGATGTGGGCGTTTTCAGACGGCATGATCGGCGCGGGCCGTACCATTCAGCCCCCGCGAAATCCATTCCTCCCCGCCGGGCTGCTGGGCGACACTGCGCGCCTCACTCGCAGGGGGAACCCACACATGATCCGCCGCCTCGTCACCGCCGCCGCTCTCGTCTCGTCCGTCGCGCTCGCTCAAGACGCGGGGACCGCGCCCGCCGCGCCGGCTGGCCCCGTCGAACCGCCGCCCTCGGCCGCCGTCATCAAGCAGGTCGTGGAGTACCTCGAGAACGGCAAGGACCGTGGGCCGGCGCTCATCGATCTCATCCCCTGCACGAAGGTCGACACCGCCAAGGGCAGCCCGACGGCGTTCCAGTGCGTCGAGCCTGTCAGCGGCGCTGTGAAGAAGAACACCACCGTCTTCGCGTGGATGCAGTGGTACGTGCCGAAGGACGGCAAGTACGAAGACGTGCAGCTGCAGTTCCTCCACGAGGGCCAGATTCGCCAGACGGTCGACGTGAACGTCGCGGGCTTCGGCCGCACGCGCGTCTACCGCGGCTCGAACTTCTCGAAGGTCGGCAAGTGGACCATCAAGGTCACGCGCGGTGACAAGGAGCTCGGTTCCGCGACCGTCGACGTCGCCAACTGAGGCGCTTCAGCCGCGCAGCACGACCTCGAGCTCGTGCTGCGTCGGCGTGTAGAGCGTCTCCACCTGCAGTGCGCGGGGCTCGTTCACGTACGGTTTGCTTGTGTCGACCCACGGCGACCACGCCGTTCGAGCCCAGGTAGAAGAGCCCGACGCCGCCCACCGCGAACGTCGCGGCACCGAGCACGTTGGTGAGGCTCGCCCGGCTCGGGGTCACCCAGTCGGCGCCGTGGTGCAGCGTCAACCGGCGCCCCACTCCATCGCCCGTGACGTTGAAGTCGACGATGAAGCGCGTCTCGTGCTGCGTGAGCGACGGCACGCGCACGGGGACCTCTGCCCTCACGATCACGCCGGGCTCCAGCGCGAGCGTGTGTTCCTGCGCTTCGATGCCGGTCGCTTGCTCGCCGCGCACCGACACCACGAGCGTTCGCGGCACGTCGAGCACGTTCTGCGCGTAGACCTGTACGAGCACGTGTTCCCCGAGGCCGACGGGCGTCGGCGCGTAGCTCACGCCGAACTGCACCCCGCTCGTTTCGAACACGCTCTGCAGGCCGAGCTCGACGAGACCGCGGAGCCGCGGTGCGCGCTTTGAGATGACGACGATCAGCGGCACGGCCAGCAAGAACAACACACCGCCCGCCAGCCGCGGCGCGTTCACGCCACCGATCACGGCCGCCAGCGCGGGAATGATGTAGCTGAAGAAGAGCGCGTAGCCCGTGGCGCGCAGCGCCCGCGCGCGACCTCGCCGGGCCTCGAGCGCCACGAGCGCGATGGCCGGGAGCGCCGCCACCACCATGGCCACAACGCCCAGGACGCCCGACATGACAGCGGCGGTGAGGCCAGACGCGACGAGGCTGATGACGACCACCGTCCACCGGCCGATGCGACCCCAGTCCGTCGGAGGCGCCGCTGCTGCCGGAGCCCTCGCCGTGGGTTCGGCGCGAGACACTGGCTGCCCACGTTTCCACGCGAGGAAGTCGGCATCGCTCTGCAGCAGCAGCTCGACGTCTTCCAGGGACAGCTCCGGCCGCAGCGCGGCGACGATCGTGTCCATCGACGCGCCCTCGCCCTTCAGCCGCTGCACCTTCGCCCACGGTGTCTCGTCCATCCTCGCCCTCCCGGTTCAGCGCGAAGCGTCGCGCGCGGCCTGCCTCCTGCGCCAAACACCGATCGAGATCAACAGCGCTGCCGCAGCCAGCGCCGCCGCCGCCCACATGACCTGCTGCGGAGGTCGTGACGTGAGCGGCGCGTCGACCTTGAGCGACTCGAAGCTGTCCGCGAACTGCGGCGAGAGCTCGTCCCACCGGCCGGAAGGCGCGCTCGCCACCGCCACCACGTGACGGCCGACGCCCGGCCACGCCGCCACCAACACCCGCCGCAGCTGGCTGCCCTGCCGAATGGCGCCGATGACCTGCACGCGGCCGTTCACCACCTCCGCGCGCTCCAGCGAGAACGGCTGATCGAGCGCGTCGTTGAAGTGCTTCACCACCGCCGTCGACAACGTGTCGCGCGACGACGGCCCCAGTGAAAAAGAGGTGTCGACGATCGCCAGCAGCAGCGACGACGCGGTCTCGGCGTCTCCATCAACGAGCGCCGCCGACAGGTAGCCGCCGCCGCCGATCGCCCCCACGCGCGTGCCATGAAACAGGTCCATGCGCGCCATGCGAAAGCCCGCGGGTGGCCGCACCTGAAACCCGTCTTGCCGCAGCACCGGCCCCAGCGGCGCCGCCGACATCGCCACCAGGCAGAGCACCGTCAACACGTCACCAACGTGCCACCAAAGTGACGAGACGGCGAGGCTGTGGTGAAACCCGCACCGCCTGATGACGCCGGAAGAACGCACCACGCTCGAGGGGAAAGTCGACCGGCACCTGCGCCGCGGCGAGCTCTCAGAAGCATGGGGCGCGCTCAGCCGACTCACCGACGCGTTCCCCGAAGACGCGAGCCTCAAAGAGCGCCTGCGCCAACTCGAAGAGTCGCTCGAGCCCGCCGAGTGGCGCCGCGTCACCATGGCGCGCGCAGAGCCGAGCGGCGTGCACAAGAGCCCGATGCACTACGCCGAGGGCCTCGCCGCCGCCGGGAAGTACGTCGAGGCCATCGAGATCTACCGCGCGTTGCTCGACGAGCGCCCCGACTGGGAGCTGGTCAAGGAGCGCCTCGCCGAGCTCTTCCAGCTCGCTCGCGTCGCCGAGCCCAAGCGCCCGCAGGTGGATCGTGCTGGGCTCCTCGAGCACCTGTTGGAGCGCATCTCGACGCGCCGACGCGCCTGAAACACCGCGTCACGGCTGACACACTCCCCTGACGCGACTGTCACGAACCTCTGGCAGTTTCGGGCGCGCACGTCATAGGCTCCGGTGTCCCACTGACACGTTTGGCGACCTGATTTCCGGAGGTTCTGATGCGACTTGGAGTGCTGACCGGCGGCGGCGACTGCCCCGGGTTGAACGCGGTGTTGCGCGGCCTTGTGCGCCGCGGCGTGCTGGAGCTCGGCTACGAGTTCGTCGGCATCCAGAACGGGTACGAGGGCCTCATCCTCCCCGATCTGACGCAGCCGCTCGGCCTCGCGGAGGTGCGCGGCATTCTGCAAAAGGGCGGCACCATCCTCGGCACGTCGAACAAGGCCGACCCGTTCGCGTACCCGGTGCGTGAAGGCGGTCAGGTGGTGATGAAGGACATGACCGAGACGGTGCTCAAGCGCATCAAGGCGCTCAAGCTCGACGGCCTCGTCTGCATTGGCGGCGACGGCACGCTGACCATGGCGCACAAGCTCGGCCAGCTCGGCGTCAACGTCGTCGGCTGCCCCAAGACCATCGACAACGATCTCTCGGGCACCGATCAGACGTTCGGCTTCGACACCGCGATCAACGTCATCTCGGAGGCGATCGATCGCCTGCACACCACGGCGGAAGCGCACCAGCGCGTGATGGTGGTCGAGATCATGGGTCGCAACGCGGGCTTCTTGACGCTCGAAGGCGGCGTCGCCGGCGGCGCTGACTTCATCCTCATCCCCGAGCTGCCGTACGAGGTCGACAAGATCGTCACCCGCCTGCAGGAGATGTACGAGTCGAAGAAGAAGTTCGCGATCGTCGCCATCTCGGAGGGCGCGTTCCCCGCAGGCGGCGCGCAGGCGGTGGCGCAGAGGGCCGAAGACATCCCCGGGCGCGGCGTGGTGCGGCTGGGCGGCTCGGGCAAGGTGTTGGCCGACCTCCTCGCGCCGCACATCGAAGCGGAGATCCGCGTCACGGTGCTGGGTCACCTGCAGCGCGGCGGCTCGCCGTCACCCATGGACCGTGTGCTGGCCACCATGTACGGCGCGATGGTTCTGGACCTCGTGCGCGACGGCAAGTGGGACCACATGGTCTGCCTGCGCGACGGCAAGCTGGGCTTCACGTCGCTGTCCGAGTCGCGCAAAGAGCGCCACGTCGACCCGGCGGGCGACAAGGTGCGCCTCGCGCGCTCCATCGGCATCTCGTTCGGGGTCTGAGTGTCGCTCGTCGGCCGCCACATCGGTCGCTACCGGATTCTGGAGCAGCTCGGCCAGGGCGGGATGAGTGTTGTCTACAAGGGCCTCGACACGACGCTGGATCGTGAAGTGGCCGTCAAGGTGCTGCACCCGCACCTCTCGGGACGCCTCGAGTCACGCAAGCGGCTCGAGCGTGAAGCGAAGGCCGTCGCGCGGCTGCACCACCCCAACATCCTCGAGGTCTTCGACTACTCGGCCGAGTCTGGCAACGAGGCGTTCCTCGTCACCGAGCTGGTGCGCGGCAAGACGCTGCGCGAGTTCGTCAACGACGAAGCGCTCGCCCCGCCTGAGATCGCGGCGATGGTGATGCACGAGATCACCTCAGCGCTCGCGCACGCCCACGAGGCCGGCGTGCTGCACCGCGATCTCAAGCCCGAGAACGTCATGGTGCGCGAAGACGGCGTGCTGAAGCTGATGGACTTCGGCATCGCCAAGATCCTCGACCGCGACGAGAAGATGACGATGACCGGCGCGCTGGTGGGCAGCCCCGCGCACATGGCCCCGGAGATCATCGAAGGCGAAGAGGCCGGCGCCGAAGCCGACGTGTTCTCGCTGGGCACGATGCTGTACCTGTTCGCGACCGGGAAGCTGCCGTTCTCGGCGCCCAACACCACCGCGACGCTCAAGAAGATCCTCGACTGCGTGTACGACGACCCGCGGCAGGTGGTGCCGACGGTGTCAGACGAGCTGGCCGAGATCATCATCGGCTGTCTGCAGCGGCAGCCCTCGGCGCGCTTCCCCAACGCCAGCAAGCTACGCGACGCGCTCGCCGAGACGCTCAACGCGGTGGGGCTGACGCGGCCGCATGAGGAGCTGCAGAAGTTCTTCCTCGACCCGCGCGGCTACCGCAAGGCGCTGACGCCGCGCATCACCGGCACCCTGCTCGCCCGCGCCGAAGCGCTGATCGCCGAGAAGCGTTCGGCCAAGGCCATGTCGGCGCTCAACCAGGTGTTGGCGCACGACCCGTCGAACAACCGCGCCAACGAGCTGCTCGGCCAGATGCGCGCGCGCAAGCTGCGAGAGGCGCGCGTCAAGAAGCTGCAGAAGCTCGCGTTCCTCGGCGGCATCGCGTTCATCGTGGTGATGAGCGTCGCGCAGGGTGTGCGCGTTGCGCTGCGGCCGCAGCCGTTCACGCCCACGTATTCGTTCGGGCCCACCGACGTCACGCTGGCCAACGTCACGTGGCCCTCGCCGCAGAAGGTGATCATCGTCGAGCCGCAGCCCGAGGTGACGCCCGCGCCGGAGACGGTGAAGCCGACGATCATCATCACGCCCAACAAACCGCCGGTCGCGACCATTCGCCCGGTGGTGCCGGAGACCGTCGACGTCGCGGCCATCGTGCGGCCGTTCGGCTACCTGCAGGTCGACGACGCGCCGCGCAGCACCGACGCGCTCGCCCGCCACGCGCTCAAGCTGTCGCCGGGCAAGCACCGCTTCACGGTCACCTGCGATCTCTGTGAGACCGCGGGCCGCACCGCCACCGTCGACGTGAAGGCCGGCGATGAGATCCCGCTGGTGGCGCCGCTCAAGCCGTCGCTCGTCTCATTTCAGGGCTGGGGCGAAGGCGCGCGCGTCCGCGTCGGGTCGGAAGAGAAGACGGTCAAAGAGTCCCAGGCCAACCCCTTCCGCCTGGTGACGCCGCCGCAGGGCAACCAGGAGATGCGCCACCGCGTCGACTACACAGTGTCGGTGGACGGCGCGGTCGTTGATCAAGGCACGCGCTTCGTGCCGCCGGGGCGTCCGCTGGTGATCGAGAAAGGCGCGCCGTGAGGTGGTTGGCGCTCTCAGCGCTGCTGTCGATGTCTGCGCTCGCGCAGGTCGTGCCCGACCGCGAGGTGCAGATCATCCAGTCGCTCTACGACACCGGCAAGTACGCCGAGGCCGCGCGCCGCGCCAACGAGTCGCTCTCGCTCGCCAACTTCTCTGATGGTCAGCGCATCAAACTGCACGAGATCGCCGCGCTCTCGTCATTCAACCTGGGCGACAACAAGGGCGCTGCCGCGAGCTTCCTGAGCCTGCTGAAGATCAACCCTGACTACATCCTCGATCCGTTCGCGGTGCCGCCTCCGGCCATTCGCGCGTTCGAGCTGGTGCGCCGCGACAGCGCCGACCAACTGAACCTCGTGCGCCAGCAGATCGCCCTGCGCCTCGATCAAGAGAAGCGCGCCGCCGCCGAGCGCGAGCGCCTCGCCAAGGAACAGGAAGAGCGGCTGCGACGGCAGAACCTGTTCAACGGCAAGGTCATCGAACGCACCGTCGAGAAGCGATCGATGGTGGTGAACCTCTTGCCGTTCGGTGCGGGCCAGTTTCAGCAGGGTCGCGTCGGCGCGGGCGCGGCGTTCGCGGTGTCCGAAGGCGTGCTCGCCATCATGAGCATCGTGTCGTTCTTCGCGATCGAAGCGCTCTTCCAGGACGTGCCGCTGTCGATCAGCGGCCTGCTGCGCCCCACGGGGCTCGAGGGAACGCCCTTCACGATCACGGTGCGCCAGATCCCCCCAGAGCGCCGCACCGAGCGCGATGTGTGGACGGGCATCAAGTACGGCACCGGCATCGCGTTCTACGCGCTGTGGGCCATCGGCTCGGCCGAGGCCATGTGGAACCACCAGAGCGAGGTCGTCACCGAGCGCGAGGTGCCGGTGGCGCCCGTCGAGACCAAGCCTTCCGCGCGATTGCGCATCTACCCCACGCCTGGCGGCCTCGGCGCCGGCGTCACCATCGGTTTCTGAAAGACACGCAGGAGAACGTCATGCCCAACCTCACCATCAAGACGCCCGACGGAAAGAGCCGCTCTGTGTCGCTGCACAAGCGCATCACGTCGCTGGGCAAAGGCGCCGACAACGACATCGTGCTCGACGACGGGCGCGTGCCTGAGACCGCGTTCGCGATCATGTTCGACGGCCTCTCGTACAAGGTCGGCGGCGAGACGAAGTTCCACGTCAACGGCAAGGCCACCGACGAGCACGAGCTCAAGGCCAACGACGTGGTGAAGGTGGGCGACACCGAGCTCGTCTTTTCGACGGCCGACGCGCCGACGGCCCAGCCCGCGCTCTCGACCCGCTTCGCGCGCAACGACTCGAAAGACCCCGACGCCTCGACGCAGGAACAGCCGGGCATCCCCGGGCGTGAGCTGGCCGCGCTGCGCCGCCTGACGCACTTCTCGGAACGCCTGCTGGCGAACACCGACCTCGATCGGCTGCTCGAAGGCCTGATGGACGAGTGCATCGACGTCGCGCGCGCCGACAAGGGCTTCCTCATCTTGATGGAGTCGAACCAGCTGCGGGTGAAGGTCGCCCGCAACGTGCAGCGCGAGACGATCGAAGACGCGATGGAGCGCGTGTCTGACTCGATCGTCAACAAGGTGGTGCAGCAGCAGAAAGCGCTGATCATCGCCGACGCGCTCGACGACCCCGAGTTCAACGCGTCGGAGTCGGTGGTGAACCTGAAGCTGCTCTCGGTGATGTGCGCGCCGCTGATGCACAAGGGCGAGCTCTTCGGGCTCATCTACCTGGGCAACGATCGCCTCGTGAACCGCTTCGATCAGAAGGCGCTCGACACGCTCACCATCTTCTCGTCGCAGGCGTCGTTGCTCATCCAGAACGCGCTCCTGGTGAACGAGCTCAAGCTCGAGAACACCACGCTCAAGACGCGCCTCGAAGAGCAGACCTACGGCGACATCGTCGGCGCCTGCCAGGGCATGAAGGACGTCTACAAGCGCATCGACAAGATCGCGCCCACGGACATCTCGGTGCTGGTGATCGGCGAGACCGGCACCGGCAAGGAGCTGATCGCCAAGGAGATGCACCGCCACTCGCCGCGCGTGAAGGGCCCGTTCATCTCGATCAACTGCGGCGCCATTCCCGAGAACCTGCTCGAGAGCGAGCTGTTCGGTCACGTGAAGGGCGCGTTCACCGGCGCGGTCGCGACCAAGATCGGCAAGTTCCAGGCGGCGATCAACGGCACGCTGTTCCTCGACGAGATCGGCGAGATGCCGCTGCAGCTGCAGGTGAAGCTGCTCCGCGCCCTGCAGGAGAAGGTCGTCTACAAGGTCGGCGACAACCGCCCTGAGCCCGTCGACATCCGCATCGTGGCGGCCACCAACAAGAACCTCGACGAAGAGGTCCGCAAGGGCACCTTCCGCGAAGATCTCTACTTCCGCATCAACGTCGTCACCCTGAAGCTGCCGCCGCTGCGCGATCGTGGCGACGACATCCAGGTGCTCGCGCGCTTCTTCCTGAACCGCTACTCGAAGGAGTTCGACAGCAAGGCCCGCGGCTTCACGCCGTCAGGCATCGTGGCCATGAAGAAGTACAACTGGCCGGGCAACATTCGCGAGCTCGAGAACCGCATCAAGAAGGCCGTGGTGCTGGCCGACAAGCCGCTGCTGGGGCCTGAAGATCTCGACCTGCGCCCCGAGAACCTGCCGCCCATCCTCGCGTTGGCCCAGGCCAAGGAAGAGTTCCAGAAGCGGTACATCAACGAGGTGCTGGAGCGGAACAACGGCAACCGCACCAAGACCGCCAAGGACCTCGGCGTCGACCCGCGCACCATCTTCCGGCACCTCGAGAAGCTCGAAGGCGAGCGCTCGGAAGGCATGGCATCAGAGACAGAGTATGAAGAGGCGTGACAGTGCATAAGTCACTGAAACAACTCAACCTACATGCTCACCCGATCATGGCTCGGTTGTTGCTTTGCGGGTTGGTGACCGGCATGTCCGGCTGCCTCATTCCCCAGGACGACCAGGTGCTCCCCGAACTGCCGCCCATGAAGAACCGACCGCCGCGTGTCGCGGCGCGCGTGCCGGCGAGCGACGTCGTGGAGCACAAGCAGTCGGCGGTGCCGCAGTGCCTGGCCGCCAACGCGACCTTCTCGCTGACGGTTGAGGACCCCGACACCGGCGACACGCTGCGCAGCTTCTGGTTCGTCGAGAAAGACGAGACGTCGCTGCCCTTCACGCCGCAGGCCGTACCGCCGGGCACCAGCGAAGCGCGCATCGTCGCGGCGCCGACCTCGAACGCCTTCACCACGGCCCTGGCGAACCTGCAGACCGGGCGACGGCTGCTGACCGTCTACGTGACCGATCGAGACATCTACGAGGTCAACAACGGCGAGATCCGTCCCATCCCCACCGAGGTCACGCTGCCTGACGGCACGACGGCCACCAACCCCGGCTACTTCGTGCAGCACACCTGGGTTCTCGAAGTGGTGCCCTGCCCGTGAACCGCGCGCTGCCACTCTTCGCGTTGGTGATGCTCGCCGGGTGCAACACCAGCGCGCCGTTCGAGCACTCGATCTGCGAGTCGAACGACGACTGCCCCGACGGCCAGCTCTGCTTCGCGGAAGGCTGCGGTGACCCGGGTAACGGCATCGCGGTGGAGGTCAGCGGCGGCTCGCTCACCACGCACCCCGTGCAGGACTTCGCGATCGTCGACGGCAGCTTGAGCAAGGCGCAAGACTTCGACCTCGCCACCCCGCCCGGCATCAATGGTGAGTTCCAGCGCGAGCGCGCGGCGATCCCCGACCCGACCGATCGCGTGTCGTACACCGGCGCGGTCGCGCTGCGGGCCGTCGGGAAGAGCGTGCTGCTGCCCGGAATCACCCGCACCATCGAGGCGCGCTTCGAGAGCCCGGAGCGCGGCTTCTTCGAGATGAAGCTGCCGTCAGGCGAGTACGTGCTCACCGCGCAGGCCGACGATCGCACCGTCCCGCCTGTCACCACGCCGAGCGCCGTGCAGCCTGGCCGCGTGCCGACCTCGGTCAACCTGGTGTTCCCCGCGGGCGACGGTGCACCGGCGTTGACGGGCCAGCTCATCAAGACCACCGACTCGACGCTGCTGCCCCCGGAGCCCGTGCTGTTGAGCACCGGCTTCGCGCCCGGCGCTGTGCCCGTCGTCGACGTGCAGCTGTTCGACGTCGAGACGAACCAGCCGCTCTCGCAGCGCTTTCCCATCTCGGGTACCACTGGCGAGTTCTCGCTGACCGTCAGCCCTGAGGCGCGCAACAAGGCGCAGCTGGTGCTGGTGGCGTCGCCGCGCGACACGGGCGTGCCCATTCCCACCAAGCGCTTCCTGCTCGCCACGCCGCTGCCGCCTGCCGTCTCGCTCGAGTACGGCGACTTCGGCGAGGTCGGGGCGATCGGCGGTCTCGTGGTGGACGCCAACGGCGCGCCGGTGCCTGAAGCGCAGGTGTTGCTTGAAGGCACGGTGGGCGGCGACGGCACGTTCCGCTCCAAGGTGGCCATCACCGACAACGACGGCCGCTACACGTTGAACACGCTGCCTTCACGCGGCGACGGCAGCTTCCGCCTGTATGTCGTGCCGCCTCGAAAGAGCCGCGCCAGCGCGACCCGCGTCTCCGCCACCGTGACGGTGACCGACGGCGTCGCCCGCGTGACGCCCGAGACCGTCAAGCTGCCCACCCGGCTCATCGCGCGCGGCCGCGTGCTGCGCGCGGGCTCTGACGTCGGCGCGAGCGGTGTGGCGGTGCGCGTGACCGCCCAGGAAACGTCGACCAACCCCGGCGAGACCACCCCGCTGCCGCTCGAGCCCGCCGAGACGATGACCGGCGCCGACGGGACGTTCGAATTGCCGCTGGAAGAAGGCCTGTGGCGCTTCGAGTACTTCCCGAGCGATCAATCGCCGCTGGCGAGCCGCCTGGTCAACGTTCAGGCCGCGCTGGGCCCCGACAACATGCCGCTGCCGGAGCTGCAGCTTCGCGACGTGCCGCTGTCCTTCGGGCGCACGGTGACCGGCGTGGTGACGGCGACCACCGGCGGTCGCGCTGCTGCGGCGCCGTACGCGCGCATCCGCTTCTTCCGCGTCGCGCCCGTCGAGGGCAAGCAGACGTCGATTCTCCTCGGCACCGCAGTCGCCAACGAGCGCGGCGCGTACCGGGTGGTGTTGCCGGCGGTGTCAGCCGGCACGCAAGGCGAGTGAAGTTCAGCGCCCGTCGAGGCGCTGCTTCAGCTCGTCGACCGCGGGCCCAACGCCACCAGAGAACTGCACCGAAGACGTCGTGTAGAGGTCCATCACCCGCTCCAGCGACGCGAACGCCGCCTTGAGCGACGGGCGGCTCTCGACGGCGCAGCGGGCCTCCAGCGCGCGCTCACGCTCCAGCCACGACACGCGGAACTTGAGGAAGCGCGCGTCGGCGTGGGTCACGTCAGGCGCCGACGCGTAGTCCTTCCGGTACTGCTCCAGCTCGACGAAGAGCCCGCGCGCATCGCGCAGACACTCGGCCTCCGAGACCACCTGCGCCGTCTCGGGGTGGCCCGGCGTCATCTTCAGCACCGACTTGAAGACGCTGAAGATGATGAGGCCCGAGAAGCCGACCGCGAACGTCAGGTACAGCGCCCAGGCGGCGCCACGAAACGGACGAAGGCGGGGCTCTTTCGGATCGCTGCTCATGGGTTGGCGGGCGCGGCGGCCGGCGCCGAGGGCACCGTACGCTGCAGACGCGAGACGAACTGCATGCGGAAGTCGCTGCCCGGGTAGGTCGCGAGCGCTTCCTTGGCGATCGCCACGGCCTGGTCGCGGCCACCGGTCATGTCGTGCGACTGCATCAACATCACCATCGCGAAGTCGCGCAGCTTGGCCTTCTTGTCACCGTCGGCGAAGCGCGAGAGGTGCTTGATGGCCTCGTCGAACTTGCGCGACTGGAAGTACGCGTTGCCCAGGTAGAACGACGCGTCGAGCGCGTCTTCGGGCAGCGGGTCCATCGTCAGGAAGCGGTTGAGCTGGTTGATGGTCTCGCCCCAGTCCTGCTTGCGGAACGCCGTCTTGCCCTTCTCCAACACCGCGCCGCCGATCTCCTTCCGCAGCGACACCGCCCGATCCTGCAGCACCAGCTTCGAGAACGGCGAGAGCTTGCCCTGATCCAGCTTCGAGAGCGCGTCGATGCCCTTGAGCCGCTCTTCGCCCGGCAGCGTCGTCATCTGACGGTAGACCTGCAACGCAGACTGCTCGGCGGCGAGCGCACCGGCGGCTTCGCCTTTGAGCTTGTCGATGGTGCCGTTGAGATCCAGCACCTGCTTCTCGAGGCGCTCCCGCTCGGCGTTGGCGGCCGACGCGCGCGCGTTGCTGATGACGACGGTGCCCGTCACACACAGCGCGGTGAAGACCACGTACGCGGCGCCGGTGCTGAACCAGGTGCGCTTCTGGAACGCGTCCTGCTGGCCCGAGACGATCTTCAGCTCGGCGTGCAGCGACTTGAGCGCGTTGTCAGTCTTGATGGTCATGTTCCGCGACTCGACGACTTCGCGGCGGATCTCTTCGAGGACCTTGTTCAGCTCGGGCGACAGTTCGGCCATGGCGAAAAGCCTGTATCAGAAGCCGGGCACAGCGGGTTCGCGCTTCGGTTCCGGCGGGAAGAAGATCACGAACGACAACGTCACCCACACACCACCCACGTTGATGCCGGAGATCGGCGGCACGTAGCTGCGCCCGTGGAGGTAGCGGCCGTCGAGCGAGATGCCGTAGCGCTCGGAGAACTTGATGTCGAAGCCACCGCCGACCGCGAACGATGGCAGCAGGCGCTCGGAGATCTCGATGTTGGGCCCGGTCAACGTGGTGAGCAGACCGCCACCTTGCGCCGACAGCCACGGGCTGAAGCCCTTGATGAAGAGATCGCGCGCGACGAGCCGGCCACCCAGCATCGCCGCGCCGGTGAACGAGCCGTAGTTGAGGCGCTGCCCGTCCATCGCCTGCAGCGAGAAGCCCTCGTAGCCCGCGAAGACGTCGACGCTGACCTCGAGCCAGGGGCTGACGCCGTAGCCGAAGCTCAGGTTGCCCTGCGGCCCGATGGCGAGGTGCTCGACGACCGGCGTGCCGTACATCGCCGCGTGATCGACGAACCACCAGTTGGGCACCCACCGCATGCCACCGCCGATCGAGATGCGACCCCACCCATCGATGCCCGACGCCTGCGCCACACCCGACACCAACAACAACGACAGCACGACGGTACGCATCACCAGCTCTTCCACCCCTCGACGGGCTGACGGGTCTCCGGCATCGGCGGCGGCATCGGCGCGACGTGCACGCGAGGCGGCGGTGGTGGCGCGACCATGACGGGCACGGGCGTCGGCGCGGGCGGTTGCAGCCGCTCTTCCAGCACCTTCACGTACATCTTGAGCTCCGCGAGCGCCTGCTCACGCTCCATCAGCTGGCGGAAGAGCTGCACGCGGCGCTCCTTCTCGTCCATCAGCTCGCCGTGGAGTTGCATCAGCGACGCCATCGTCTTCTCGGCGTAGCTCGCGGGCACCAGCTGCGTGGCCGCGTGGGTCGTCAGCGCATCGGTCATCGTCGTTTCTCCCAGACGCATTCGAGGAAGGTGGTGCGCGGGCCGAAGACGCACGCGCGGAAGCAGCGGAAGAGCACCAGCAGACCGAAATCCCGGGCGATCAACCGGGCGTTGGCGACGACGTCACGACCGCGAATGACTCCGTCCATTTCGCACCTCTCAAAACCGCGAGTGCTACAGGCGTGAAGCGGACGGTAGCGGTGCCCCGAGGCCCCGCAAGTTTTCAGCCGCGCGTGCGGGCTTCGAGGTCCAGCAACGGCGTCTCGGTGACCACCACGACGGAACGGACGGTCTCGACGGAGAAATCGACGTCATCGAGCTGTGCGAGGCGTGCGCGCGCTTCGTCGTGGGTGATCTGTCGCAGCGGCGTCGACGCGGCCGCGTGCGCCAGCGTCCGGAGCGCGGCGTCATCGTCAGCGGTGGCCGCCAACGCGCGGAGCCAGCTCGCGGGCTCCACCGACTCCACCTCCGACGGCGCGCGCTTCACAGCCACTGTGTCACCGCCGAAGTCTTCGACCTCGACGCCGAAGCGGAGCAGCCGGTCGCGCTCTTCCAGTGCGTCGCCCGCCTCGGCCGACGGGAGCACCGCCGAGAACAGCGTGGGGCCAGCGGCTTCCAGTGCGCCGCTCTTGAAACGCGCACGCAGCGACGCGAGCGCGATGCGCTCATGCACCGCGCGCGGGTCGAGCAACACCAGCGAGCCGCCCGGGCCTTCACACACCCAGAAGCGCCGGCCGAGCTCGCCCAGGAAGCGCAGCGCCGAGAACCAGCCGCGAGGTGGCGCTTCGTTGATGCCCGGCCGGGCAGTGCCAAACGCAGCACGGAACGTGTCTTCGCCCACCGACGGCGCGGCGAGCGGCTCGAGCGCCAGGCCGGGGCCCTCGCTCATGCGGGAGAGGAAGCGATCAACCGCCTGCGCGTAGTGCGCGTTGACGTCTTCGCCCACCGGCGCCGATTGCGCTTGCCGCCACGGCGCAGCCTTGAGCGCACGGGCGACCGCTGCACCGAGCGCCTCCGTCACGCCGCGGGGATCAGAGAACCGCACCTCGAGCTTCTGCGGGTGCACGTTGACGTCGACCGTCGCGGGGTCGATGTCGATGAAGATCGCGCACACCGGCTGTCGGCCCGGCGGCAACGCGTCTTGAAACGCGCGCTGCACCGCCGAGTTGACGCCGCGATCGCGCACGTAGCGCCGGTTGATGAACGCGTAGAGCCCGCGCGCGGTGGGCAGCGTGTATTCCGGCGACGCGATGAAGCCGTGCACGTGAATGCCGAGCCGTCGCTCCTCGATCTCCAGCAGGTGCGGCTCGACCTCTGCGCCGAGGAACGCCGCGACGCGCTCACGGGGCCGCTGCGGACACGCGGGGCTGGCGATCAGCTGCTTGCCGCCGTGCTCGAGGAAGAAGCTGACCTCCGGGTGCGCCAGCGCCAGCCGCGTCAGCGCCTCTTCACAGTGCGTCAGCTCGGTCGACTCGCGCTTCAGGAACTTCCGCCGCGCGGGCACGTTGAAGAACAGGTCGAGCACGTCGATGCGCGTGCCGCCTGGCGGCGGTGCGTCTTCGATCACCGGCGGCCCGCCCCCTTCGATGCTGACGCGCGTCGCCACGAGCGCGTCGGGCTCGCTGGTCAACATCGAGAAGCGTGACACCGACGCGATCGAGGGGATCGCTTCGCCGCGGAAGCCCTTGGTGAGGATGTTGAAGAGCCCGTCGGCGTCGCGGAGCTTGCTCGTCGCGTGGCGCTCGAGGCTGGCGACGGCGTCGTCGCGCGTCATGCCGTGGCCGTCGTCAATCACGGCGATGGCCGACACCCCACCTTCTGAGAGCATCACCTTCACGGTGGACGCGCCCGCGTCGATGGCGTTCTCGGCGAGCTCCTTCACCACGCTGGCCGGGCGCTCGACGACCTCACCGGCGGCGATCTGGTTGATGAGTTCGTCGCTGAGGCGGCGGATTCGACCCATTTTGCGAGGCGCAAGGCGCGACGACGCCATTACACTGGCCCACCGAAGCGATGCCACTGTCACCTCCTGAGCTCCTCCAGAAGTTGCAGCACCACATCGGGCAGCTGGTGCTCGGCAAGCCCGAGCAGGTGAAGCTGGCGCTGACCTGCCTCGTCGCCCGCGGCCATCTGCTGCTGGAAGACGTGCCGGGCGTCGGCAAGACCACGTTGGCGGAAGGTCTGGCCCGCGCGTTCTCGATGAGCTTCGCGCGCGTGCAGTTCACCGCCGACCTGCTCCCCAGCGACATCCTCGGCGCGCAGGTCTTCTTGCAAGCGCAGGGGCGTTTCGAGTTCCGGCCCGGGCCGGTGTTCCATCAGCTCGTGCTGGCCGACGAGCTGAACCGCGCGCCGCCGCGCACCCAGTCGGCGCTCCTCGAAGCGATGGCGCAGGGCCAGGTCAGCCTCGACGGCGTCACGCATCAACTTCCCCAGCCGTTCGTCGTCATCGCCACCCAGAACCCGCTCGATCTCTCCGGCACCTACCCTCTCCCCGATTCCCAGCTCGATCGCTTCCTGCTGCGCCTCTCGCTCGGCCATCTCCCGGCTGACGTCGAGACCGATCTCTTGATCAACCGCCGCGAAGATCCGCTCCACACCTTCCAGCCCCTCGCCAACGCGGCGGCGCTGGCGTCGCTGCAGCAGGCCGCCGACGCCGTGAAGATCTCGCGCGACCTCGCCGACTACGCCGTCCGCCTGGCCGCGGCGACGAGAGAGCACACCGACATCGAGCGCGGCATCTCGACGCGCGCGGTGCTTTCGCTGATGGCCGCGGCGCGCGCGATGGCGCTGTGGGACGCGCGTGACTTCGTGACGCCCGGCGATCTGCGTGACGTCGCGGTGCCGGCCCTCGCGCACCGGTTGCTGCTCAAGAGCTCGTCGCACGGGCACTTCGCGCGCGACGAAGCGTCGCACCTCGTGGCTGAACTCCTGCGCCGCGTGCCTGCACCGCGATGAGCGCGAAGGCGCCGACGTGGCGGGAACGTTGGCGCCGCTGGCTGCGCCCGCCCCGCACGCTCAAGACGACGCGCGTCGGCCGCACGTACCTCGTGCTGACGGTGGGCATCGGCCTCGGCGCGCTCAACACCGGCAACAACCTGCTCTACCTGGTGCTGGGTTTTCTGCTGGCGATCATCGTCTTGTCTGGCGTGCTCTCCGAGCGCGTGATCGCCGACCTGCGCGTGCGACGGCTGCTGCCTGAAGGCGCGTACGCGGGCGAGCCCTTCGCGCTGCGCTACGAGCTCACGCGCAAGAAGGGCCGCGCGTTCGCCGTGAAGGTGAGCGAGGCCGATGACTCGCTCAGCGGCTGGGCATGGGTGCCCACGGTGCTGGCTGGCACAGCCGTCGTCGCGCGCGCCGATGTGACCGCGCCGCGCCGCGGGCCGCTCGCCCTCCACGAGGTGCGCGTCTCGACAGCCTTCCCCTTCGGACTCTTCGAGAAGACACGAACCCTCGCTGTCGAAGACCGCCTCCTTGTCTGGCCGCGCCGTGGCTTCACCTGCGATCCACCGCAGGCCGATCACGGGCTCCAACAAGGTGAACACGGCAACCAGCGGCACCGCGACGGCTCGGGCGACGTGCAGGGCCTGAGGGAGCTTGCGGACCTCGAAGACGCGCGCCGCGTGCACTGGAAGAAGAGCGCGTCGGCCGGCCGCCTGTTGAAGGTCGAGCGCGAGCGTGAAGACCGCCAGCAGTTCACACTGCGCATCGATGACGTGAGCCCGGGAGACTCGCTGGAGCGCGCGTGTGAAGAGACCGCGGCGCTGACGCACCGACTGCTGTCTGAAGGAAACGACGTGGGCCTCGACGCAGGCGGTCGGCGGCTCCGGCCTGGCTCTGGCCCCGGTCACGAGAAGCGCGTGCTGTCAGCGCTCGCCATGTTGGGCTTCGGAGCCGAGTCATGATGCTGGCAGCGCGACAGCGGCTGAGGTTGCGGCTGCGCGACCTCGCGGCGCTCTCGGCGTTCGCGGCCGTCGCCCTCTCGGGCTCTCTGCCTGCCTTCGTGCTGGGGCTCTTCGGGCTCGCGTTCGTGCTGAGCCTCGCGGGAAAACGGCCCTTCGCCGGGCAGACCGCGTGGTCCGTCGTGGTGCTGCTCGCCGCGGCGCTGGTCTTGTTCGGCCTCGTCTTTCGTGGCGCGCTCGACCTCGTCATCGCCGCCGTGGCGTTCGCCACGTTGGTGACGGCGCACCGCATGTTGGCCGAGCCGACGCAGACGACCGATCAACAGGTGTTGCTCGCGTCGCTGCTGCTGATGGCCGGCGCGGCCGCGCTGTCGGGCGACATCTGGTACTCGCTGTGTCTGCTGCTGTTCGGCGTCTTCGCGTGCCTGGCGCTGGGCCTCGCCGTCATCGAAGGGCCCGTCGAGCGCGACGAAGAGCTGCCGCTCGCGCCGGTGCTTCGGCAAGTGAGCATCGGCGTGGCCATCGCGCTGGCGGGTGGTGTCGCCTTCTTCATCTTGTTCCCGCGCCTCTCGTGGAACATGGCGGCGCGACCGCAGGGGCCCGGGCTGATCGGCGGCACGACGGGCATGACCGACCGCGTGCGGCTCGGCGGCGGCGGCGATCTCAAGACCAGCGCCCGCATCGTCTTGCGTGCACGCCTCGAGCCGATGCCTTCATCAGAGCGGCTTGAAAAGTACTGGGTCGGTCGGCACTTCGAAGCGTTCGACGGCAAGGAATGGCGCGGCGTCGGCGTTGAGAAGCCAGCCAAGCCCCGCGTGGCGCTCGGCGAGAACCGCGGAGGCATCGTGCAGCGCATCGAGCTGCTGCCAGCCTACGACTCGCGCACGCTCGTGGGGCTCGCGCAGCCCGTCTATTTCGGCCCGGCCAACGCGATCACCGGCAGCTCTACGCAACCCACGGCCTTGATCGAGAGTGAGTACGAAGAGGTGCGCTTCGCAAGCACCGCGACTGCGTACACGTACACCGTGCACAGCCGCGACACGCCGCTGAGAAACGAAACGCCAGAGCGATTGGCGACGCTGGTCTCGACGCCGGACACGCTCGACCCACGCGTCGCGCAACTGGCCCAGCAGATCGTCGGCAACGAGAAAGACCCGAGCCGCGTGGCAGCGCGACTCGAGCGCTGGCTCCAGTCGAACCTCGCCTACTCGCTCGAGCTCAACGAAGCCGACGACCCGCTCTCAGACTTCCTCTTCGTGCAGCGGGCTGGCCACTGCGAGCACTTCGCGACGGCGCTGGCGGTGATGCTGCGCCTGCGCGGCGTACCTGCGCGCGTGGTCGGCGGCTTCTTCGGCGGCGAGCGATTCGGCGAGCGGTACGTGGTGCGCGCCGGTGACGCCCACGCCTGGGTCGAAGCGTGGATCCCCGACGAGGGCTGGGTGACGTTCGATGCGACGCCCGACGACGGTCGCGGGAGCCGGCCTGCGGCGCTCATGGCGAAGCTGATCGACGGCTTCGAGCGGCTCGAAGAACTCTGGCGCGAGAAGGTCGTCGACTACTCGATCATCGATCAATGGCAGTTCGTCCGCGGGCTGGTGCGGCCGCCCAAAAACGCCAAGCCCGACGACGACGACCCCACCGTCGGTGCGCCCCAGACCAGGACCCCGACCCGCGCCATCATCGCTGCCGTTGGGGCAGCGGCCCTCGTCTGGCTCGTCTTCCGCCGGCTCACGAGGAAGACGCGCCCCCACCCCGCCACCAGCTTCCTCGTCGACGTGGAGCGCCGGGTCGACGCGCTGACGCTGCGACGCCGGGGTGAAGACCTCGAGCAGCTCTCGCGCCGGTTGACCGACGAGCACCATCGGCTCGCCAGCGCCGTCGCAACGGCTACACGCCGGTACCTCGAGGCCCGGTTCGGCACGAAGCCGTTGGACGCAAAGGAACGCCGCTTGATCCTGGAAACGCTGCGCTAGGCTCGCCGCGTGCTGCTGCGCGTTCTCGAGATGGTCCTGCCGGCCCGGCGCGGTGAAAGACAGCTCACCTTCACGCTCTTCTTCCACAGCCTGTTCGCGGTCGGCGCCTTCCTGACGGGCCGCACGGTCCGCGACGCGCTCTTCCTCGCGCACGGCGATCGCAGCCAGCTCGCGTGGATGTACGTGCTGAGCGCGATCTTCGTCACCGCCACCGGCCTCGTGTACGCGCGGCTCGCGAACCGTGTGCGCCGCGACCTGATGGCGCTGCTCTCGGCGTCGCTCTTCGCTGGGCTCTTCGTCCTGTTGTGGGTCGTCGAGCGCTTCCAGCCCCCCGGCATCTACAGCGTCATCTACGTCTACGTCGAAGTGATGGGCGCGCTCATCCTCGTCCAGTTCTGGACGTTGGCGAACGAGCTCTTCAACGCGCGCGAGGCCAAGCGCCTCTACGGCTTCATCGGTGCCGGCGGCACCTTCGCGAACATCCTGATCGGTCTACTCGGCGCACAGGTCGCCAAGCACTTCGGCACGGCGTCGCTGCTGCTGCTGTGCGCGGGGCTGCTCGTCATCACCGGCGGTGCCAGCTTCGCTGGCGGTCGCCTCGGCCGTCAGCGGCTCTTCGCGCGCGCGGCGTCGGGCAAGCCGAGCCCAGCCAAACGAGCGGGCGGCGCAAGCAAGGTCTTCGGCGATTCACACCTGCGCACGGTGGCCATCCTCTCGGCGGTCACGTTCTTCACCACGACGCTCATCGACTTCCAGTTCAAGGTGGTCGCCGCCGACAAGCTCAAGGGCGACGAGCTGGCGGCGTACTTCGGCTACTTCAGCGCCGTCGTCGGTGCGTTCGCGCTCGGGCTGCAGCTGTTCGGCACGAGCCGCCTGCTCAACCGCGCTGGCGTCATCGGCTCGCTCGCCGTGCTGCCCGTCTCGCTCGCGCTCGGCGACGCCGCGCTGCTCATCTTCCCGACGCTGTGGGCCGCGTCGATGGCCAAGGGCGCCGACACCCTCTTCCGCTACTCGGTCAACGACGCCACGACACAGATCCTCTACCTCCCGGTGCCCGCCCAGGTACGCGTCTCGGCGAAGGCCTTCATCGACGGCGTGGTGAAGCCCGTGGCCATCGGCCTCGCCGGCATCGCGCTCGCGGGCTACCGACAGTTCCTCAACGGAGATCCGTACCGGCTGGCGTGGTTCTCATTACTGCTCGCGCTGACCTGGGTCGGCGTCGTGATGAGCATGCGGTCGAAGTACATCAAGTCGCTGCAGGACAACCTCAAGCAGCGGCGGCTCGACATCGAGTCGGCTCGGCACCAGGTCATCGACGGCAACACCAACCGCGTGCTTGAGCGCGCGCTGGCCAGCGATGACGAGCTCGAGGTGCTCAACGCCCTCGCGCTGCTGCCGCACCTCGAAAAGCTCGAGCTCGACGCGCGCGTGGAAGCCCTGCTCGATCACGCGTCCTCTGCCGTGCGCGTCAAAGCGCTCGAGTACTACGCCCACCGGCAGACGATGCGCTTCGCCAACTCGGTCTTCCGTCGCTTCGAAGATCAAGATCCCGCCGTGCGCGCGGCGGCCATCGACGCGTTCTGCGCCATGGGCCGCGACAAAGCAGTGCGTAGCGTGCGGCCCTTCCTCGCAGACCCCGACCCGCGCATTCGCAGCGCGGCGGTGACGGGCATGATCCGCTTCGGCGGGCTCGACGGCGTGCTCGTGGCCGCTGAAGCGCTGAAGGCGCTCATCGACAACGCCGACCCGGTGATGCGCCAGCACGCGGCCAAGGTGCTGGGCGCCATCGGCGTGCGCAACTTCTATCAACCCGTCTTGCAGCTGATGAACGACGGCGATCTCCGCGTGCGGCGTGAAGCCGTCACCGCCGCGGGCATGCTGCGCAGCCCCGAGTTCGTCATTCCGCTCATCTACCGCACGCAGTCGCGCGAGACGCTGCGCGAGGCCACGCAGGCGCTGACGGCCTACGGTTCGACCATTCTTCCCACGCTGGCAAAGGTGCTCTCGAACCAGCTCGAAGACGGGCACATTCGCCGCGCCATCGCGCGCGTGCTGGGCAAGCTCGGCACCAGCGAGGCGCTGGAGATCATCGCGCGACACCTCGACGAGGCCGACGAAGAGCTGCGCGGCGTGATGTACCGATCGCTGGCCCGCGCAGTGAAAGGCAAGCGACTGCTGCTGAAGGACCTCAACCCCGTGAAGCGCGCCGTCACGCGCGAGCTCGACCGTGCCTGGCGCGCGCTGCACCAACTCGAGCTGCTGCACCTCGACGCCGTCCCCGGCCCCGAGACGCCCCGCGACGGAGAGCCTGCGGCCCGCGCGCTGCTGGCCTCAGCGCTCATCGAGAAGGTGAAGCAGGTCGAAGGGCGCGTGTTCCTGTTGCTCGCGGTGCTCTACCCCGACGCCGACATGGAACAGATCAGCGCCGGCATTCAGGACGCCAGCGCCGCCGACGCGAGCCGTCGCCGTGGCAACGCCGTGGAGCTGCTGGACAACCTCCTCGAGCGCACGCTCAAGGCCCGCTTCCTGCCGCTCGTCGAGGAGCTGCCGCGACCAGAGCGCATCAAGCAGGTGGCCGAGCTCTACCCTGCGCCCACCACTGATCCCGACGCGATGCTGACCGAGCTCACGCGCGACGAGGCGGCCTGGGTGCGCGCGTGCGCCACGTGGTGTTTGTCAGAATCGCAGCTCCCGCCAGCGTCCCGCGATGAGCTGCTCAAGGCGTCGGTCGCCGACGGCAACCCAGTGGTGCGGGAGATCGCCCTCGTGTCGCTCAACCGCAAGGCACCGGCCGTCGCCGCGACGCTGCTCGGCGACCGCCTGAAAGATGACGCGCCGCTGGTGCGGAAGCAGGCTGCGGCGTTGTCAGCCGCGGTTTGACCAGAGCACCCAGGCGCCCAGCACGAGGAAGAGGACGCCCGCGGCGCGCTGCAGCGTCTTCGGTGAGATCACCCGCGTGAGGCTCTCACCCGCCGCGACGGCGATCGCGGTGGACGCCACGAGTGCCAACGACGCGCCGATGAACACGGCCCATCGCGAGCTGCCCGACGCCGAGAACGAGAGCGCCGCGAGCTGGGTCTTGTCGCCCAGCTCCGCGACGAAGACAGCCATGAAGGTCGTGCCGATGAGCTTCCAGTCCATGGGGCGGCAATAACCCCACCGTCCGAGCGCGGCCATGGCTACGATGCGCCCGCCGATGCTCTCGACGGTCGAAAAGGTGCTCTTCCTCAAGTCGATCGATCTCTTCTCCCAGATCCCCGGAGAAGACCTCGCCGCGATCGCGCTCATCTCGACGGAAGAACGCCGCGACCAGCAAGACGAGATCTTCGCTGAAGGCGAATCAGGCGACGCGCTCTACCTCGTGATCGACGGCAAGGTGCGCGTGCACAAGGCCGACCGCATCATCGCCGAGCTGGGCGAGCGCGAGTGCTTCGGCGAGATGGCCATCCTCGACGCCGCGCCGCGATCGGCCACGGTGACCGCGGTCTCCGACACGAACCTCCTCAAGATCACCCGGGAAGATTTCCAGGAGATCATGAGCGAGAAGCCAGAGATCGCGCAGGGCATCGTGAAGGTGCTGACCCGGCGCTTGCGCGACGCCATTCGCTGACGGCAGCGCTACACTCGTCGGCGATGCCGATGCCGAATCGCCCCGTCGCGTCGTCGAAGTCTGCCGTCGCAGCCCCGTCCGCCGATCCCACCTCGGATCCCGCGGTGAAGAAGCAGGTCGAGGCCGGCCGCCAGGTCGCCTACCACCTGCTCAAGGGCCTCAAGATGATCTCGATGTACCGCCACAACGAGTCGAAATACGGCGAGTACCTCACCAAGGCCTGGGAAGCGCTCAACGCGTACACCGAGACCTACAACGTGCTGAACCTGCGCGTGGAGATCACCAACTTCACGCTCTTCAAGCAGGACCTGTTCAGCGAAGACAACCCGATGCCGTACAAGTTCTTCAAGGACGGCATCCGCCAGATCATGTTCCGCGAGGGCTTCACGCTCGAGGAGCTCACCACCTTCACCATGATCGCGCTCTCGGACCCCGACCGCGGCGCCGACGACATCAACGCGCAGCTGTGGCGCGCCCAGATGCCGAACTTCGAATACATCATGGTCGAAGGCTTCAAGATGGACGAGATGTCCGAGGAGGAGGTGCAGGTCGAGGTCGACAAGGTCGTCGACTACCTCCAGCGACGTCTGCGCACCAACAGCGAGGACTACATCCGCTTCGCGCGCCTCTCGGAGTCGGATCTCGAGATGCAGATGAACGACGTCGATCAGATGCGCGGCGTCGTCATCACCGGCGTCACCGCCACGCCCGACCTCAAGGCGAAGCTGCAGCGCGAGGTGCATGAAGAAGAGAACCAGCGTCTCTTCCCCAAGCTCATCAGCGCCGTCTTCCAGGTCGTCGAGAACGGCGTCACCGACGCGGCGCTCCTTGGCGAGATGTTCAGCCAGCTGCTCGACGCCATGCTGCTGCAGGAAGACTTCGCCATCATCAACCAGGTGGTGCTCAAGCTGCGCGCGATGGAACAGCGCGCCGGCGCCGACAGCTCGATCGGCGAGCTGCTCCGCAGCTTCCTCGCCAAGATGGGTGAAGAGCAGCGCCTCAACCGCATCGGCGAGATCGTCAAGTACGCGCGACTCAAGAACCCGCCGGAGGTGGTGCGCTATCTCACCAACGTCAGCATCGACGCCGTGCCGGCTTTGCTCGGCACCCTCGAGGTCGTGCAGCTCGCCGAGAACCGCACGTTGCTCAACGACGTGCTCGTCACGTTCGCGAAGCAGAACCCCGACCTGTTCGTCGAGAAGCTGCGCACCACCGACAAGCCGCAGATGCAGCGCGACATGGTGTACGTGCTCGATCGGTCGAACCACCCCGACAAGCTCAAGTTCTTCAACACCGCGCTCCAGAGCCGCAACCTGGCGCTGAAGCTCGAGGTGATGTCGATCATCGCGCGCGGTCGCACCGGCGAGGCGCGAAAGCTGATCGCCTCGCTGCTGGAAGACGACACGCAGCAGGTGCGCCTGCAGGCCGCGCGCGTGTTGCCGGAGTTCGACCGCGAGAAGGCGTACCTCGACCTGCTGCGGCTGGTGAAAGACAAGAAGTTCGAGGACAAGAAGCCCGAAGAGAAAGAGGGCTTCTACGCGGCGCTCGGCTCGACCGGCATGCCGGGCGCCATCCAGTTCTTCCAACAGGTGCTCGCGCAGAAGAGCGGCCTGTTCAACAAGCAGAAGCTCCTCGCCGACAAGACGCTCGCGCTCGCTGGCATCGCGGGCGCTGGCACCATCCAGACCGCCAAGTTCCTTCAGGAGATCACCGAAGACACCAGCCAGCCGCCAGAGATCATCCACGTCGCGAAGCAGCACCTCGCGCGCGTGCGCAAGCAGCTCTTCGGCAACGAGCAGGGGGCCTGAGCCATGTCCGATCTCTCAGTCACGCGCGTCGCCGACGCCGACGATGTCTCGCCCGACGCCTACGCCCGCGAGCACAACGAGAAGCTCCAGACCGCCGGGCGCACGCTCATCTCGGCGCTCTACATGCTGGTGCGCTCGGTGAAGATGTACGACCCCGACAACCACGTCTTCGAGAAGCCGCTGGCCCAGCTTCAGGAGACGATGAACCAGGTCATCCAGAAGGACGGCAAGCTCGAGCTGATGGGCGTGAAGCAGTCGTTCTACCTGAACGGCATGCTCATCAAGGTCGACATGAGCGCGCTCGACAACGTGAAGCAGCTGCTCGACGAGCTCCGCTCGAAAGACGTCGGCGGCCTCACGATGATGCGCTCGGTCTCGGTGCCCGAGCTGAAGAACTTCATCTGGATCTTCAGCAAGGAACAGTCGGACAACGCCGACGAAGACGGCGTCAGCGGCAAGAAGCTCGTGTCGATGAAGTTGGCCAAGTGGTCCAAGCTCAAGGACAAGCTCGAGAACGAGAAGGACGAGAGCGAGGCCAAGCTCGACCGCAAGAAGTACGCGCTGACCTGCTACGGCCGCGCTGTGTTCTTCGTGCGCAAGTACTTCGAGTCACTGAAGAAAGAGAAGCCGCTCAACACCTCGAAGGTGCTGCGCGTGATCCAGGATCTCGTCGACATCTCGATGGATCACCGGACGCACTTCCTCGGTCTGACCACCACGCGAAATGACGCCGAGTACCTCGCGTACCACTCGGTCAACACCGCGCTCATGGCCATCGTGTACGGCACGGAGCTCGGGCTCACCAAGCCGCAGCTCCGCGACCTCGGCTACATCGCGCTGTTCCACGACGCCGGCATGGGTACGGTGCCCGACGAGCTGCTCAACAAACGCGGGGCGCTGACGCTCGACGAGCGCAACGTCATCAACCGCGCGCCGCTGATCTCCATCCGCAACATCCTGCAGGAACGGCAGATCAACCGCGCGACGCTGCTGCGCCTGGTGACGACCTTCGAGCACAAGGTCGACTTCGGCACCGCGGTGCGTGACGGCCAGGGGAACATCCAGATGATCATCCCGAAGGCCAACCTCGGCCTCTACGCGAAGATCATCTCCATCGCCGCCACCTACGACGCGCTCACGTCCAAACGGCCGTTCCGCGATGCGTACGGCCCTGAGGTCGCGCTGATGCTGATGTGGACGGAGATGCGCAACAAGTTCGACCCGGACCTGCTCAAGGTCTTCATGCGCGTGATGGCGATTCAGCCCATCAAGGTGCTGACCAAGCGTCAGCAGACCGTCGCGATCGGCATGCTCTGATCGCGACGGCCGTACTGCCCTTCAACGACTCAGAAGCCCAGCACCACACCGAAGCGGACGCCGGTCGAGCCGGCCTCCAGCTTCAGGCCGAAGCCCTTCGAGAAGAAGTAGTGCGCGCCGACCATGCCGACCGGCCACACCGGGAGGTACGCGCCCGGGAAGCCGAACCAGATGTCGGCCTGCAGACCCAGCTTCGCGTAGACCTCGAGGTTGCTGAGGATGTGGAACTTCCACTGCACGCCAACGGGGATGTGCAGCGAGAACGGGTACGCCGAGCCGAGACGCGCGATGGCGTCGACGCCGAAGTCGATGCCGAACTCGTCGTTCAGCTTGCTGATGAAGCCGTTCTTGACGAGCGGGATGTAGAACGACGCGCCGCCGCCGATGGGGAAGTAGCCGATGCCGAACGAGTGGTACGGCAGGTAACCGTGGATCGAGAGCAGCATCTGGCGATCGGTCTGCTCGCTCGCGTCCATCAGGGCGCCCTGCGCGCGGATGCCGCTGCCGCCCGTGTCGGCCGTGCCCTCTTCCTGCGCGAACGCGAACGACGAGAACGAGAGTGCAGCGACCAGCGCCAGCTTCGAGATCAGTTTCATGTGTGTGTCCCTCCTTTGGGAAATGCGACGAGCGAGTTACGGACACCCGCTCACGCCTACAAGTGAAATGTTTCGGGTCTCATTTCACCGCAAGGCGCTTCTCAGCGGCGCGCCAGTCCGCCGGCGTCGGTGCCGTAAACTGCATCGGCTTTCCCGACCGCGGGTGGGTGAACGCCAGCTTCCACGCGTGCAACGCCTGTCGAGAGATGACGTCGGGACGCTGCGCGGCCTTCGAGCCGTAGAGCGGGTCTGAGAGCAACGGGAAGCCGGCTTCGGCGAAGTGCACGCGGATCTGGTGCGTTCGCCCGGTCTCGAGGTTCACCTCGACGCGCGCCCCGCTCGCGAAGCGCTTCGACACCACGAAGTGGGTCACCGCGCGCTTGCCGTCCTTCACCTTGCCGGTGAACTTCATGCGCTGCGTGGGGTGGCGGCCGTGCAGCGTGTCGAACGTGCCTTCATCGGGCGGCTGGCCGTGTACGAGCGCGAGGTAGGTCTTGGTCACCTCGCGCGACTTGAACGCCGCCTGCAACGCGCGGAGCGCCACGTCGTTCTTGGCGATGACGAGCAGGCCCGAGGTGTCCTTGTCGAGCCGATGCACGATGCCGGGGCGCAGCTCGCCGCCGACGCCGCTCAGATCCTTCACGTGGTGCAGCAGCGCGTTGACCAGGGTGCCCGACGCGTGCCCTGCCCCCGGGTGCACCACCATGCCGGCGGCCTTGTCGACCACGAGCAGATCGCGGTCCTGGTGCACGACGGTGATGGGGAGATCTTCCGCCTGGGGAATCGCCTCGACGGCGGGCGGCACCACGAGCTCGAACTGCTCGGTGCCTTTGACGCGCATCGACGACTTGATGGGCGCGCCCGCCAGCCGCACGTGACCCGCGTCGATCAACGCCTGCAGACGCGCGCGGCTCAACTCGGGCCGCGCCTGCGCCAGAAACCGATCGACCCGCAGGCCAGCGTCAGCCGGCGCCGCGGCGATCAACGTCACTTCACTCACCAGATCTTCGACTTCACGTGCCCCTTGGGCTTGATGATCACGTCGACGATCGCGCGATCGAAGAAGTTGGTGCGCGTGAAGATGTCCTTGCTGACGCGGCTCTTGAAGAGCTCACGGCCCTCTTCGATCTCGTCCTTGAGCGTCTCGAAGAGGTTGTCCTGCTCGATGCCGCGGATGATCTTCTGCTCGTTGTAGAGCGAGATGTCCGACGCAATCGCACGGGCCAAACGCATCGCCTTCGTCTTCTCTTCGTCAGTCATCGGTGAATTTCGTAGTGCCGCGGGTGAGTGGGGTCAACCTTTCGACCGGTGTGCTTCCACGAAGGTCTGGTAGCTCTTCGAGACTCGCAGACCGTCCAGCCCAAGCTCCCGGGCCAGGCTCATCAGCATGCCACGCAAGTACACGGTTGCGGGCAACGCGTCGTAGCGATCGCCTTCGATGTTCTCGAGGTGCTTGGGCCCGATGCGCGTGCGTTCGGCCAGCTGCGCCATCGTCAGCCCACGCGCCAGGCGCACCTGCCGCAGCAGGTCACCGTTGATCTCCACGCCCTCGGGGATCTCGTACGGCCGCGGCGGCGCCTGCGCCTTGAACTCACGGGTGATCGACGGCCGCACCGGCACGATGGCGCTCTCCTCCGCGACCGGCGCAGACGTGGGTGCGTTGTCCACACTCTCGACCGCAGGCGTCGGCTCCGACAGCAACCGCAGCCCCAACCGCGGCGCTGGAGCGTCTACGGCGGCCGGCGTCTCGGGCGCCACGTCACCGGGTTCCGGGGTGTGAATCGACGGCGCTTCCACCAAGACTGGCGCGGGCGCTTCGACCGGCGCGCTGGGCGGCGGCGCTGGAGCAGGCTCGGGCGGAGGTCGCACCTCAGCGGGCGGCGGCGCGAGGACCGCGGGAGGCTGCATCGGCGCGGTCGGCACCGCCCGACTCGGCGTCGCCACCACCCACGTGAAGCCCTGCGACGGCGGCGGCGGTGCGGCCGGCGGCGCCGCGACGAAGGTGTAGTTGGACGACCACGTCGGAGCTGGCGCTGCGCTCGGCCGGGGCGCCGTAACGGGCTTCGGCTTCGACGGCAGCCCGCGCGGCGGCAGCCCGATCTTCACGTCGTAGGCGTCGCGTCGCGAGTCGTCGCTCAAGACGTCGTGCGCTTCCTTCAGCCGCGACCGCAGCGCGTCGGCGAGGCCCGCGTCGATGAGCCCGTACAAGACGACCTGCTCGTCGGAATAGAGGTTCGACAGCCGCTCGTAGGCGCTCTGCACGTCAGACGCGGTGGCGCCGACGGAGATCTCCAGCACCTCGTAGTGCGTCTGCGTCTGAAACGACTTCACCTGTCCAATGCAATCAGGTTTTCCGCGACGCGCAACACGCCACTGGCAGCGCCAGAGTCGGGGAACGCATCGAGGAGTGACTTGCGCGCACGCACCGCCTGCCAGACCGCGTCGTCGTGCGCGACGGCGCCGAGGTAACCCAGCTCGAGGCCGAAGAACTTCTTCCACGCCGACGCGACCGTGGGCCCGACGTCGAAGTCGCCGCGCGTGCGCGCCTGGTTCACCACCACCAGCGGCCGGAACCCACCGAGCGCTTGTTCCAGCCTCGTGGCCTTCGCCGGGTCGGTCTCCCGCAGCTGGGCCACGACGTCCCACGGCGTGCGCGCGAGCTGGCCGTCGCGCGGCGCCAGCGCCTGCCCCACCAGCGTCGCGAAGTCGTCCTGCGGCGCGAGCGCCTGCAGTCGCCGAAAGAACGCTGCCTTGATGAAACGGTAGGCGTTCTCGATGGACGTCGGCTCCGGGAGCATCACCACCACGCCGGTGTCAGCCACCAGGAAGAAATCGAGCACGTTGAACGTGGTGCCGGCGCCGAGGTCGAGCAGCACGTAGTCGACGTCGAGGCTGCGCAGGTTGCGGAGCAGCTTCGTCTTCTGCGCGTGGCGAGGGTTCGCGGCGTCGAGCCCGTCCATCGCGCCAGACAGCAGCGACAAGTTCGTGTGCGGCGTCGGCACCAACACCTGATCGAGCGAGGTGACCCGGCGATCGACGAAGTCTGACAACGACACCTTCGGCTGCGGCACGCCGAGGCAGGTGTGCAGGTTGGCGCCGCCGAGATCGAGATCGGCCAACACCACCTTCGCGCCGCGCTTGCTGAGCGCGATGCCGAGGTTGGCCGACAGCAGCGACTTACCGATGCCGCCCTTGCCGCCGCCGATGGCGATCACCCGGCGCGCGCGTGCCTTCCTGGGCATTGGCGCCCTCGGCACTGGCAGTTCGATGATCTCCGCTTCCCCCGGCTGGCTCGGCATGGCGCGTCATTCTTCCTTGAGTTCCACGTTCCAATACGCGGCTTCGGCCAGGTTGAGAAACGGTAACCACGCGCGATGGGCGCCTTTCATCGGCGCGCCCCGGAAGAGCGGCGTCCACTTCGGTCGGAAGGGCTCGCGCAGCAGCTTCATGCCAGCCTGCGCCGGCGTGCGGCCACCCTTGCGGCAGTTGCACGAGATGCACGAGCACACCACGTTCTCCCAGCACGTCTTGCCGCCCTGGCTGCGCGGCACGACGTGATCAAGGTTGAGATCGACGCGCTTCCGCTTGCGGCCGCAGTACTGGCAGGTGTCGTCGTCGCGCGCGTAGATGTTGAGGCGGGAGAAGCGCACGCGCACGCGCGGCAACTTCTCGAACACCGACAAGACCACCACGCGCGGCACCCGGATGGATCGATGCGGCGTCTGGATCGAGTCGTCGCTCAACGCCGCCGACAGCGCCGCCCAGTCTGCGAAGTCGTAGAGCCGGTACTGCTCGTCGATGGCGCGTGCGACGCCCTGGTACAGCAACGAGAAGGCACGCTTCACGTTGGTGACGTGCACCGGCTGGTAGTGCCGGTTCAACACGAGAACAGCGCTGTTCAACATCGACGAGCCTCCTTCAGCGGTTCGAGTTCGCGACGGCCTCCGCGACGCCCTCCACCTCGGTGTCGGCAAGACACCGCACGTCGAGCCACACCTCATCGTCGACGACGCGCGCGATGACAGGTGGACTCCCGGCCCTGAGCTGCGACTGCAACTGCGCTGCGCTTCGATGCATCAACGCCACTGCGTACGACGGCGGCGACGCCAGCGGCAGCGACCCGCCTCCCACCCGGCTGTGCGTCTCCACCACGCGGTGCTTCACGCCGTGCAGCAGCGACGACAACCGCTCCGCGCGCGCCTTCAGCGTCTCGAGCGGCACCGTGAGCATCGCCCGCGCTGGCACCACCTGCGCGTCGACCTCGTCACGGTAGTGCTCCAGCGTCGCCTCCAGCGCCGCGATCGTCAGCTTGTCGACGCGCACGGCGCGATTGAGCGGGTGACGCTTGAGCTGCTCGAGCACCGCGCGACGGCCGACGATGATGCCCGCCTGAGGCCCGCCGAGCAGTTTGTCTCCACTGAAGGACACGACGTCGGCGCCGGCGGCCACCACCGCCGCGACGGTCGGCTCTGACGCGAGCCCTTCGCCGTGGAGCGCACGCAACGATCCACTCCCGAGATCTTCGAAGAGCGGCACCGCGCGTTCTTTCGCGAGCCCTGCCAACGCCTTCGTGGTCACCTCTTCGGTGAAGCCCACGACGGCGAAGTTGGAGCGGTGCACCTTCACCAGCAGCCCGGTGCGCTCGCTCAGCGCGTTCGCGTAGTCGGCGAGGCGCGTGCGGTTGGTGGTGCCGACCTCCACCATCGTCGCGCCAGACTGGCGCATCACGTCGGGCACGCGGAACCCGCCGCCGATCTCCACCTGCTCGCCGCGAGACACGATGGCCTCGCGCCCCTGTGCCAGCGCGCTGAACGTCAGCAGCACCGCCGCCGCGCAGTTGTTCACCACCAGCGCGTCTTCGGCCCCGGTCAGCGCGCACAGCAAGTCGACGACCGGCGCGTAGCGGCTGCCGCGCTCGCCATCGTCGAGGTCGAGCTCCACGTTGCAGTACCCACGCGCGATCTGCGCGATGCGTTCGATCGCCGCCGCCGACAACGGCGCTCGACCCAGGTTGGTGTGCAGCACCACGCCGGTCGCGTTGATCACCGGCCGGAGCTTCGGCTCGGTCAGTCGGGTGAGCGCCGCGCGCACATGTGCGTCGTCGAACAGCACGTCTTCCCCCGCCATGACGCGCGCGCGCACCGCCGCCACAGCCTCGCGGAGCGCGGTGACGACGACAGGTCGGGAATGCTGGCTGAGCAGCGACGCGAGTGATGACCGAGCGAGCAGCTCGTCAATCGAAGGGAGCGCGCGCAGGCGCGCGGTACGTCTCGCATCATCCATGGACTGAACAATTGTAGCGCGGTCGGACGAGCGAACGAAAAAAGCCCTCCCCCGCCAGCGAGGCAGAGGAGGGGCAATGTGGTTGAAAGTGTCCCGGCCCTTCGGGGTTCGCTTTGGGACGCCAAGGCCCTGTGCTGCATGGTCCAGCGTCGAGCGCGCAACCAGTGCGCCACTCTGCTCCGTCACTACCCCTTCGTGGCCAGAACAGCCGCGAAGCGATCAATCTTCCTCGAGGCTGCCGTGCCAGTAGGTCATGTCGCGCAGCCAGTTCTGCCAGCTGACCGGCATGCCCTTCTGGAAAGCGAAGGTGAGGCGCACCCCGTCAGGCAGCCGCGTGGGCTTCACCGGAACGGTCTTGAGCTTCATCTTCGCCTGCTCCGGCGTGCGGCCACCCTTCTTCTGGTTGCACGGCACGCAGGCGATCACGATGTTCTCCCAGTGCGTTCCACCGCCCTGGGCGCGCGGCAACACGTGATCGTACGTGGCCTCCGGCCTCGCCAGCTTCTTGCCGCAGTACTGGCACGCACCGCTGTCGCGCGCGTACACGTTCTCGCGGCTGAAGCGGATGATCGGCTTGCGCCGCTTGAGCATCCTCAAGAAGCGCACGACCGACGGCATCTTGACCTCGAAGGTCACGGACCGGATCGTCTTGTCTTCGTACTCCTCGACGATCTCGACCTTGCCGAGAAAGAGGAGCGTGATGGCGCGCTGCCACGGGATGCGGGCGACCGGTTGCCAGGCAGCGTTGAGCACGAGCGTCTCCATCGGAACTCCTCCTTTCGGAGCCGACGGACGCAGCGAATTTCATTTCCTGAATGACTATCCGCTCTTGGACGGTTTCTGCGGCGTCGGCGGCGGTGCGACGGTCTTCGCCAGCTGCCCGGGCGCGTAGAGCAACTTGTAGGTGTTGTAGCTGCGCAGCACGCGCTTCACGTAGCCGCGCGTCTCCTGCAACGGCACCAGCTCGACCCACGCGGCGAGATCTTCGTCGCCGTTCTCGCGACGCCAGCGGCTCACCGCGCCCTCGCCTGCGTTGTAGCTGGCCAGCGCGAACGGCTTGATGCCCTTCTGGCGAATGACCAGATCAGACAGGTAGCGGGCCCCGAGCTGGATGTTGAGGTCGGGCTCCAACAGCTGGGCCTGCTGCGGTCGCTTGAGCTTAAGCTGCATGGCCACGCCCGCCGCGGTCGCCGGCATCAGCTGGCACAAGCCCAACGCGCCCGCCCACGACAGCGCCTTGGGGTCGAGCGCGCTCTCTTCGCGCATGAGCGCCTGCAGCAGATCTGGATCGAGCTCGTCGGCCGTCTTGGAGTGGCTGACGATCAACTCGCGAAACGCGTTCGGGTAGGCGATCTCCCAGATCGCGCGGCGCTCCGAGGTGATCGGCCCCGAGAGATCGCGGCGCAGCCACAGGCGCGCCATGCCGTGCGCCGAGCGCTCCTGCCCCGACATCGAGAGGATCAGCACCATCAACCGCAGCGAGTCACCCGGCAGCGTCGAGCGATCGATGGAGAGGATCTCCATCGGCACCAGCTCGCCGAAGCCCATGCGCAGCAGCTCGACCGCGCTCGCGAACTGCGGGTCGCCACCCAGCGGCCCCGCGTAGATGGGGAACGGGTCGGCGGCCACCAACGCGGCGCTGACCTCGCTGTTCAGCTTCTCGCCCCGCGCCTGGTCCATCACCAGGACGCGCTCGCGGGACAGCAGGCCGTAATAGGTGGCCGGGTGCTCGGCGGCGATCGACTCGTAGAGCGCCAGCGCGTCGGCCTGCTTCTCCTGCACCTCGAGCACGCGACCACGCCAGTAGCGCGCGCGCTCCACCTCGTAGCTGTCGTCCGCCCGGGCCCACCGACCTTCGATCTCCGAAAGGAACTCAAGCGCTTCGTCGAGGCGGTTCTCGCTGCGCGCCACCCAGAAGAGCTTGAAGAGCGCGTCGGCCGCGAAGTCTCCGTCGGGGTACTTGTCGACGACGTCGATGAGCCGCTCCATCGCCTGGTCCCGTTGGCCACGCCGCAGGTGCACATCAGCAGCGAAGAAGAGCGCGTCATCGGCCAGCGAGTGCTCCGGGAAGCTGCGCGCGAGCGCCTCATACGTGCCGGCGGCGAGGCCCTGCGCCGCGATCGTCTGGCTGAAGCCCAGCGTGAACATCGCCTTGGCGCGCAGCTCGGGGTCCTTGCACTTGCGTACGGCCGACAACTCCGGGAGCGCCTTCGCGTGCTGCCGCTGCTTTCGGTAGCCCTTCCCCAGCGCGAAGTGCGCGCGACACGCGAGCGCGTCGGGCACCTTCAGGTCGGCGACGAGCGGCTCCAACATGGTGATGCCCTGCACATTGCGGTGCGCGTCGATCAACGCCTCGGCCCGCGTCACGGTCGCGTCGACCGGCACCTTCGACAGATCACCGAGCCGAGGTTCGACCTTGATGGCTTCCTTGGAGATCGGGTGCCGCGACCACAGCTTGAGCAACGCGGCCTGCTCGCCCTTCGCATCGCGGCGCGCGGCGTTGAGATCGGCCAACTGCAGCAGCGCCTCAGCGCCCACGTTGCGGCCCCACGGCGGCGGCGGGCGCTCAAGGTACTGCGCGATGGCGGCTTCGGCCTGCTTCCAGTCGCGCTTCCAGCGCCACGCGCGCGCGAGGCCAATGCGGGCATCAGGCGTGAGCCGCGACGTCGCGCTGACCTGCGAGAACACGCGCACGGCGCCGTCCCAGTCCTTGAGTTGCTCGTAGCCCCAGCCGGCGTGCACGAGGCAGCGATCGCGCAACGGCGAGTACACCGCGGCCAGCGCTTCGAACTCCTTCGCCGAGAAGTTCCAGTCACCGCTGCGATGCGCCGCGAGCGCCCTCAAGAAGCGAATGGGCCCGGTGTTGGGCTGGCCATCGAGCAGCACGATCGCCTTGTTGAAGTTGCCGGCGTCGAACGCCGCCTTGGCCTCCGCGGGCTTCCCTTCAGCGAAGTACGGCGAGAGATCCGCGCGCTCGATCTTCGGGCCGCGATCGATGGGCACCGCCTCGACCTCCGGAGACGGGAACGCGGGGTTGGCCAGACGGACGAAGCTCGGGTCCGCTTCTGGCTCCAGCTCGGCGGGGAAATCGTCGGGGTCCTGGGCGTGAACGGCGCCGGCCAGGACCACAAGAAGGAGAGAGGTACGACGCACCGCCGCATCGTACACGCTGGGTCCAGCCGTCAACTTCATGGCGCTGCCTGCTCTCTCGGGGCGAAGCGGCCGCTGAAGTCACGTAGGCTGGCTCCGACGCATGGACATCAGGACACAGAGCGCGCTGCTCGCGGCGATCGTCGGCCTCGCGCTCGGCGTGGCCACCCTGCTCCGTGGCCAGCGCGCGCGGGCGCTCACGCTGTACGGCGTGTTCGCCTTGTCCGTCGGGCTGTTTCACCTGGCCCGCTTCCTTGAAGGCGTCTTCCCGTTCGCCGACGGCACCATCGTCGGCCGCGTGATGATGGGCGCGTCGATCGTGCTCGGCGCCGTACTGCCGTCCACCGCCCTCTCGTTCTTCCTGGAGTTCCTCAACTTCAGTCCGCGCGCGGCGCTCTACGGCCGGCGCGCTTCGCTCTTCTCGGTGCTGCTGGGTGTCGCCGTCGGCGCCACGCCGCTGGCTGAGTCGCTCTGGGCACGCGTGGCGGTGTCGGTGTGGGTGCTGCTCGCGCTCTCGTTCTCGGTGTCGCTGATCCTCGCGCGCATGCGCAGCAGCGAGTCGCGCATTGAACGGCTCCGGTTGCTGTACCTGGCGGTGGGCGCTGGCGCGACGGTGCTCTTCAGCGGGCTCGACCTCACGGCGCGCTTCGACGTGCCGCTGCCCACCATCGGGCCGATCATCTCGACGCTGTACCTCTTCTTCCTCGCGCAGACGCTCCTCCGCCTGCGGCTGATGGACCTGCACGAGCTGCTCGGCAAGTTCGCCTCACAGGCGGTGCTGGCGGCGATCCTCGCGGTGGTCTTCGCGATCTTGACCGCGTGGGTCGAAGGCAATCGCAGCCTCTACCTCTTCAACACGCTGGTCGCGGCGTTCGTCATGTTGATCCTCCTCGAGCCGCTCGGGCGCTGGGTCGAAGAGAAGATCATCGCCATCTTCTTCCGCCAGCGCTTCGCGTTCCTCGAATCGGTGCGAGGCCTGCAACGCCGCACCGCCAACGTCATCGACGCGCCTGAGCTGGCGGCCTCGCTGCTCGACGGCCTCAATGAGACCCGGCGCGTGACACACGCATCGATCTACTTGCTCGCCGAGGACCGCCCGGGCTTCCGCTTGTTGGACAGCCGAGGCCCGGTGCCTGCGCTGTTCATCGACCAAGGCACCGCGCGCGCGTTGGTGAGCCGCACGGAGCGCGCGCAACTGATCGAGACGGTCGATCGACGCATCATCGAGCTCAAGGCGCAGACGCTCGAGGCGCGAAAGTCGCGCGACGAACTGCGCCGCCTCAACGACGTGCGCACCGCGATGAACCAGATGAAGGCGGGCATCACGGTGCCGCTGATGGGCAACGATCGCGTGCTCGGGTTCCTCAACCTGTGGGACGAGCGCGTGCCCGAGGCGTTCGCGTCGGACGAGATCGCCCTCATCCTTGAGCTCGCCGACCGCGTCGCCACCGTCATCGAGAACTCGAAGCTGTACGACAAGATGCGTGAGCGCGACCGCCTCGCGGCCCTCGGTGAGATGGCCGCCGGTCTGGCTCACGAGATCCGCAACCCGCTCGGGGCGATCAAGGGCGCGGCGCAGTTCCTCGACCCGCGCCACCTCGCTGGCGAAGACGCGGAGTTCGTCGAAGTCATCGTCGAAGAGGTAAACCGGCTCAACGGCGTGGTGAGCGCGTTCCTCGACTACTCGCGCCCGCTGAAACAGAACTTCGGGCCCACCGACCTGAGCGAGGTCGCGAGCCGAACGCTGAAGCTGATCGTCAACGACGTCCCGTCGCACGTCACCATCAAGGAAGATTTCGCCGAAGGACTCCCCCGCGTGGACGCCGACGCCGAGCAGCTCAAGCAGGTGCTCATCAACCTCGTGCAGAACGCCGTCCAGGCGATGGGCGAGCGCAAGGGCACCATCACGCTCCGCACCAGCCGGCCCGAGCGCTTCGGCGACTTCCGTGCGCCGGAGCAGGTCGAGCTCCAGGTGTCCGACGACGGGCCCGGCATCCCCGCCGATCAACAGCTCAACATCTTCGTGCCCTTCTTCACGACGAAGCAGAAGGGCACGGGCCTCGGCCTCGCGATCAGCCAGCGCATCGTGAAGAACCACGGCGGCACCATCTCGGTGCAGAGCCGGCAGGGCGAAGGCTCGACCTTCACCATTCGCCTGCCGTCGCTCAGCGAAGAGACCGCGCCCGCGGAGACGCCGCAGATCGACGGCACGCCGATGCCCGCGCTGCCGCCGCCCGGCGTCACCAAGGACAAGCCCTCGCGCCGCGACCGCAAGAAGCAGAAGGCCGGTTAGAGCGTCAGCAGCTTGCGGCGAATGGTCAGCGTGAACGGGCGGCCCGCGCGCTCGAAGGAGATCACCACCGGCGTCCCCGCGGGACCACGAATGCGCGAGACCACGGCGTTCAACGGCTGCCCCGCCACCGGCCCGCCGTCGACAGCGAGGATGACGTCGCCCGACTGCACGCCCGCGCGCTCCGCGGGGCTCCCTTCCGACACGAGGACCACGCGCACCGGGCCTTCGCGCGCGTCCAGCGTCATCCCGACGCCTTCGAACTGCTCAAGCTCGGGCCGCATGTTCGTGTTGGGCGCGGTCGGCTCGAGGCTCACGTCCCAGCGCGGGCCGTCGGCAGCGCGACGCCACTGCTCAGCGAAGCCCTCACGCGCGACCCGCAGGTTCGCGGAGCGCGGCACCGGCGGCAGCACGAACTCGCCGCGCACGTCCGTCAACACCGAGACCCGCGAGGTGCGGCCGGGCTCGCCGCTGAACGACTCCACGCGCGCGCCGGAGATCGGCATCGAGTTGCCGCGCGAGACGACGCGCCCGGACACTGACGTCGACGACTCCAGCATCAGCGTCGCCTGCGCCCCGCCCTCACCGACGGTCACCTCGACGTTCGCGCTCCGCCCGCGCCCCGCGACCTCCAGGCTCAGACTCCACCGCCCGTACGCCAGCTCGAGCCGCGCGACGCCGTCGGGCGCCAGCACGAACTGCCGTCGCGTAGTGCCGGTGTCGAGGCTGCGCGCGGCGATGACGCCGTCGGAGATCGGCTGCCCGACGTCATCACGCAGCGCGACGATCACCGTGCCGCGACGCAGCTTCAGCACCAACTCGTCACCAGCCCGCGCCGACGCGGTCGCGGCGCCGCTGGGGCCTTCCGCGTCGACCGTCAGCAGCTCGTCGGGCACGCCCTCGAAATGAAATCGCCCTTCACCGTCGGTGACCGTCTGCGCGGAAGGCCCGGACCAGCTGCCCGAGCGCCAGCGCACCAACACACCGGCTGACGCTGGCTCCACACGGCCGGCCAGGTTTCCGCCCTCGGCGAGCGACACCGTCCACGCCATGCCGTCGCCGCGATGCTCGAAGGGCCCCGCGCCCGCGCTGAGCGCCGCCGAGCGCACCTGCAGCACGTACTTGCCGAGCGAGAGTCCATCAAAACGGAAGGAGCCATCGAGCGCCGTGGTGGCGACGCCCGCGACGTCCTCCGTGAGCGCGTCGACGGCCATCACCTGCGCGCCGCTGACGGGCTGGCCGCTGCGCGTGACGATGCCGCTCGCGCTCGACACGAAGCCGGTGTCCAGCACCACGCCCTCACGCGTCTCGCCCACGCCGACGCGCACCACAGGCCCTTTGACCCGAATGCCGCGCACCGTCACCGCGGCCAGCTGGTAGCTCCCGGCGCCACACTCGAGGCGGAACTTCCCGTCCTTGTCGGAGAACACGTTGAGCGTGCGCGACCCGTGTCGCGCGCCGTCGACGAACTCGCCCCAGATGGTGGCTGCGGCGACGGGCACACCGGACTCCTGCACAACGCCTTCGACGTACGACGACGGCGTCATCACCAACTCGAGCTTGCCGCCGGCGTTCGCCAGCTCGAGAGAGACCCACTCGGTGCGCGACAGATACCCAGCTGCCGTCACGTCGAGCCACGTCTGCGCACGGGCGCCAGTCAGCGCGAAGCGACCTTCATCGTCGGTGCGCACGGCGCTCACCGGTGAGACGATCTGCGCGCCCTTCACAGGCTTCTGCGTCACCAGGTCGACAACGCGCCCGGAGATCTTCACGGAAGGCGCCAACACCAGCGTGACACCTTCGACGTTGCCGCCCGGCGTCAGCTGAAATGGCCCCTGCACCTCCGACGCAGCCTCGCCGTTCGACGCGGCGAGGTACGCGCTCCCCGAGGGTACGTCTTCGAAGAGGAAGCGCCCGTCATCGAGCGTGAGCGTCACCAGCGGCACCGTGGCCTTCAACGACACGCGCGCGTTGGCGACGGGCTGGCCATCACGCATCACGAGGCCAGCGACGCGAGCGCCGCGCGGCGCCTCCGGCTTCTTCTCGGGCGCTGGCGCCGAATCGACCTCGCTGGCCGCCTCTGGCCCCACTGACGACGCGACCTCGTCGGCGGGCCACACGAGCCACACCACGAGGGCGACGACGACGATTCCCGCAGCGATCAACCAACGGCGCACAACCGTTGCTTAACAGGCCTACCGCCGCGGATCCTTCTTGCCGGGGTCCGTCTCCTCGTCGTCGAGCAGCAGAATCTCTTCGGGCTGCTCTTCGCTGTCCGGCGACACGTCGAGCTCGAAGACCTCGACGGGCTTGTCGGCCAGCGGCGGCACCACGACGCGCGGCGGCACCGACGGCAGCGCGCCACCGCTGGCCAACGCGGTGGCCTTCGCCGCCACCACCTCCTGCTCGAGGCGCTCTACTTCTTGTGCGAGTCGCTCGCGTTCCTGGTCGAGCAACTCCGTCTCTGCGCGCGCCTCGGCGAGGTCGTCGTTCGCGGTCGTGATCGAGTGCTGCAGATCGCCGTATTTCACGCGCAGCGCGAGCAGCATGTCTTCGGCTTGTTGCCGAGCGACCTGCGCCGCGCCGACGTCGTTGCGCGCGTTGACGCGGGTGATCTCCAGCTCGGCCTCGAGTTCGGGCACCCTGCGCCGGAGTTCGTCGATCGCCGCGTCGGACGAAGGCGCGCCGCGCGAAGCCTCGGCCAGCTGGGCTTCGAGCCAGGTCACGCGGTTGCGAAGCTCGCTGGACTCCTCGTCATGCGAGAGGCGGGCCTCGCGCAACCGCGTGGCCTCGGCTTCAGCGACGCCGGCGCGTTCCCGCAACGTCCGCAGCTCGGTCTCGAGCTCGCCGCGCGTCGCGCTGGTGTCCTGACGTGCGCTCTCTGCCTCCGCAGCCTGCGCGCGGGCCTGCGCTACTGAGAGATCGAGCTCGCTCACCTGGCGCTTCAGCTCGCGTTCCGAGGTCGTGAGCGTCTTCACCTGCTCTTGGGCCGTGCTCAACAACGACTCGAGGTTCGGGACGCGAGCGCGGAGCTGCTCGAGCTCCGGTTGCGTGTCCCTCAACAGCTGGAGCTCGCCTTCGAGTGAGGGGACGCGCTGACGCAGCCGCTCGGTCTCCTGCTCGAGTTGCTCGCGAGCCTCGGTCGCCGCGCGAGACTCGCCGCCAGCCTGCGCCAGCGACGCGCGGAGATCGTCCAACTGCTTCCGCAGCGAATCGAGCTCGTTCTGCTGCGCCAGCTTCCCGGCCTGGTGACCGCGCGCCTCCGACTGCGCGCGCTCGACGGCGGTCTGCAGTTCCTGCCGCTGCTTCTCGCCGGCCTCCAGCGCTTCCGCTGCGACGCGCGCTGCGCTCTCGGCGCTCGTCCGTTCCGCAGACAGCTCCTGCTGGAGCCCCTGCCGCTGCTTCTCGAGCGTGCCGGCGCGCTCGTCCAGCACGGCGATCTGTCGCGTCAGCTCGCCTTCGGTTTTCTTGAGGGCCTGCTCCGAGTCGGTCCGATGCTGGTCCAGGCTCTGCTGGTACGCCGACGCCTGCTGGTCGAGCGAGCGCTGCTGCTCGTCACGCAGGGCCTGCACCCGCGCTTCACCTTCGGCGTGCTTCTCGTCCAGCGCGCGGCGCGACGCTTCGCGGGTCGCGTCCAGCTCGGCCTGCACGCGGGCCAGCGACACCGCCGTCGACTGCAGCTCGCTGCGCACGCCCGCCAGCTCGGCTGTGACGGCATCGAGTCGAGAGGAAGTCTCACCGAGCTGCGCCTCGCCCTTCTCGCGCAGCTCGCGCTCGCCATCGCGCGCCGAGAGCGTCTCTTCGAGCTCGAGACGGAGGTGCTCGGCTTCGCTCATCGCTGTCGCGAGCGACTGGGTCAGCAGCGCCTTCTCTTCCTCCAGCTTCGCGATGCGCGCGGCGCCTTCCTCGACGAGCCGCGTCTGCGTCGACAGCTCGGCCTCGAGGGCTTGCACACGCGCCTGGGCCTCGTCTCTCGACGCCTCGCCCGCACTCGCGCGCGCCGCGAGCGACGCCACGTCGGCGGTGAGGCGCTCCACGTCGGCCCGGGCCGCGCTCAGCGATGAGGTCGCTTCAACCAGCGACGACTGAGCCTCCTCCGCGCGTCGCTCGGCGGCCGAGAGCTGCTCGCCACGCTCCGCGAGCGCCGCGGTCGTGGTCTCGAGCTGCTGCCCGAGATCGCGCGTGGCGGCTTCGAGACGCGCCGCGCGACCAGATGTCTCACCGAGCGCCTGGCGATCGGCTTCGTGCTCGTCGTGCTCCGTCGTGAAGCGCGCTTCGGAGTCAGCCAGCGCACGCGCCTTCGCGTCGAGCTCGGCCGACACCGAGGTCAGGCGTTGCTCCAACGCCGTCGCACGTTCCAATGAAAGACGCGATTCCGTCTCGAGCGCGGCGAAGCGCTCAGCGAGCGAATCACCCCGCGTCGAAGCGTCGCTCAGGGCCGAGGTGGCGGACTGCAACTGCGCCTCGAGGTGCTCGCGCTCGCCACGCACCGCCGACAGCTCTTCGCGCAACTCCGCCAGGCCGCGGTCTGCGACCTCGAACCGCAGCTGCAGCGCATCACGAGCCTCCGCGGCCGCCGCGTGGGCGGCGCGTTCATTGGCGAGGCCCGTCTCGAAGCCCTCGCGGGCAGCGGTCTGCGCCGTCAGCGCCGCCGTCAGCTCGGCGACCGCCGCGGTTCTCTCAACCAGCGAGCCCTCGAGCGTCGTGCGCGCCACGCGCTCCGCAGCGAGGCTCGACTCGAACCCTTCTCTCGCGTTCGTCTGCTCCGACAGCGAGGCAGACAGCGCCGCGACCTCGGCGGTCCGCGCAGAGAGCGCTTGCTCGGCGGCCGCACGCGCGGAGACCTCGGCCGACAGTCGCTCCTGCTCGGTCATCAGGTTGGCTTCCGTCGTCGCCCGCGACTGCTTCTCAAGCTCGAGCTGCGCCTCACGCTGCTCGCGCACCTCACGCTCGAGGGCCAGCTCGGTGGCGCGCTCGTCCAACGCGGCCTTCAGCGCGCGCTCCTGCGCCGTCGCGTCGCGGGTCGTCCGCTCAAGCTCGGTACGCGTCGACGCCAGCGCACCTTCGAGTTCCGAGAGTCGGCCCGCCTGAGCCGACGCGCGCTCGTCCAACTCCGAGAGCCGACCGAGCTGCTCGGCGCGCGCCTTCTCGACGTCAGACAGCGAGCCGCGCAGGTCGTCACGCTCGGTCAGCAGCGCGTCGCGGTCGTCGCCGACCTCTTTCAGCCTCGCTTCGGCGGCCGCGAGCGCCTGCTCGAGCTCACCCGCCCGCGCCGACGTGCCGGTCAGCGAGGCGGTGCGCTCGTCCAGCTGACGACGGGCCTCGACCAGCTCGGCCTCCACGTTCGCGAGGAAGCCGGCGACCTGCGTGCGCTCGGCGTCCAGCGAGGTCAGCTTCGCCTCGAGCTCCGTGATGCGGGCGCGATCCTGCTCGACGACCTCGGTCAGACGATCGGCGTTCTGCCGCGAGACGCGCAGCAGCTCCTCGAGGTCGGCCTCGCGCCGGTGCGCAGCCTCAAGCTCGCCGCGAACCTGCGTCAGCGCGCTGTCGGCGTGACTCGTGCGCTGCGTCGCGGTCTCGAGTGCAGCGGCAAGCCGGCCCTGCTCTGCCGTCGCCTCGGCCAAGCGCGCGTCCGTCTCCTGATTCGCGACGCGCCAGCGTTCCTCCGAGCCGCGCGCCGAAGACAGCTCCGCGTTCAGACGCTCCAGGGCTGCCTTCGCAGCAGCGACCTCCGTCTCGGCGCCTGCGCGCTCGGCGGTGCGCTGCTCGACCTCGATAGCGAGCTGCTTCGCCTGAGCCGTCGCGCGCTCGAGCTCGCTCTCCAGCCCGCGCCGGGTCTGCGCTTCGACCTCCAGAGAGCGCACGGCCGAGATGCGGTCTGCTTCCTTGCGTTCGACGCTCTCGCGCGCGTCGGCCAGCTGCTTGCGGACCTCCGCGAAGCCGGCCTCGAGGTTCTCGATGGCCTTCAGCGCCTCGGTGCGCGCTTCCGCCAGCCGCAGCTCGCGATCGCGCGCGTCAGAGAGGGCCCGCTCGTGGTTGCCGGCCGCTTCGTTCAGCCGCGCGATGGCGATGCGCGTGCGCTCGTGCTCAACGCGCTCCGACGCCGCCTCATCCTGCACGCGGCGCAGGTCTTCGTACGACTTCGCGAGGCGGAGCCGGCTGTCTTCCAGCTGCGTGGCGACCTCTTCGCGACGGGCGCGCTCGAGCCGCACAGCCTCTTGCGCCGCCAGCGCGTGCACCGCGGCGTCCTTCTGTTGGCGCTGCAGCGTCTCCAACTCGGCGCGCGCGGCGGTGACACGCCCCTCTGCGTCGATGGCGCGCTCGCGCGACACCTGGAGCTCCGCTTCCATCTGGCGGATGCGCGTCGCGAGATCTTCGCGATCGCGAACGACCTCGGGGCGATCGCGCACCGACTCGAGCTGGGCAGTAAGGCGGCTGACCGCCTCCTTCGACGCTTCGAGCTGCTGCCGCGTCTCGCTCAGATCGGTCTCGCGGGTCTGCAGCTCGGCGGTCTTCTTCTGCAGGACCTCCTTGAGACGCTCGGTGCGGTCGCGCCAGTCGCGCGCGCGGCTCGCGGCGTCCTCCAGCTTGCCGCCGGTAAACGCGAGCGGCTCGGGCGGCAGCTGCACCCACGTGGGGTCGAAGCTGCGCACCTCTTCATGGCCCGCGAGCACCACGTAGTACGCGGCTTCGCTCATGCCGGCGAGCGACCCGTCGACCTGAAGCCCTTCGCCGCGCTCGAAGGCCAGCTGGTACCCGAGCACGGGAGACTGCGTGGCCACGTCGACTGACTTGAAGTGCGCGCTGAGCGCGTCGAGCAACTGACCGTAGGTGGGCGGCGCGTCGGTCTCGTCGGGATCGAGCACGTTGGCCAACGCGAGCCCCGCCGGGTTGCGGAGACCGCCCATGAGGTAGCCGCTCTTGCCGACGAGCCGCGCGACCTCCTTCATGAGCTCGGGCGCGCGCACGTACGGCGCGAGATCCGCGACGATCACCAGATCGAAGCTGCCTGACTCGAAGTCGTCGAAGACCGTCGGCCTGAACCGGAGGTTGGGGCCCGCGTAGCGCGACTGCGCTTCCTGCACGGCGGCGAGATCGGCGTCGGCGGCGACGACGATGCGCGCGCCGCGGGTGGACAAGAAGCGCGCAGATTGGCCGAGCGTCGAGGCGACGGCGCCGATCTCCAGCACGCGTCGACGCGCGACGAGGCTCTCCGCAAAGATGTAACGCGGCAGCAGCTCGCTCTGGCCGAGGCGCTTGAAGGTCGATGACACGCTGAGGTGAGAGTGTACCCGCCGGGGATCACTCGCCAAATTTCCGGGCTGGCGTGGTCCCCGGCCGTTTTCGCGAATCACCACAATGGGTTGGCGGCGAGCGCGTACTACCTTGCAGCCATGAGCACAGAGACCTCCTTCGGCACCCGGCTGGTTCGCGCGTTCCGGAACCTCGTGATCTTCACGCTGATCGTCGGCTGCGCAGGTGCGGCGGTGTACGCCCTCTCGCTGGTCAACTCGAAGACGTACTCACTCGAGGTCAACGCGGGCCAGCTGGTCGTGATGAAGGGCAAGCTGATGCCCACCGGCGCTGAGCCGTGGCTGCCGTCGGAGCCGTCGCTCGCGGACACGTACGCGCCCGTCGATCTCGAAGGCAACGTGGCGCTGACGGTCACCAACAAGAAGTTCGATGATCGCGATCAGCTCGACCGCGCGATGTTCCAGGTGCTCGAGATGCTGGCCCGGCCGCGGCTCGCGTCTGAGTCGCCGAAGGACCTTGAGAAGGGCCTCGCCTACGTGCGACGCGCCGAGCGCTTGAGCGGCCTCACCGACGATCAGCGTGCGTCGCTCAAGAAGATGCAGACCGACGTGGCCTATTTCCTCGCGCGGGTGCGGCTCGACGATGCGCGTCGCCAGCTCGAAGAGGCGCTCGCACAGCTGAAGATCGCGTCCGAATCGGACTCAAAGACGCGGGCCCAGGCGTCGCTGATGTTGTTGGCCGTCGAGCCCCAGGTGAAGTTGCTGTCGACCACCCTGCGCGCGACGACCATGAACGCTGATGGCACCAGCGGGCTTGCCAAGGCCATCGAACCGCAGCTGCAGCAGCTGTTCGAGCTGCTCGGGAAGAAGAATCAGGACACGCCGACGCCGAGTCAGCCGCCTACTCCCACGCCCACGCCTACGCCTGAACCGACGCCCGCACCGTGACTCAGTCGGTGCGCATCACACCGACGAACGGCAGGTTCCGGTACTTCTCGCCGTAG
>CAYWON010000008.1:0-47674 GCA_964459885.1 uncultured Archangium sp.
AAGTCCCGCTGGAAGGCCCGATGGACTTGAGGCTCTGAGTCGCCTCCTTGCTAGTCTCGCCGGCCTGATGCGCGCACCGTGGTTTCTGATCGTCGGCTTCGTTTGTGGCGTAGCGATTTCGTGCGGCGCCCCGGTAGACCCGAAGCCTCCCTGTGGTCCTGAGAACTGCGAGGGCTGCTGCTCGGACACCGGTGACTGCCTCGCGGGCACGGCGACGTTCGAGTGCGGCGCGGGTGGCACGGTCTGCCAGGTGTGCGCGGCAAACCAGGCGTGTCGCGCGGGCTCGTGCGAGCGCTTCGAAGGCGGCGACTACGACGCCAGCTTCCCCGACGCGCCCGACGCCAGCATCAACCGCGACGCGGGCACGTTCATGAGCGGCGACGGCGGCAACACCGGCATGGACGGCGGCGGCATGGACGCCGGCCCGCAGGACATCAGCTACTCCGCGCAGATCCAGCCGATCATCGACGCCAAGTGCGACACCTGCCACGCGGGCTGGGCGTACGATCAGATCGTCAACACCAACGGGCGCATCGTGCCCGGCAACCTGAACGCGTCGGCCATCTACACGCGCACGCTCTCGGGCGACATGCCGCGCGGTGGCTCTTCGCCGCTCACGCCGACGCAGCAGAGCCAGCTGCGCGACTGGATCCTCAACGGCGCGCCCCGAAATTGACGGGCTGCCACATCCGGCTACCTTGTTGTTCCGCCCATGCGTGACTCCCACCGCCTGAAAGAGAAGTACGAGCTCTCGCTCGACAACCGCCAGATCGTCTCGATCACCGTCGCCTCGCTCGTCGTGCTCGGAGGCGTCTTCATGTTGGGCGTGGTGGTGGGAAAGAAGCTGTCGGCTGAGACCGCCGCGCTCGCACAGCAGGCGCCGACCGATCTCCTCGGCCAGCTCGACCGCCAGACCGAAGCGCTCGAGAACGTGAAGGCCGACGCCGCATTGACGTTCCAGGACGAGCTCACGCGCAAGACGCCGACGCTGATCGCCGAGCCGCCGGTCGTGAAGCCGGTGGAAGCGCCGAAGCCCGCCGAGCCGGTGAAGGTCGCCGAGGTCGTGAAGCCCGTCGAAGCGCCGAAGCCCGAGCCGGTGGTGGAAGCGAAGCAGCCCGAGGTCATCGCCGAAGCGCCCGCGCCGAAGGCGGAAGAGCCGAAGCTGCCTGAGACCCCGAAGGCCGAGCCGACCGCGACGCGCACCGTCGATGGTGGCGGCCTCAAGGAAGCCTTCGGCAAGGCGCAGCGCACGCCCACCGAGACCGCCGCCGACGGCGCGTGGACGGTGCAGCTCTCGGCGTACCAGGACCGCGGCGAGGCCGATCGCTTCGCGGCGGGGCTGCGCGACAAGGGCTACGCGCCGTACATCGTGGAGGCCACGATCCCCGGGAAGGGCGTCTGGTTCCGCGTGCGCATGGGCCGCTTCGGCAGCAAAGACGCGGCCTCGCGCTACATGGACGACTTCCGTCGTGAGACGGCGCTCAACGCCATCGTCACCACGGCCAACTGACGACGTCGGGGCTCAGCCCTCGGCGTCGGGGTTCTTCGTCCACTTGTCGACGTTGCCGTCGCCGTCGAGATCTTCGCCGATGCGATCGACCTGATTGTTTTCCCAGTACTCCCAGTAGTCGACCTTGCCGTCGCCGTTGGTGTCGCGCTCTTTGCGGACGATCTGGCCCTTCTCGTAGAAGACCCAGAGCGAGGGCTGGCCACCCGACGAGAGGTCGCGCTCTTTCCGAACGACGAGCCCCTTCTCGTAGAAGATCACCTCGTCGACCTTCCCGTCGAAGTCGAGATCGAGCGACTCGCGGCTGATCTGTTCCTTCTCGTCGTAGACGCGGGCGATGTCGACCTTGCCGTCCCAGTTGATGTCGAGGTTCTTCCGGGCGACGCGCTCGATGTCCTTGCCGTCCGCGTCCTTCGCCTTGACGGTGTAGGTCCACACGTCGGGCTTCTTGTCTTTGTTGAGATCGAACTCCGTCAGCGTCTCGTCGCCGGACTGCTTCTGGAGAATGTTCTCGGCGACCTTTTCGCCGTCAGCCCCGTCGCCGCCAGACTTCTTCTCGGCCGAATCGGTGGTCGCGCAGCCTACGAAGGCCAGCGCAGCGGTGAGCAACGTCATCCTGAAGGTGCGCATACCGGTCATTTCCTTGCCCTCGTCTCGGGCCGACATAGCGTCACATACGTCCATGGCGCGCAAGAAGATCAGCACCACGATCTACATCACGCCCGAGCAGAATGAGCTGCTCAAGCTGCTGAACCAGAAGACCAAGGTTCCAGTGGCTGAGTACATCCGCCAGGGCATCGACCTTATCCTCGAGAAGCACAAGGACGACCTCCCCGGGCAGCAGACCCTCGGTCTCTGAACCGCGCGTGGTACACGGCACAGCCGTGACCTCCTTTGCAGACAAACGAGTCGTGGTCTTGGGCGGGGCGGGCTTCGTGGGCTCCCACCTGTGCGAGCGGCTGCTGGCCGACGGCGCCGCTGGCGTGATCGCTGTCGACAACTTCGTCACCGGCGCCGAGCGCAACGTCGCTGGGCTGGCCAACGAGCCGCGCTTCTCGTTGGTGAAGCACGACGTCACCCAGCCGCTGACGGTGTCGGGCGACGTCCACTACGTCTTCAACCTCGCCTCGCCCGCGTCACCGAAAGACTACGAGGTGCTGTGGCTCGAGACGATGCGCGTGGGCTCGCTGGGCACGCAGCACGCGCTGGAGCTGGCCGAGGCGAAGCAGGCGGTGTTCCTGCAAGCCTCGACGTCTGAGATCTACGGCGACCCGTTGGTGCACCCGCAGGTCGAGTCGTACTTCGGCAACGTCGACGCCACGGGCCCGCGCGCCGTCTACGACGAAGCCAAGCGCTACGGCGAAGCGCTGGTGCAGGCCTTCCGTCGCAAGCGCAACGTCAGCACGCGCATCGTGCGCATCTTCAACACCTACGGCCCGCGCATGCGGCTCAACGACGGCCGCGTGGTGCCGCAGTTCATCGCGCAGGCGCTCAAGGGCGCTGACTTCACGATCTACGGCGACGGCACCCAGACGCGCTCGTTCTGCTACGTGGCCGACCTCGTCGACGGGCTGGTCCGCCTCGCGCTCTCGAACGAACAGAACCCGGTGAACCTGGGCAACCCGCGCGAGCAGACGATGCTGGAGTTCGCCGACGCCGTGCGCGCCGCGGCGGGTGGCGGCGGCAAGCTGGTGTTCGAGCCCTTGCCGCCGGGAGACCCCAAGCAGCGCAAGCCCGACATCACCCGCGCGAAGATGCTGCTGGGGTGGGAACCGCGCGTGACGCTCGAAGAAGGCCTGCCGAAGACCATCGAGTACTTCCGCGCGGTGGTCTGAAACGACGAAGCGGGCAGGGAATCGCTTCCCTACCCGCCGCGTCACTTCACGTTTTGTCTACTCAGATCAGGCGCGCACTTCCGACTTGGCCTCTTCGGCCGGCGGCGGGGGCGCGCTGGTGAACGGCGAGCGCTCGAGGGCGAACTTGAGCGCGTCGTCCACGTGCATCGCGAAGGCGAACTCGAGCTGCGTGCGCACCGACTCGGGCACGTCGACGAGGTCCTTCTTGTTCTTCTCGGGCAGCAGCACGCGCTTGATGCCGGCGCGGTGGGCGCCCAGCACCTTCTCACGCACGCCGCCGATCATGCCGGCGTTGCCGCGCAGGGTGATCTCACCGGTCATCGCGGTGTCGCTGCGCACGGGGATGCCCGTGAAGAGCGAGGTCAACGCGGTGGCGATGGCGAGGCCGGCCGACGGGCCGTCCTTCGGCGTGGCGCCTTCGGGGAAGTGGATGTGGAGGTCCACCTTCTCGAACGCGGTGGGCGCGAGGCCCATGCGCTCAGCGTTGGCGCGCAGCCACGAGAACGCGGTGGTGACCGACTCCTTCATCACCTCGCCGAGCTGACCGGTCAGCGTCAGGCTGCCCTTGCCGGGCATCTTGGTGGCTTCGATGAACAGGATGTCTCCGAAGCCGAGCGGCGTGTAGTACAGGCCGACGCTGACGCCGGTCTGGCTGGTGCGCTCTGCGACGTTGAGCTCGTGGCGCTTCGACCCGAGCAGCTCTTCCACCATCGTCGCGTTGATCGAGATCTTGTCGGTCTTGCCCGACGCGACGCCGACCGCCACCGAGCGGCACAGCTCGGCGATCTTGCGCTCCAGGTTACGCACGCCGGGCTCGATGGCGTACGCGGTGATCACCTTCTCGAGGCCGTCCGGCAGCAGGTCGAAGTGATCGGCGGTGATGCCGTGCTCCTTCAGCTGCTTGGGGATCAGGTGGTTCCGCGCGATGTGCTCCTTCTCGATGAACGTGTAGGAGCTCATCTCGATGATCTCCATGCGGTCGCGGAGCGGCGCGGGGATCGTGTCGAGGCGGTTGGCCGTGGCGATGAACATGACCTTCGAGAGATCGAAGGGCACGTCGAGGTAGTGATCGCTGAACGTGTTGTTCTGCTCGGGGTCGAGCACCTCGAGGAGCGCGGCCGACGGGTCGCCGCGGAAATCGGCGCCCAGCTTGTCGATCTCGTCGAGCAGCATGATCGGGTTGCGTGAGCCGGCCTTCTTCATCTGCTGGATGAAGCGGCCGGGCAGGGCGCCCACGTACGTGCGGCGGTGACCGCGGATCTCGGCTTCGTCGCGCACGCCGCCGAGCGCGAGGCGCACGAACTTGCGGCCGATGGCGCGGGCGATGGACTGGCCGAGCGACGTCTTTCCGACGCCCGGAGGCCCGGACAGGCAGAGGATCGGGCCGCGCATGTCGTTCTTCAGCTTGCGCACCGCGAGGTACTCCAGCACGCGCTTCTTCACGGTCTGGATGCCGTAGTGATCGTTGTCGAGCTGCTTGCGCGCGTTGTCGATGTCGAGGTTGTCCTCGGTCTGCTTGTTCCACGGCAGATCAGCGATCCAGTCGAGGTAGGTGCGCGCGACCGTGTACTCGCTCGAAGCGGCGGGGATGGTCTTGAGCCGGTTGAGCTCCTTGTTGGCGACCTTCTCGACCTCGGGCGGCAGGTTGGCCTTCTTGATGCGCTCGCCGAGCTCGTCGAGCTCCTCTTCGTCCTCGCCGATCTCGCCGAGCTCTTCCTTGATCGCCTTGAGCTGCTGGCGCAGGTAGTACTCGCGCTGCGTCTTCGACATCTCGCCCTTCACGGCGGAGTCGATCTTGTTCGAGAGCTTGAGGATCTCGCGCTTGCGGTTGAGCAGCTCGAGCACCAGCTTCATGCGCGCCTTGAGATCGACCGTCTCGAGCACGGCCTGCTTCTCTTCGATCGGCACGTCGACGTTGGCGGCGATGAGATCAGCCAGATGCCCGGGGTGGGTGATCGACTCGACCAACTCGGTGGCCGCGGCGGGCAGCTCCGGCATCATCTCGATGACTTCACGGGCGAGCTTCTTCAAGTTGATGGTGAGCGCCTCGATCTCGACGTTGTCGGCGGCGGTCTTGTCTTCGACCGGCTCGATGCGCGCCTTGAGGTAGGGCGACTCCTGCACCAGCTCCATCACGCGGAAGCGCGCGAGGCCCTGCACGACGAGCGAGTAGTTGTCCTCGCCCATCTTCAGGAGCTTCACGATGCGGGCGACGGTGCCCATGTTGTAGAGGTCGGTCGCGCCGGGGTCTTCCTCTTCGGCCTTGCGCTGCGTCACCACGCCGATGACCTGATCGTCACGCACGGCGTCCTTGATGAGCGCGATGGTCTTCTGGCGACCGACGGCGAGGGGCAACACGCCGCCGGGGAAGAACACTGAATTGCGGAGGGGAAGAATGGGAAGGACCTGGGGAATGTCGTCCTTGTTGATGACGCCGGGGGGCGTCATCGTCGCCGGCAGCGCTTGCGCTCCGACAGCCTTCTTCTTGTCATCGGACATTGTGGGGTACTCGCCTTGTTTCAACGGGTTGGGAGGGGGCGCCCTCCCGCGGGTCTTCAACTTTGAGAGGCTATTCACTTTTCCCCGTGCCGCAACGACTGCGTGGGCGAAATGCCGTTTCTCGCCCCCTCGGTTTGTTGGGTGCATGATGCGCGCGAGGTTTTCATGCGCCACCGCACACTGCTCTTCGCCGCCGTCCTCTCTTTTGTCGCGAGCTGCCAGGGCTGTTTCGGCTGCAAGACGTCGCCCATCGACAACCCGGAGCTGATGCTGCCGCGCGCGTGTGAGTCGGCGCCGCCGCTGATCGCGCCGCCGAAGCTCGACATCCTCTTCGTCATCGACAACTCGAACTCCATGCAGGAGGAGCAGGAAGGCGTCGCCCGTGAGCTGACGGCCTTCATCGACGAGCTGAAGAAGGGCGGCGGCGTGCCGTCGGACTTCAACATCGGCGTGGTGACGACGGGCGTGTACCTGAACGGTCGCCTCGGCTCGCGGCCGTTCTTTCTCGAGTACCCACTGCAGTCGGGGCATCTGCGCCCCGTGCCCGAAGCGCTGGCCGACGGCGGCACCGACTACGACAACTTGAACGGCGAGCGATTGTTGTTGGGCACCGACGCCGATCTGCTCACCAAGTTCGACAAGATCGTCCGCCAGGGCACGGTGGGCTCAGGCCAGGAGACGCCTTTCGAGGCGGTGCGGCTCGCGCTGCTGGGCGACCTCATCGCCACCCCGGTGTCGGAGGGCGGCAACGAGGGCTTCTTGCGTGACGGCGCGCGCCTGCTGGTGGTGGTGCTGACCGACGAAGACGACTGCAGCGAGACGGTGCGCCCGCCGACGGTCAGCGTCGGTGACAACGGGGCCATCGCCGACTGCACCGAGAAGGAAATGCAGCTGACGCCGGTGAGCGAGTACCACCGGCTGTTCACGCAGGAGATCAAGAACAGCGACGGCACCGCGAAGGAGGTCATCTGGACGGCGATCGCGCCGGTGGGCGTGACGACCAAGGCGGCGATGGCGGTGGTCGACGGCAATCAGGTGCGCAACATCGACTGCACGACGTCGAACCAGGCGGGCTACCGCATGCGCGCGATGGCCGAGATGTTCGACACCACGCTCGTGAACCTCGATTCGATCTGCAAGACGTCGTACCGCGACACGCTCATCAACATCGCGCAGCTGGCGTCTGTGGTGCAGAGCATCGACATCAACAACGTGCCGGACCCCAAGCTGCTGCAGTTCGTCATCACCCGCGCTGACGGCACGAAGGAGCCCTGCACGACGGCCAACGAAGGCATCGTGTCGTTCTCGCAGAGCACCGACGGCACGGCCGCGAAGGTGCAGTTCGGCAACCAGTGCCGCCGCCGCGCCGACGACATCTCGATCGTCATCAAGATCCTGTGCGCGACCTGACCGGGAGCTGAGCCGGTGCCGCCGAAGTTGGCGGCGCGAGCGAACTCGGAGCGAAGCGGAGGGTTCGCCGAGGCGAAGCGACCCAGAAGCCCAGCCCGGTCAAAAACTTGCGGGGTCGATCTGTTGCGGCACCATGGATCGATCATGGCCAGCCAGACCTTTACGTTCTTCTTCACGCCCGACGCCATTCGCGCGACTGATCGTAGCCAGTCGACGTTGTGGGCCCCGGTCGCCGCGTCCAGCACCACCTCGCAGGGCATTTCGTGGGTGAAGCCGGTACGCTGAAGTTCTCGTGCGGCTGGCCTTCTTCGATCTCGACAAGACGATCCTCGCGGTCAACTCCGGCAGCCTCTGGGTGCGCCGTGAGGTCGCGTTGGGTCACCTCTCGAAGCGCAAGGCGCTGAGGGCCGCCGGTTGGCTGGTGCAGTACACGCTGGGGTTCGCCTCGGCGGAAGCGATGGTGGAAGACGCCGTACGCGAGGTGAAGGGCAGCTCGGCTGCTGACCTGCGCGAGCGCACCACGCGGTTCTTCCACGAAGAGGTCAAGCAGACGTACCGGCCAGGCGCGCTTGAGGCCATCGAGCAGCACCGGCGAGCGGGTGACCGGCTGGTGATGCTGACCTCCTCGAGCCACTACCTCGCTGAGCTGGTCGCCAGCGATCTCCGGTTCGACGCGGTCTGCAGCAACGAGCTCGAGGTCGACGCGCTGGGCCTTCATACGGGCCTGGTGGTCGGCGGCGTGTGCTTCGGCCCGGGCAAGGTGCGCCACGCCTCACGCGCGGCGGAGCGCTTCGGCGGCGCCGTGGGCGAGGCGGCCTTCTATACGGACTCGTTCAGTGACGTGGCGGTGCTCGAGTTGGTCGCGCAGCCCGTCGCCGTGAACCCGGACCCGCGGCTCAAGCGACGCGCGCAGCAGCGTGGCTGGCGCGTGGTCGACTGGGGTCGCCGCGTCGGCTGAACGTCAGCTCTCGATCTCGATCGACTGCAGCGCGCCCGTGGCATCGAAGGTGGCGCACAGCACGTGATCGATCTCACCCGGCGCGATGTTGAAGTCGAACTGCAGCGAGAACCCGGTCGGGGAGATGGACGTGGAGAACCACGCCCACAGCTTCTCGGGCTTCAAGGCGGCCACGAACGTGGGCTTCGTCGTCTTCCCGAGCAGGTCCGGCGCTTCGCCTTTCAGGAAGTCAAAGTAGGTGGCGGTAGCGCTCTCGGGATCGTTCAACTCCGCGCTCATCGCAGCGCGCGCCGTCGCGGCCCTCTGCTCGAGCTGCTGGCACTGCGTCGCGACAGCGTCGAGCGTGGCATCGCTCACGTCGGCGATGGCATCGAAGTGATTCGACACCAACACGTCGTCGCTGCCGAGCGAGACGAGCTTGTCGAAGTCGAAGCTGCCGTCCTTCGCAGCGGCGAGGTTGCCGAACCAGGCGTGCGTCTTCACGGCGTAGGCGCGTCGCTGACGTCGATGGCGAGGGTCAGCTGCTGCTTCGGCGTCAGACACTTCTCTTCGCTGCACACGCTGAATGACAACACGCCGTCGACGGTGGCCACGCCGGCCTTCTCGGGCGTCAGCGCGAGGTTCAGATCGACCGCGCAGTTGTCCTCTTCCTTGGCCTTGCACGGCGTCTTCTTGGCGGGCTCGCCCAGTTGCACGCGCTCGCCGGCGTACTTCACGCCCTCCGCGGCGCTCGGCTTGAACGACACCGGGTAGTCCGGGTTCACGTGGAAGCCTTCCTTCGCCTCAATGGTGATGGTGGCGACTGCTTCTTTGCCGGCCACGTAGGGCGGGGCGGCGGCGATGGCCAACGCGTACTCAGTCGCCGGCTTCGGCGGCGGCGCGGCGAGGGGCTGCTCGACCTTCGGCGAGGCCGCGGGCGGCGCGGCGGCGACTTCGTCCTTCTTGCAGGCGGCGACGAGCAGCAGGGCAGCGAAGAGGAGCGTGCGTTTCATGCCGCGAGGTTAACGCCGGGCCCGCGGGTTTCGCGCGATCTTCTTCGACGGCGTGCGCGGGAGGTGACGCAGGCCCATCCACCCGAGGGCCGAGACGTGCCACGCCACCTGGTCGACCGTGTACTTCGCGCCTTCCTTGGCGAGCCACTGGCCGACCTGCGTCACCATGCCCACCAACGCGTTGGCGTAGATGGGCGCGAGGTCCGCGTCGTAGCCGGCGAGCTCGAACTCCCGCCGGAAGATATCGTCGACGCGCATCGCGAGATCGTCGATGACGCGCGTGAGGCCGCGGCGGGCGTTGGCCGTCGGTGAATCGCGCGTCAACACCGCGAAGCCTGCCGGCTGCTCACGCGTGTACGTCATGAACGCCTGCACTGCTTTTTCGAAGCGCCGGCGCGGCGTGCCCGCCGAGATGCTGACCGACACGCGCTCCACGAGCGTCTCCATCTCGCGGTCGACGATCGCTGCGTAGAGACCTTCCTTCGCGCCGAAGTGCTCGTAGATGATCGGCTTCGAGACGCCTGCGCGCTGCGCGATGTCCTCGATCGGCGCTTCGTAACCCTGTTTCGCAAACACCTGTCGACCGATCTCCATGAGTTGGGCCCGGCGGTCGGCGGCGGTGAGGCGCTGCTTCTTCACGTTGTATCCCTCCCTACTCACCGGTAACTTACCCATCGGTAAGTAGTCATGGAACATCCAAGCTATCGACACATCGCGCAGGCCATCCGCTCGACAGACGAGTGGACCGACACGGAACCGCTGGTCTTCGAGACCGAGGGCGCTGACGTGTACCGCCTCGCGTTTCGCTCGCAGCAGGCGCGGCATCTGCTGGGGCATCAGGCGTACCGCTGCGAAGCGCACGGGCTCGATTTCCCCGGTGAGCCGGCCGACGACGGCGTGGCCGACTGCGACGTGGGCGAGAACCTCGAGTTCCGCTACCCGCTGTTGCGTACGCACGGGCGCACCGAGCGCGAGCGCCACGTCATCCTGCTGCTGCACGGGCTCAACGAGCGCAGCTACTCGAAGTACGTGCCGTGGGCGTATCAGCTGTGGAAATCGACGGGCGCCGCGGTGGCGCTGTTCCCGCTGTGCTTCCACGTCAACCGCGTGCACCCCAACTGGGCGCGCGAGATCAACCGCGCACAGGCCCGCCGCGATCAGGTGCCGCGCAACGAGAACGTCCACGCCTTCAACTGCGTGCTGTCCGAGCGCATGGACGCGCGCCCCGAGCGCTTCTTCTGGGGCGGGCTCCAGTCGTACTTCGACGTCGTCGACCTCGTCCGTCAGATCCGCGCGAACGAGCACGCGCACATCGCGCCCGACGCGCAGATCGATCTGCTCGGCTACTCGGCCGGTGGCTACCTGTCGCTGGGCCTGCTGCTGCTCGATCAGGACGAGCTCTTTGCGCAGAGCCGCGCGGTCTTGTTCGAGTCAGGCGCGGTCTTGAAGAGCACGCACCTCTCGTCGCGGCTGATCATGGATCTCTCGTGCGAGATCTCGCTGATGAAGCTGTACGTGCGCTTCACGGGGCGCATGGCGAGCCCGCGGTTGCAGCACTGGCTCTCGCACCACGAGGAAGGGCGGTGGTTCCGCGCGCTGTTCGGTGAAGAGGCCGAGCGCGGCCGCCTGGAGTCACGCCTCAAGGCGATCGCCCCGCGCGTGATGGCCATCTGCAACAGCAACGACGACGTGATCCCCGCGAGCGCGGTGTTGAACACGCTGCAGGGGCTGCACCGTGACACTGGCGTGCGCGTCGAGACGCTGACGTTGGGCGTGCACGAGCACCCGTTCGTGTGTCCTGACTACAACCAGAAAGATCGCCGCTTCATCACCGAGTACCTCGACGAGAAGGTGCTGGGGCGTGGCTTCGAGCAGTTCATCGACGCCGCGACCAGCCTGCTGCGGCGTTAGTTCGCGTACTTCACGCCGCAGCCGTACGCCTTCGTGTCGGCCGTCTTCACCGGTCGACCCGCGGCGAGGTCGTCGAGCGCCGCGTCGACATAGTTGATCAGCGTGCCGCCCTGCGGCGACTGGCCTTCACCGTCGGGCGAGTTGTCGATGGCGCCGCGGTAGACGACGGTGCCCTTCGCGTCGATGACGAACAGGTGGGGCGTGTTGGTGGCGCCATACGCCTTGCCCACCGCGCCCGACTCGTCGAGCAGCACGGGGTTCTCCATCGCGAACGCCTTCACGCCGGCTTTGTTCTTCTCGACGCCGTGGCCCTGCTTGCCCACCGCGCCGGAGTTGATGGAAAGCCAGACGATGCCCTTCTTCTGGGCGCGCTTCGCGGTGTCCACCAGCGAGGCCCTGGTGTGGGCGTTCTTCACGAACGGGCACTCGGGGTTGAACCACTCGATGACCACCGTCTTTCCCTTGAACGACGACAGCTTCACCTGGTTGCCGTCGAGGTCGTTCAACGTGAAGTCAGGGGCGGGCTTGCCCAGGTCGGCACCTGCGAGGGCAGGCAGCGAAAGCAGCGTCAGGAGCGCGAGGGTCTTCATGCGGCCGGTTATAACTTCCGGCCTCCATGGTCGCTCCCCTCGTTGCCGCGCTCGTGCTGTCTGCTGCCACCCCTGACGCCCGCGCTGAGTTGCTCGACGCGATGGCGCAGGAACTCGATCGCAACCAGGCCGAGCTGAAGCTGAAGGAGAACCGCGGGCCGTACTTCATCAGCTACCAACTGAAGGACTACGACCAACGGGAGATCGTCGCCCGCTACGGCGCGCTCTTTCAGGACGCTACGGCGCGCGATCGTCAGGTCTTCGTCGACGTGCGCGTGGGCGACTACGTGTTCGACTCGTCCATCGAAGACGAGTTCGATTTCTCGACCTCGCTGAAAGGCGCCAGCTACATCACGCGAAAGTCTGCGCCCATCGACGACTCGGCCCAGGCGCTGCGCACCGCGCTCTGGTTGGTGACCGACGAGAAGTACAAGACGGCGCTCTTCAACTACCTCAAGAAGAAGGGCGAAGCGGTCTACGTCGTCGACGACCCGAAGCGCCCACCTTCGTTCTCCAAAGAGACGCCGGTGAAGCTGCTGGGCGCCCGCGCCGCGCTCGAGTTCGCGCACGACCAGTGGGCCGCGTTCGCGCGCGAGACGTCTTCGCGGCTGGCGAAGGAACCCGCCTTCTTCGACTCGGAGGTCCGAGTCACTGCCGACAAGATCGTCAGGTACCTCGTCACCACGGAAGGCACGCGGCTGATCACGGAGCACACGCTGTACGGCGTGCACGTGTCGGCGGTCACGCGCGCCGATGACGGGCAGTTGCTCGAGAACTCGCGCAACTGGTACGCGCCGAGCGAGGGCCAGTTGCCGGACGTCGCGGTGATGAAGCGCGACCTCGAGCGCATGGTGGCTGATCTCAACGCGCTCCGTGTCGCGCCGACGATCGATCCCTACACGGGCCCCGCGATCCTTGAACCGGACGCCGCGGGGGTTCTCTTCCACGAGGCCATCGGTCATCGCCTCGAGGGCGAACGCCAGGACAGTGACACCGAAGGCAAGACGTTCCGTGGTCAGGTGGGCCGTCAGGTGCTGCCGGCGTTCATCTCGGTGTTGGACGACCCGACCAGTCGCGCGCGGGGCGGCTCCCAGTTGAACGGCGCGTACGCGTACGACGAGCAGGGCGTGCCGGCGCAGCGCGTGACGCTGGTGCAAGACGGCGTGCTCAAGACGTACCTGCTGTCGCGAAAGCCGGTCGAAGGCTTCCTCAAGTCGAACGGGCACGGTCGCTCGCAGGGCAACCGGAAGCCGATCGCGCGCATGGCCAACCTCATCGTCGAGTCGAAGAAGCGCGTCAGCGAGGCCGAGCTGAAGAATCAGCTGATCGCCGAGGCGAAGCGCCAGGGGAAGCCGTTCGGCCTGCTGATCCGCGACATCACGGGCGGCAACACCAACACCACGGGCTTCGGCTACCAGGCGTTCAAGGGCACGCCGCGCATGGTGTACCGGGTCGACGTGAAGACCGGCCAGGAGACGTTGGTGCGGGGCGTGGAGATCGTCGGGACGCCGCTGTCGGCGATGAACCGCATCATGGCGACCGGCACGCTCGAAGGGGTCTTCAACGGCTTCTGTGGCGCAGAGAGCGGCATGGTGCCGGTGTCGACAGTGGCCCCGGCGGTGCTGTTGCAGGAGCTCGAGCTGCAGCGCGCGCTGGAAGGCCGCGATCGCCCGCCACTCATCCAGAGCCCCACGGCGGTCTCGAAGTAGGTGGACGTCACGCTGTCGCAGTGGCTCGACGCCGATGACGACGCGCGCGTCGTCTTGTTGGACTCGGTGCTCGAGCGCCTGCCGCCGGGCTACCGGAGCCTGCGGGACTCGGGCCATGGCCTGAAGTCGTTCCCACAGTTCGTGCACGAGGCCACCGGCGTCGGGTTCTTCGCCATCTTCGGTGGACGCGCGTCGATCGGCATGACCGATCGCCGCTGGCAGCGGGTGATCGCCATGCGCGCGATGTGGGGCGATCAGGGCCACGACGCTGCGCCGCTCGACCGTCGGTACGCCGTGCTCCTCGAGCCTGCGCGCGAAGTTGAGCTCGAGACGGTGTTGGTCGGCGAGCAGCCGCTCAACCTCACGCAGCTGACGCGGCTGGGGCTCTCTGACGCGGCGCTCGGCACAGGTGGCGTCAAGCAGCCACACCTCGGCACGCTGTTGCGCGCGGTGACGAGACACCACTGGCGGGCTCCGTCGGAGGCTGAGTGGGAGCACGCGCTGCGCGCGCTGTGTGGTGACGTGAACGATGGCGTGGCGTCGATCGCCGATGGGCCGCGCATGGGTGAACACCACGAGCTGTGCCGCGACGACTTCCACGAGACGCTCGCCGGCTACCCGCCGCGCGGCAGCCGCGGAAATGGCCACGAGGTGCTTCGAGGCCGTACGCAGAACCCCGTCGTCTGGAACGCGGCGCCGGCGTGGGCCGAGGCGCTATGGCCGGGGCGCCACCGTCTTGGGGACGTCGCTGGGGCCGTCGCCTTCAGGCCGTGGGTCGATCTGGTTCGGTGACATCGGGCGCTGCTTGATCAGCTCCTTGAGGTCGATGCGATCGGCAGGGCGCTTGCCCATGCTGCGGAAGCCGCGCAGCCGCAGGAACACTAGGAAGTCTCGCTCGAAGCGCGTGAGCGGCATGCCGAGCGCGGCTTCGAACGAGGTCGTGAAGTCCTGCCCGGTCGTTCGCATCGCGCGCAGCAGGTCGCCGATGCGCTCCGCGCCGAAGCGGTTCTCGAGGAACGTGAAGGCGTGCAGCGAGAAGCCGTAGACCGGCTGGTAGTGCTGCTCGGACAACGCCTCTCCGTCTTTGAAGACGTCGTCGTCGGGGTGCGCGAGCAGCCACGCGGTGGTGTCTTCGAGAGAAGGGTAGAGCCGCTGCTGCTTCGCGGTGACGACGGCCATGCCCTCGCGGAACCACAGCGGAATGTCCTTCTTCATCCAGTCGTCGCGCGTCGCTGCCTTCTGGAACAAGAGGCAGTGCGTGACTTCGTGGAGCACCAGCTGGTCGAGCGCTTCGGGGCTCGCGTTCCACGTCGACGGCGCCTGGATGATCACGTCGTCGTAGCGGGCCCACGCGCGGAGCCAGTCGTAGCCGGGGCGTCGCACCGCGTCTTCGAGCGCCTGGTGCGAGCTGACGACGTACACCGTCACGGGGTGCTCGAGCCCGCCCCAGCGCGCGAGGCCGGGCGTGGTGGCGGCGAGCGACCGCTGCACGCGCGCGACGTCGGGCTCGATGAAGCCGTCGCTGCGCAGCGAGTACAGCGCGTTGACCTTCTGTTCCCGCGTCAGGAACGCGAGCGGGCCGGTGCAGCCGGAGGCCACGACGAGGGCCAGACACCACCACCACTTCATCGGCTCACTCCCAGAATCGACAGCGCGGCAGCGCCCACGTCGGCCACGGTGCGCAGCGGCGGCAGGGTGCCAGCGCCGAATGAGAGGACAGCGACGGGGTTCCGCGTGTGGCTCCGCGTCGAGAGGTCTTCGACGTTGCCGTGGTCGCTGCAGATCAAGACGTGTGCGTCGACGGGGCGCCGGTCGATGACGGCGCGGGCGAAGCCGTCGAACGTTGCGATGGCGCGCGTCGCGGCCTCGTGGTCCTGCGCGTGGCCGGCCTCGTCGGCGAGGTAGTGCTCGAAGAGCGTGAAGTCGGCGGCCAGGCTCCAGAAGATGTCGGCGGCGCGCTCGGCGGTGCGGGCAGGCACACCGGCGATGCGGCGGCTCGCGGTGGCGCCGTCGACGTCGTGGGTGAGGCCGGCGTCGCGGCGCACGTCGTCGAGCGTGCGGAACTCGTAGTCGGCGGCGGCCATGGCCAGCGTGCTGGCGGAGGGCTTCAGTTTGCGCGCGAGCTTCGGCGGGAACTTGAGGTCGTCCTGCGCGGCAGCCCGGTGCTTGAGGCCGAGCGTGTCGAGGTAGGCGACGGGGTACGCGTTGGCGAAGGTGGCGGTGCGGCCGGCGGCGCTCACGTCGCGCACGATCGAGCGCGCGGCGAGCAGCTTGCGGAGCGGCTCGTTGGGGTACCCGAGCACGTGTCGGCCGATGAGCTGCGGCGCGGGGCTCGCGGTGAAGATCGCAGTCTGGTTGCTGGCGGACTGAGGTCGGCCGTCGACCCCGAACGTGGTGTCGACGTCGTGCCTGGTGCCGCCGTCAGGTAACTCGGTGCCAGTACCGTCGTCGAACTGCGAGAGCAGGTACTCAGCGCGCGCGAGTGGGTTCGTCGAGGCGTCTCTCACCCCGACGCCGACCCCATCGGTGAAGAGGATCGCCACGCGCATCGGGCCGTACTGTAGCCTCGAACCCGCCCATGGCCTTTCACGGAGATCTGTCGAGCTACCCGTTGCCCGACCTGTTGCAGTGGCTCGACGCCTCGCGGAAGAGCGGCGCGCTGTTGCTCTCGTGGGAAGCAGGTCATCGCAAGGTCTTCCTGTTGTCGGGGCAGATCATCGCCGCGTCGGCGCCAGGGCTCTGGGAGCGCGTGTCGCGCGTCATGGAACAGACGGGCGAGCTGCGTGGCGATCAGGCGCTCGCGTCGCTCAAGCGGGCGCAGTCGCTGGGCGTCGGTCTCGACGCGTCGCTGCGGGAGATCGCTGAAGAGGAGCTGATCGGCAGCCTCGTCGACCTCACGCCCGCGCAGGGCCGCTTTCACTGGACCGAAGACTCCGACCGCGCCGACGAGGAGTGGATCTCGCTCGAGGTGCCGCTGCGGCACGTGCTGTTCGAGACGTTGCGGAGGATGGACGAGGTTCAGGACGTCGAGCGCGCGCTGCCGCACGAGCAGTTGGTGATTCGTGCATCGGCGGGCGCGAAGCCGGCGCATGCCCTGCAACGGGCGATCCTCGGGGTGGTGAACGCGAGCGACGACGTGACGCTGAGCCGCATTCGCCTGGCGCTCGGCTTGCCGCGCAGCGTGGTGGCGCGCGCGGTGTTCGACATGTTGCGCGCGGGTCGGGCCGTGGTGATGGGCGCAGCGCCTGTCGACGTCGACCCCATCGCCGACATGCTCGAGAAGGGCGCCGTGCTGGTGCGCGAGCGTCAGTTCGACGCGGCGGCCCTCATCTTCGCGTCGCTCTTGCAAAGCGACCCCGGCGATCGCCGCGTCAGGGAGTTCGCGCGCATGGTCGAGCGCGAGCACGTGGCGGCGCTGTACCGCGAGGTGCCGCCGGTCTCGCGCTTCATGGCGACGGTCGACGCGCAGCTGCTGTCGCCGCTGCGTCAGGAAGAGCGCAGCATCGTGCGCTTCTTCGAGACCGGTTGGGACCTGTCGGCCGTCGTGCTGGGTAGCACGCAGCGCGAGCTCGACACGCTCAAGACGGTGATGCGGCTGGTGCGCATGGGCGTGCTGCAGCAGCTCGTTTGATCACTGCTCCGGCGTCGGGAGTCCCGCCTGCGACAGGCGGATGAAGATCTGCGCCAGCACGAAGAGCGAGAACGACGCGTCTTCGATGTGCGCCGCGCCTCGCTGCGCGCGCGTGTAGAGATCGAGCACGTCGCGGCCGTTCACGCCCAGCAGGAACGCCTGATGCGCGAGCGACGCGTCTCCGGCGAAGGCCAGCCCGCGCTGCGCGGTCTCGATGACGGTGCGCACGCAGCCGTCGAAGTCGCCGTTGCTGAACGCGGTCTCGGCGACGCGCGCGGCGTCGATGAGGGCCGCCGGCGCCAGCGCGGCGACAGGGCCCAGCTGCGGCTTCGGAGGCAGTGGCTCCGGCGCGGGCTGCGCGCTCAGGTGATCTTCCAGCTGCGAGGCCAGCGACGCGCCGGACTCCCGCGCCAGCGTCGGCGTGGGCGCTGAGGGCCGCGGCTTGCCCGACGGCACGATCTTCCGCGCGCGCAGGTCTTTGATGACGAGGCGAATCATCGCCTTCATGCCGTCCAGCACGCCGTCGCCGCTCATGGCGATGGTCTCGAAGTCGGGCACGTTGCGGCGGTTCAACTGCGCGCGCATGGTGGCCAACGGCACGGCGTTGCCGAGGTCGCGCTTGTTGTACTGGATCACGAGCGGGAACGAGTCGAGCGAGATGCCTTGCTCGGCGAGGTTCTCTTCGAGGTTCGCCATCGACTCGCGGTTGGCGTCTTCGGCGCCGGGGTTCGAGTCGGCGACAAACACCACGCCGTCGGCGCCCTGCAGCACCAGCTTGCGGGTCGCGTTGTAGAAGACCTGACCCGGCACCGTGTAGAGCGCGAGGCGCAGCGCGTACTCGCCGACCTTCTCGACGCGCACCGGCAGGAAATCGAAGAAGAGCGTGCGGTCGGCTTCGGTGGGCAGCGTCATCAGCTCGCCGCGCAACGAGGGCTTCACGGTCTCGTAGATGCGCTTGAGCGTCGTCGTCTTGCCCGACAGGCCCGGGCCGTAGAAGACGATCTTCGCGGCGATCTCCCGCGCCATCACGTTCACGGTGCTCATGCGGTCTTCCTCTTGAGCGGGTCGTTCTTTCGCAGCGTCGCTTCGGCCAGCCGCACGGCGCGCTGCGCGGCCAGCACTTCACCCTCGAAGCCCAGGCCCGGCAGCACCTGGCGGCCGGCCATCAAGACGCGCTTCCACGGTGACTGCGACACGTGGCCAGCGACGCCCAGCCAGGCGTTGTCCGGCACCGAGAAGATCGGCGCAGGCTCGCCGTCGCCGGCCACCACGCGCGGCGCGTCGAGCCACGGCGTCGACTCGAGCGTCACGTGCGCCCGCGTGAAGGGCATCACCGGTGACACCGCCGCGTGCAGCTGCGCGATGAAGGCGCGCACCGCCGGCTCACCACCGGCGCGCAAGCCGAGCGGGGCGATCGCGGAGATCGACATGACGCGGCGATCTCCCTGCGAGGCCGGCGAGACCTGCACCAGCGCGGCGCCACCTTCGAGCGACGGCGCGTCGATGAGCGCGAGCTGCCCGAGCCCACGCGGCAGCGCGACCTCCGGCACCACCAGGTGCAGCGTGAAGAGGGCCTTGTCGGCGGTCACCAGCGGCTGCACCTTCGCGGCGGCCTTGCGCTGCTTGTCGGGCACCAGCCGTGTCAGCACCTCGAGATCCATCGCCGCGAGGACGAAGCCCGCGCGGTAGACGGCGTCGTGCTTGGTCAGCCGCACGCCGGCGCCGCCGCCTTCGAGCACCAATCGCTCGACGGGCTCGCTCGCGGGCAACACGTCGGCGCCGAGCTCACGCGCGCGCTCGGCGAGCTGCTGCCACAGCCCTTCGCGACCGCCGGGGAAGAGCGCCGGGCCGACCAGCGTGCGGCCGAGGCTGCGCGCGCGACCCAGGACCGAGTCGTTCGCGCCGATGAAGAGGCGCAGCTTCGAGAGGAGCTCGTCGCTCTTGAGCACCGTGTCGGTCTCGACGCCGGGGAAGCGGGCGAGCTGCCGCTTGAACTTCCAGCGGGCGATGAGGCCGTCCGGCGGGAGGTCAGGCTTCGACTGGAAGAACGCGTCGCTCGCGTCGGCCACCGACTGCGCCTTGCGGGCGCGCTCGTCGAAGGCCTCGGCGTCGTCACCGAAGGCGCGCGCCAGCTCAGGGCCGCGGCGCTTCTCGTCGTGCGACAGCTCGAACCAGCGGCCGGGCGAGAGCAGCTGCAGCGGCGTGGTGTGGAGCTGGCGGCCGATCACCGTCGAGAGGCCGAGCTCGCTCAAGGCCTCGTCGAACGCGGGCACGGACTTCACCGGCGGGATCAAGAACGGCGCGTGCGGCAGCTTCTCGTCACCATGCGCGTAGGGCTGGTGCAGATCGTCGTGCGGCACGTGCAGCACCTGGAGGCCGCGCTTGGCCAACAGCGCCGTGGCGATGACGCCGCCCAGCTGACCGCCGATGACGATGACGTCGTAGACGTGGCGCCCGGGCGCGGTGCCGCGGCGTGCTGGGAGCGACATCTAGATCGCCTCCTGCAGCGTGACGCGGCGACCGTCGACACGCACCGCGCCGTTGGCCAGCGCTGTCACCACGCGCGGGTACAAGCGGTGCTCCTCAGCGTGCACGCGCGCACCGAGCGAGGCTTCGTCGTCTGCGGGCAGCACCGCCACGGCGGCCTGCGCGATGATGGGCCCGGTGTCGGTGCCTTCGTCGACGAAGTGCACGGTGACGCCGGTGACGCGAACGCCAGCGGCGAGCGCCTGTCGGAGGGCGTGCATGCCCGGGAACGCAGGCAGCAGGGCGGGGTGCACGTTGATGACGCGACCCGGGAACGCCGAGAGGAACACCGGCGTCACCAGCCGCATGTAGCCAGCCAGACACACCAGGTCGATGTTCGCCGCCTTGAGCGCGGCGACGACGCTGGCGTCGAAGGCCTCGCGCGACGCAGCGAGGCGGTGATCAAGCACCACCGACTGCACGCCCACCGCCGCGGCGCGATCGATCACCTTCGCGCCGGGCACGTTGCACACCAGCAGCTCGACCCGCGCCGCGCTGCCGGGCACGTTGAGCGCGCTGGTGAGCGCCGTGAAGTTTGAACCTGACCCCGAGGCCAGCACCGCCACGCGCATCATGGGTCGACGCGGGCCTCCGCCTCGGCGCCGGGCGTACCGGCCTCGATGACACCGACGTCCCACGCTTGCAGACCGCGCGCGTGCAGCAGCTCGAGCGCCGCCTTCACGTCGCCGGGCGCGACGACGACGGTCATGCCGAGGCCCATGTTGAAGGTGTTGAACATCTCCTGGCGCTCGACCTCGCCGAGCTTCTGCAAGACGTCGAAGATCGGCGCGCGTTGCCAGGTGGATTCCTTCAGCACGGCGCGCGTGCCGTCGGGGAGGCAGCGCGGCACGTTGCCGGGCAGGCCGCTGCCGGTGATGTGCGCGAGGCCCTTCACGGTGACCTGCGCTACCAACGCGAGCACGTCCTTCACGTAGATGCGCGTCGGCGTCAGCAGGGCAGGGCCCAGGGCCACGCCGTCGACGGTGTCTTTGAGGGTCAACCGCGCGTCTTCGAGGATGCGGCGCGCCAGCGAGTAGCCGTTGCTGTGGAGCCCCGATGACGCGATGCCGATGACGCGATCGCCCGGCACGATGGTCTTCCCGCTGATGATGTTCGCCTTCTCGACGATGCCGACGGCGAACCCGGCGAGCTCGTACTCACCGTTCGAATAGAAGCCGGGCAGCTCGGCGGTCTCGCCGCCCAGCAAGGTGCAGCCGGCCTGCTCGCAGCCTTTGGCGACGCCGGCGATCACCTTCTCGGCGCGCTCCACGTCGAGGCGGGCGGTCGCGAAGTAGTCGAGGAAGAAGAGCGGCTCGGCGCCGCTGGTGAGCACGTCGTTGACGCTCATCGCCACGAGGTCGATGCCGACGGTCTCATGCTGGTCCATCGCGAAGGCCAGCTTCAGCTTGGTGCCGACGCCGTCGGTGCCCGAGACGAGGATGGGCTCGTTGTACTTCCCGGGAGGGATCGCGAAGAGGCCGCCGAAGCCGCCGACGCCGCTCACCACCTCCGGTCGCCGCGTCTTCGCCGCATGGGGCTTGATGCGCTCGACGAGCGCGTCGCCTGCTTCTGTATCTACCCCTGCCTGCTTGTAGGTGGTCGCCACGCGCCTTCGGCTCATACCTGTTCGCCCACGCCTTCACCACGATTGCCGCGTAGGCTCGCGCCGCCCAATGAAAGAGCTCCTCTCGCGGAGGCGATACGAGGCCCTGGCGCTGATCACCTTCGCGCTCTTCGCGGTCGTACACTTCAATACGTCTACGCCCATCATGGGGCTGTCGAAGGACGGCAGCCCGCTGCATCGGCTGGTGCAGAACTTCGAAGCGCGCATGTCGACGGTGTTCTTCCGGCTGCGCGGCGAGCGGCCAGCGCACCCCGACGTCGTGGTGCTCGAACTCGATGAGCGCGGCGCGCAGCGCTACGGGCTGTGGCCGTGGCCGCGCGACGTGCTGGCGAAGGCGCTGTCGAACCTGCTCGACGCCGACGCGCGCGTCATCGGGCTCGACATCAGCTTCCTCGACGCGGCGCCGCAGAACCCGCGCGAGAAGGCGTGGCTCGACGCGCTCGCTGCCGAGACGACGTTGCCGCCGTCGCTCGAGCCGGTGCGCGCCGAGCTGGAAGCGCGCGTGAAGACCTCTCCGGACGAGGCGCTCGAGGCGGTGCTGAAGAAGGCCGGGCCGCGCATCGTGCAGGGCGTGATCCCCTTCACTGCGGTCGACGCGCAGGCCTTCACGGCCGAGCAGCGCGCGGTGTACGCCGACGCCGCGCGGTCGGCGGTCCTCACTTCAGCCCCGGGAAAGGTGAAGGGCTCGCGGGTCGAACTGGGGAACGCGTTCGCCTTCTCGTACGCGGGCGTGCAGACGCCCCTCGCGCGCTTCGCGACGGCGGGCTCGCTGCTCGGTCACTTCGGCACCGTGCCCGACATCGACAGCACGATTCGTCGATCGCCGATGCTCGCGCGGCTCGACGCGCCGGCAGGGCTCTTCCCGTCATTGGCGCTGCAGGTCGCCGCGAAGCAGCTCGACTCGGAGATCGTTCCAGTCGTCGACAGCGGGCACTTGCAGGCCATCGAGCTGCGTGGCGCGAGCACGGTGCGCATTCCCGTCGAAGAAGAGGTGCCGTTCACGCTGGTGAACTACCCGGGCAACGTGGGCTCTTTCGCGCGGCTGAGCGTGGTCGACGCCATCGACGGCACGTTCGACAGATCGAAGGTCGCAGGGAAGGCGCTGCTCGCGGGCGTCACCATCACCGGCAGCACCGGTGATCAACGCGTCACGCCGTTCTCGGAGTTCACCGCCGGCGTCTACACGCACGCGTCGCTGGTCTCGAACGTGTTGTCGGGCGACTTCCTCGCGCGGCCGTCGTGGCTCAACGCGCTGGAGTTCGTGCTGATGCTGGTGCTGGGCCTCACGATCGCGCTGGTGACGAAGCAGCTGGCGTCCTTCACGGGCAAGTTGATCGTCATCGTCGCCGTGTTGGGCGGCTTCAGCGCGCTGACGCTGGGGCTCTTCAGCGCGGGCCTCAAGCTGAGCTGGGTGGTGCCGATGGTGCACCTCACCGTCACGGCGTTCTCGGCGGTCTTTCTCGGCTACCTCTCGGTCGACCGCGAGAAGTTGAAGATGCGCAGCACGTTCTCGCGCTACCTCGGCGAAGACGTCATGGACGTCGCGCTGCAAGACCCCGACAAGCTGAACCGCGGCGAGAAGCGCGAGATGACGGTGCTGTTCTCGGACATCCGCGGCTTCACGTCGCTGTCCGAGCACATGTCGCCCGAGAAGCTGGCCGACTTCATCAACCAGTACTTGTCGCCCATGACGCAGATCGTCTTCGACGAGAAGGGCACGCTGGACAAGTACATCGGCGACGCGGTGATGGCCTTCTGGAACGCGCCGTTGAACCAGCCCGATCACGCGCTGCGAGCCTGCCGCGCGGCGGTGCACATGCTGGAGCGCCTCGAAGAGCTGAAGGTGGCGTGGCGCAAGGCTGGTTTCCCCGAGCTGGAGATCGGCATCGGCATCAACACCGGCCAGATGGTCGTCGGCAACATGGGGTCTGACGTGCGTGTCGACTACACGGTGCTGGGCGACGCGGTGAACCTCGGTAGCCGGCTCGAAGGCACCAACAAGGAATACGACACCCGCATCATCATCAGCGAGTGGACGCGCGCGGCCGTGCCCGAGGGCATCGTCACCCGTCGGCTCGGCGCGGTGCGCGTGAAAGGAAAGCGGGTGCCCGTCGGTATCTACGAGCTGCGCGGGCTGGGTACGCCCAGCGAGCAAGACGGGAAGGCCATCGCGGCCTTCGAAGCGGGGCTGGTGGCGTGGGGGGCGCGGCGCTTCGACGACGCGAAGGCGCGCTTCGAAGAGGTGCTGACGCACTGGCCAGACGACTCACCAGCACGGGATTACCTGAGTGAAATTGACGCATTCCGCGACAACCCGCCGTCGGCCGAGTGGGACGGCGTCGTCTCGTTGAAGACCAAATGACCGCGCATCTACAAATTGACGACCCCCGCGTGGCGGGTGAGAGTCGCCCACTCTCATGAGCGCGGAAGAGGCCCTGTTCCAGCGGTTCGGCAAGGACATCCCCAAGGGGACCGTGCTCTTCCGAGAAGGCGACCCCGGCAAGGAGATGTACGTCATCCAGTCGGGGAAGGTGGCGATCAGCAAGAAGGTGCGTGACGTCGAGAAGGTCCTGGCGGTGCTGGGGCCCGGCGAGTTCTTCGGCGAGATGGCGATCATCTCGAACAAGCCTCGCAACGCGTCGGCCATCATCGAAGAAGAGGCGCGGTTGCTGGTGATCGACCCGCGCACCTTCGAAGCGATGATTCGTGGCAACGCGGAGATCGCTGTTCGCATGATCAAGAAGCTGGCCGATCGGCTGTCTGACGCCGACGCCCAGATCGAGACGCTGCTGCTGTCTGATCCCAACAGCCGTATCGTTCACCACATGCTGCACCTGTGTCAGTCGCGGGGTCGGCAGGGCGAGGAAGGCATCGAGATTGATTTCCCGGTGCGAGATCTTCCGCGAGAGCTGGCGGTGGGTGAGCCGGCCATTCGCTTCATGATGCATCGGTTGGAGCGCGCGGGTTTGATTGAGGTGCAGGGCGATCGGCTGTCGGTGCGGGACACCGCGCGGCTGTTCGATTTCCTCCGCTACCTCGAGATGAAGTGGAAATTCGGGGAACTCTAGGCCTGTGAAACTCAAAGTCCTCGGGCCACACGGCGGAGAACTGCCGGGCTGCAAGAGCACGTGCTTCCTGGTCGACGACCGTCTGGCGCTCGACGCCGGTGCGTTGACCAGCATGTTGGACCTGCCGGCGTTGTCGAAGGTCGACGACATCCTGCTGACGCACTCGCACTTCGATCACATCAAAGACCTGCCGATGATGTCGGACGTGGTGGTCGGCCGGCGTGACAAGCCCGTCACCATTCACAGCAACACCGAGTGCATCGAGACGTTGAAGACCAACCTCTTCAACAACGTGCTCTGGCCCGACTTCACCAGGATCCCCACGGCGAAGAACCCCGTCTTCAAGCTGCGCAGCTTCAAGCCCGGAGCGAAGGTGAAGGTCGGCGCGTACGACGTGAAGTCGGTGCTGGTCTCACACCCTGTCGAGTCGTGTGGCTACGTCATCTCGGACGGCAGCTCGACGATGGCGATCTCGGGCGACACCGGCCCCACCGAGCAGTTCTGGAAGGTCTTGAACAAGCTCGACGACCTCAAGCTGCTGCTCGTCGAGTGCAGCTTCCCCAACTCGCTGCAGGCGCTGGCCGACATCTCGGGCCACTTCACGCCGCAGACGCTCGAGCGCGAGCTCGAGAAGTTCGACCGCAAGGACTGTGAGGTCCTGCTGTACCACCTCAAGCCGGCCTTCGTGACGCAGCTGAAGAAAGAGGTGAAGCACCTGCCGGTGCACGTCTCTGAACTGGGCGAAGAATTCGAGTTCTGATACCGCTGCCGCTCGTGACGGCCGCTCCTCTCGTCCTTGGAATCGCTGGTGGGACTGCTTCAGGCAAGACCACCGTCGCGCGGAAGATCCACGAAGCGTTCAGCTCGCGCGTCGCGTTCATCGATCAAGACTCGTACTACCGGCCGCTTGATCACCTGACGCTCGACGAGCGCCGGGAGGTCAACTTCGACCACCCCGACGCGTTTGATCAGGACCTGCTCGCGTCGCACGTGCGGCGGCTCAAGAGCGGCGAGGCTGTCGAGAAGCCGGTCTACGACTTCGTGACGTCAACGCGGCAGCCGCGCACCGTGACAGTGAAGCCCGCCGAGCTGATCCTCATCGAAGGCATCCTCGTGCTGCACATGGACGCGTTGCGAGAGCAGATGGACGTGCGCATCTTCGTGGAGACCGAAGACGACGTGCGCATCATCCGCCGGCTCACGCGCGACATCAAAGAGCGCGGCCGCGACTTCGATCACGTCATCCACCAGTACTTCGCGCACGTTCGGCCGATGCACATGGCCTTCGTCGAGCCGTCGAAGCGCTGGGCCGACATCATCGTGCCGCACGGCGGCAACAACGAGATCGCCATCGACATGCTGACCGGCGCCATCAAGGCGCGGCTGCTCAAGGCGAAGTGACGCCGGCGTCGACGGGCTCGTCGGCCACCAGCGACAACGAGAACGGCAGCTCTCCGAAGCGGCTCCCGTCGCTCTGCAGCACCTGATCGCGAGAGCCGCGCACCCAGTACGCGCTGGGCGTGCCCTCGACCAGTTTGCCGATGGTGAGGCGCGACAGCTCCTTGCCGTCTTCGCCGTAGACCGCGGCCCAGCGTGACTTCGCGTCGATGCCGTACTTCGCCCAGTCCTTCGGCTTCTCTTCGCCCTGGGCCAGCGCCTTGAAGGCGCTCAGCGTCCACAAGGCGCCGGTGATCTTGAAGACCTTCGCCTTCACGGGCCGCGGCTTCACGATGCGCCACGACTCGGCCGAGGCGTCGACGCCGTCTTTCTCGACGACCACTTCGCTGCCGTCGCTCTCGTGGAAGACCATCTTCGTCACCAGCTCGCGCTTGAAGCTCATCACCGTCTGATCGCGCAGCGACTCGGGCGGGCGATCGAGTGAGAGCGCCGCGTTGCTCAGCTGCGCGAGCGCCGTCGAGTCGCCTTCTTCACGCAGGCCGAACACCAGCGGGTCGCCGCCGTCGACGGCCACGCGCGCCGCGGTGAGCTTCACGACGCCGCCGTCGGGGTACGTGAGGGTGGCGCGCAGCGTGGGCGTGTCGAGGCCGCTGGCGGCGCGGTTGGCGGGCGTGTCGTCGAGGAACCGCTGCGCCCGATCGCTGGACGTCGCGGCGATCATGCTCGCCACGTTCACCGCGTCGGCCGACTCGGCGACGGGCTTCACCAGCTTCCACTGCTTGCCGTCGCGCTCGAGCTCGTAGTCGTTCTTGTTGCTGGAGCTGACGACGAGGCGCTCCAGCTTCGAGTCGTCGATGCCGAAGGGCGTCTTGTCGCGCAGATCGAACGTGCGCTTGGCCAGCGAGTACCGCACGCCGCCGGGCGCGCTGTAGACGGGCTTCTCGTCGTTGCGGCGCACGAAGACCGAGCCGTCGAAGGTGTTCTCGATGCCGCCGAAGATCTTCACGCTGCGCGCCTCGCCGTTGACCAGGGCCGTGGCGTCGACGGTGAAGCGCGGCTTGTCGAGGCCGTACTTTGCCAGCGCCGTCGCGTCGGGGTTCTCTTCGAGCGTGTCCTTGAACTTCGCGGTCTGCAGCTGGCTGATGAGGCCGTCGACGATGAGGTGATCGGCGCGCGTCTTGATGGGCTTGACGATCATCCACGGCTGGCCGGGCTCGCGCTCGAGCTCGGTCGTCTCGCCGTCGAACGTGACCACGAGGTGCGTGAAGTCAGCCGGAGGCGCTCCGCCATCGACCTTCTCGTCGAGCTTCTGCGGCGCGAACAAGCGGAGGTCGTGGTCGGCTTTTCGTTGCGCTGTCTGTTCAGCCTTGAACACGCCGAAGTACGCATAGCCGCCGATGCCGCCGGCCACGACGAGCAGGGCTGCCAGCTGGAGGAGGACCTTCGCGCTCTGGCTCATCGCGACCGCCGGGTGAGCCAGATGGTGAGGCCGATGGCCAACAGCGCCGTCGGGAAGACGTCCATCGCCAGCAGGCGGATGGTGTCGAGCTGCGCGACGGTGAGGTCGATGGTGCTGATGTCGCGGTCAGGCGGGCGAATGGTGATCTTCTGGCCCTGCTGGGTGCACCAGGCGAACGAGTTGAGCACCAGGTTCAGGTTGGCCGGCGTGATGCCCAGCGTACCGGCGGTGATGTCGGCGTCGCCGAACACCACCAGGCGCGCCTCTTCGCTGCGCGCGTTGGGCTGCATGACGCGGCGGGTGACGGTGACCGCGAGCGGCAGCTGGCCGACGCGCTCGCCTTCGTCTTGTTCCGGGTTCTCGCCGGGGTTGAGGTCGGCCCACGCGTACGGCGTGGTGAGCACGATGGCCGTGGGCTGCACGTCGGGCAGGGTGCCTTCGCGCAAGATGGTGAGCGCCCGCGAGGTCGCGAAGACGACGTTCATCTGTTGGGCCGCCAGCGCGCGCACGATCTCGTGTTCTCCGAAGAACGGCGTGTAGACACCGTAGGGCTGGTCGGGGTTCACCTTGGCGTCGGCCACGATGCCGGGCTCGACGGCCACGCCGTACTGCGCCAGCAGCGGCTCGAGACCACTGACCACCTGCGCTTCGGCGAAGTACAGCAGCCGGCCGCCCTGCTCGAGGTACTGATCGACGAGCTTGATCTCGGCGTCAGAGAGCTTCGTGCGCGCGCCCGCGATGACGAGCGCCGACGCGTCTTTGGGGATCTCGCCGCGCTGCACGAGGTTGAGGCCTTCCGGCGCGTAGCCTTCGTCACCGAGCAACCGCTTGAGCGCGGCGAGCGACTGCGCGACGGCGTCTTCCGTCTGCTCTTTGGGTTCCAGCGGCACTTCGCCGTGGCCGACGAGGAAGTACACGCGTTGCGTGCCGACGGTGGTGAGCTTGATGATGCCGTTGGTCAGCTCCTGCTCGGCGATTTGCTGCATGCCGAGGCGCTGCAGGTTCAGCATCGTGTGCTGCTCGCCCGCCGTCAGCACCGCCGCCGGCTGACCCTGGCGGATCTGGTACTTGAGCGTGAGGTCGGGCGTCTTGCGCGGGTCTTTGAACTCGAAGGTGAACTTGTCGCTGACCGCGGCGTAGCGCTGGAAGAACGCCTCCAGCGGCTCGGGGATCTGCCCTTCGACGAAGGCGATGAGCTTCACCGGCTGTTGCAGGCCTTCGAGCGTCTTGGTCGTCTGCGGCGCCAGCGAGAAGACCTTCTTGGCGGTGAGGTCCCACGTGGGGGCTTTTCTCGCGACGATGTAGTTGCCGGCGGCCAGCAGCGCGACGAACGCGAGCAACAGCCCCACCGACGACGAGAAGAAGAACGTCGAGCGCATGAGCGCGCCGTCGTTCTTTCGCGCGGTGAAGAACCACACGATCAGCAGCAGCACGCCGAGGCCCAGCTTGGTGGCGAACAGCGCCAGCGAGCCGACGGTCACGAAGAGCGTGATGATCGAGGTCAGCGTGAGCAACAGGCCGACGGCGCCGGCCACGGTACCGAGAGTCTTTTTCATGTCACGTCCACCGCTGGGCTTCGATCGAACGGTGCGTCAGCAGCAGGCAGAGCGCGATGACCGAACCGAAGAAGACGAACGGGCGCAGGTCGAGCACGCCCTTGATGAGGTTCTGCAGTTGCCCGTCGAACGAGAGGTACGCGAGCACTGACCGGAAGGGCTCTTCAGCGCCGGGCGCCAGCGAGCGGATGAGCATCCACACCAGCGCGACGGCGAACGACACGAAGGCCGCGACCATCTGCGATTCGGTCAGCGAGCTGATGAACATGCCGATGGCCATGTTGGTGGCGCCCCACAGCAGGAGCGCCGCGTAGCCCAGCAGCACGGTGTTCCACTCGAGCGCGGAGCCGCTCTCGGAGCTGCCGATGAACGAGAGGATGATGGGGAAGATGATGGTGATGCCCAGCGTGCACACGATGATGCCGACGGCGCCGAGGTACTTGCCGAGCACGATCTCGTACGGGCGCACCGGGGTGGTCATCAGCAGCTCGAAGGTCTTGTTGCGGCGCTCTTCAGCGAAGAGCCGCATCGAGAGGAACGGCGCGACGAAGAGCGTCAGCACCAGCACCGTGCTCCACAGCGTCACCACGACGCCGTCGGTGAGGTTGCGGAACGCCTGGTAGTCGGGCGGCAGCTGGCTCCAGCCGCCTTGCACGCTGCTGGCGACCTCGTGCGCCTGCTTGAAGCTGCCGAGCAGCGCGATGAAGAACACAGACGTGACGAAGGCCATGCCGGTGAAGACCACCCAGGCCCACGGCGTCGTCAGGTACGAGGTCAGCTCTTTCCTGGTGATCGCAATGATGGTGCGCATCAGTCACTCCGAGGTCAGCTGGATGAACTTGTCTTCCAGCCCGGTTTCTTTGCCTTCAGTGATCTTCGCCATCGAGTCATCGGCGACGATCTTCCCGCGGTGGATGATGAGCACCTGTTCGCAGATGGCCTTGACCTCCGCGAGGATGTGCGTCGACAGCACGACGGTGTGCTTGCCCGCGAGCGACTTGATGAGCCCCAGCACCTCGCGGCGCTGACGCGGGTCGAGGCCCTCCGTCGGCTCGTCGAGGATGAGGAGCGCCGGTTCACCCAGCATGGCCTGCGCGATGCCCACGCGCTGCCGGTAGCCCTTGCTCAAGGTGCCGGTCAGCCGGTCGAGCTCGGGCACGATGCCGGTGCCGGTGGCGACGCGGTCGATCTCTCCCGCGATCTTCTTGGCCGGCACCGCTTTGAGCTCGGCGACGAACTTGAGGTACCCGCGCACGGTGAGCTCCGGGTAGAGCGGCGGCGTCTCGGGCAGGTAGCCGATGCGGCGCTTGGCCTCGAGCGGGTGCTCGAACACGTCGAAGCCGGCGACCTTCGCCTTGCCTGACGTGGGCGGCATGAAGCCCGTGAGGATCTTCATGGTCGTCGACTTGCCGGCGCCGTTGGGCCCCAGGAAACCGACGATCTTCCCTTCGGGAATCGTGAAGTTCAGCCCGTCGATCGCGACACGATCCCGGTACGACTTGGTGAGGTTCTCGACCTCGATCATCGCCATGCCCGCGTATTTCCAAAAATCGACCTGATTGGCCACCTTTCTGCAGTGGGCTATGCGGCCGCGTCACAGGAGCCACATGTCCCGCATCGTCGTGCAGAAGTTCGGTGGGTCGTCGGTCGCCGACGCCGAGAAGATCCGCAAGGTCGCGCAGCGGGTGAAAGCGCGCCGCGATGAGGGCTGGCAGCTGGTGATCGTGGTCAGCGCCATGGGCGACACCACCGACGAGCTGCTGCAGCTGGCCAGGAAGATCAGCCACGATCCGCCGCGGCGTGAGCTCGACATGTTGCTGACCTGCGGTGAGCGCATCTCGATGGCGCTGATGTCGATGGCGCTGCAGGAGCTGGGGGTGCCGGCGATCAGCTTCACCGGGTCGCAGAGCGGCATCATCACCGACGACACGCACGCGCAGGCGCGCATCATCGAGGTGAAGTGCGACCGCATTCACGAGGCGCTCGACCGGCAGCAGGTGGTGATCGTCGCGGGCTACCAGGGCGTGTCGAAGAAGAAGGAGGTCACCACGCTCGGGCGCGGCGGCTCCGATACGACGGCCGTGGCCCTCGCGGCGGCGCTGGGCGCTGACTGCGAGATCTACAGCGACGTTGACGGCGTGTTCTCGGCTGACCCGCGCGTGGTGCCGAGCGCCGCGAAGCTCGAGTCACTCTCGTTCGAAGAGATGCAGGAGCTGGCTGCGGCCGGCGCGAAGGTGCTCAACGCGCAAGCCGTCGAGTTCGCCCGCGAGAAGGGCATCGTCATTCACGCGAAGTCGACGCACACCGCGGGCACCGGCACGGCAATTGGGGCCGACAGCGGGCCGAGCCGCGTGAAGGGCGTCACCGGCGACGGCGACGTGTGGGTGTTCGCGACGAAGACGGCTCCGGAGTCGTTGCTGGAGTTGCTCGACGCGCAGCAGGTGAAGGGCCGGAACCTCGTGTGGGACGAAGCGGGCCGCACGCTGGCGGTGGTCTCGCTGCAAGACGTGCATGGGCCCGACGCGCTGCGCGCGAAGCTGCCTGCCGAGGTCGAGGTCTTGAGCGAGCTGGGCACCGTGACCTGTGTCGGCACCGGATTGAACGCCGACTGGTCGATCGCGCGGAAGGCGCTGCGCGTGGCGGGGGCCGCAGTGGTCGCCAGCTACGCCTCGGCGCTGCAGCTGACGTTGGTGGTTCCCAAGGCCCAGGTGAAGCCTCTGACGAAGGCGCTGCACGAAGCGCTGATCGGGTGACCAATGAAGCGAGCGCTCTTGCTGTGTCTGTTCGTCGTCGGTTGCAGCGCGCCTTCGATGGAGCCTGTCGACGCGGGTGTCGAGGTCCCCGACGCTGGCGAGGTTGATGCCGGCGAGGTCGACGCGGGCGTGGTCGATGCCGGTACCAAGGCGGACGGCTGCGCCCAGGAAACGGAGTTCGGCGCGCTGTTCACGAACGCGTTTGGTCGGGCTGACGGTACCGTGGTGGCCGTCGTGCCGCCGGCGTGGCCGGGCTGCGCGTTCCCCAACTCAGATCATGTGGTGATCCAGGTCAGCATCGACGGCGGCGTGCAGCGGCTGGTGGTGAACGTGAAGTCTGATTTCGGCGCGCCCGAGATCTTCATGCGCGAGCTGAACGCGCCGTTGCCCGCGCCGGCCTGGGGCGAAGGGTGGCACCCGGGGCTGCAGCTCGACTACCCGGGCGACTTCGACGTGCACACCGACGGCGGCTGGGACGAGGTGAACCTCGAGCAGGCGTCGGCGCGCATCTACGACGCGATCACCGTCGGTGCGCCGCTCTCGGTCTACGCCACCAGCAGCGGCGGGACCTACGCGGCGAGCGCGCACAAGATCCACCGGAACAACTCGCGGAAGGACGGCGCGATCGTGATCGATCCGACCGGGCCGAACCCGCGGTGGTTGTTGTTCAGGTTCGCGAACCAGATGTTCTGAGCGCGATCAGCGCCGCCTCGAGCGCGTCGGCGTTCGGCGCGTCGGCTGGCAGCACCGAGTCTCGTTCCGCGTCGGCGAGCGCCGAGAAGACGCCGTCCACGCGGGCCGCCCACTTCTCGGCCAACGCCTTCGGCAGCTCGCTGCGTTCGCCGCGCTTCTTTGCGTCAATCAGCTCCACGGCGTCGGCGAGCGCGTAGCGGGGCGCGAGCACGGACAAGTCGGTCTCGAGCTCGCCGGTGCGCAGCACATGCGTGCCAGTGGTCGCCGTTCGCAGCACGTACAGCAGCTTCTTGGTGCTGGTGCGGCCGCCGCGTTCCCATTCGAGGCGCTGCTGCGTGGCGAAGCCGACGTAGTGCCGCGCCACGCGCGTCGAGAGCGCGTTGTGGACGAGCGGCTTGAGCAACTCGAAGGCGGGGCTGGTCGTCAGCGCGAACCGCGACAAGAACCGCTCGAAGTAGTTCCCGTTGCCCTTGAGCAGCGCCAGCAGCACGCCCCCGAGCTCGTTCGACGAGTAGTCGATCTCCACGCCGTCGATGACCTCGAGGCGCTCTGCGGGCGGCGTCGTCGTCGGGAAACCGAGGAGCGACTTCGTCGGTGCGAGGTGCACCGCCTTGAGATCGAGGTCCGAGTCTGGCGATGGGAAGCCGTATGCGTGCGCGCCCGAGAGCGACACGACCACGTGCTCCCGGCGTGACGACTCGTGCGCCAGGACGGCGCTTGCGACGGACCGCTGATGACTGGTGAGCGCGGCGTTCATGGCGACTCCATGACTTCGGTCGGCGCGTCGTCTGACCACGGTGCGCCCGTTCGCTGCACGCGGCGACGGGCCAGCTCCTCGGTGACTCGCCGAAGCAGTGCGTCGGCACGCACGAAGTCGGGCTGCTCAGGCAGCCGGCTCACGTCGCGGGCGTGCTCGAGCGCCGGCGACATGGTCTCGGCTTCGCGGAGGACGTCTTCCAACGGGACCTCGCCGTGCTTGATCTGCAGCAGGCGGTCTCGGAACGTGCCAGTCGCCGCGAACGTCGGCGCGCCGGTCTCGAGCCAGCCGCGCGCCAGTTCGATCAGCCGCAGCAGGTTGTACGCATTCTTCGGACGGAGCGATCTCGCGTCAGGCGGACGCCGGCCCCCGTCACGGGCGTACGCCGTGAGCCCGTCGAGATCGTTGCTGGGCAGCAGCCCCTGGTCCCACAGCGAGCGGTAGAGCTGCTTGAGGTACATGCGCGCCTGATGCTCGGCGTCGCCGGTGGAGCGGGCCTCGCGTGGAGAGATGGTCGCGAGCCGTCGCCCGAGCTCCTCGAGAGAAGGCGTCGGCGACTCTTGCATCCACTCGAGGACGCGATCGCGGTGCTCGGCGAGGCGCTGGCTGGCCGCGAGCTTGTCCAACTGAGAGAGCGCGTAGCGACCGAAGCTGCCGAACAGCAGCTTCGACACAAACGCGTCACGCGCCTCGAGGAGCCACTCGCCGACCTCGTCGAGCGCGCGCACCGACGGCACGAAGAGGAGCTCCAGCGTGTTGGGATCAGCGCGCAGCGCCTGCTGCACGAGCTTCCGTACTTCCCAGTACGTCGCGCTGCCGTCCGCGCTCACGAGGTCGCTCGGTGGCTCGGCGAGGCCGCCAGTCCACGAGAAGGGCAGGGCGAAGGCGCCGCGAAGATCAGTGTCGCTGCCGGCTTCCGCGAGGCCCCAGGCGTTGCTGCCGACGGTCGCTTCCACCACACGGCACGGGTACAGCGCCTGCCACGCGGCCTCACGCCGGTGCGCGAAGCGGAGCTGGCCTTCACGTCGCGGCGTCAGCTCGGTGCGCGCGTACCAGAGCTCGCCGACGCCGGTGACGAGCACGTCGAAGCCGCCATCACGCGCGCGCACGACGCGGCCCACGAGGCCCTGCGGCACCCGACGACCGTGCAGCACGCGCTCGACGCGCAGCGTGACCTCCGTGCCGTGCGGCAGCGGCACGGACAGCGGGTCGATGTCTGAGAGGCCTGTGATGCGCGAGGTCATGGGCTGTGCACGCCCGCGACGGTACGACCTGACGGCGCGCTACGGCCAGAACTGCGCGGCGTGGGCGAGCGCGCGGGCGCCGACCTGCGCGCCGGTGCGGCGACCATCGAAGTCATCGGCCTCGATGTGAATGCCACCCCAGATGCGCGACTGGCCGGCTTGATCGGCCGCGTCGTAATAGGTCGCCCACTGCAGCGTCAGCGGCACGCTGGGGCCGCGCTCGAAGGTCAACGCGCTGCCGACGGCGATGGGCTGCTCCGCGAGGCCACCGGGGAAGTACGCGCTGCCGGTGATGGCGGTGAGCACCTCGGCGGCCGAGCGGCTGAACGTGCTGTGCCCCGACACGTAACCGGGGAACGCCGGCGTGACGAAGTCGCGCTTCTGGTACGGCACCCATTCCACCGCGCGCAGCCACCCGGTACCGGACACACGGCCGATGTCACCGGGCTCGCCTTTCCACGAGTGCACGACGACCTGATTGACCGCGTGACGCAGCCCTGCGTGGCGGCCGCCGGGCGCCGTCGTGTCGTAGGTGGCGAGTTCGATGAGTCCGGGAATGAGCGGCAGACCGCGCGAGTCGTACGCCGGCAACGACGGGTCGCTGGCCTGACCGCGCGCGCCGCACGAGCGAATCAGCGTGATCGGCCGCGACGAGAGGTAGTGGCGCTTGATCTCCCAGGCGGAGATCGCCGCGTCGTGCAGTGCGCCGTTCATCACCAGATACGCGCGGAGGTCCCACTCCAGCGGCGACAGCTCGGCGCCAGTGCCGTTCCACTTTCTGGAGAACGACGCATGCGCGAACGCCTGGTTGGCCAGCACGTTCCAGTGACCGGGCGGCGTCTCGGACTTGGGGCCGTCCGCCCAGACCTCGGCCAGGACTCGCCCGAAGTCGCCCCTGGGCACGCGCTGCGCGACGTAGGGCTGGCCCGTCACCGGGTTCATCGGGTGGCCGGTGCCGTCGTTCGCGCCGAGCGAGTTGTTGCCGTAGCCGCCGGGCGAGATGTCGATGGTGTCGGCTTCGTCGACGCCGAGCTCCGAGCTGCGGCGGATCATGGTGATCACCCACTCCATGGTGGCGGGTGTGAGCTTCGGCCCGGCGCCAGGGTCGATGTAGAGCGCGTCAGGCGCGGACCTCGTGAGCGCGAACGGCGTCACCAGCCCCCAGTGCGCGCCGATGTACTTCTGCACGCCCGGCGCGAGCGGAATGCCGTTCTGCGTCGCGGCGATCGCCAGGTCGAGCGGCTGCCAGAGATCGATGTTCTCGACAGGCTCGCTCGGGCTCTCAACCGTCAACGGCGGGCCCGACGCCATGTAGCCCGTGGTGTCTGCGTAGTTGTTCTGCTCGTTGGCGCCATCGGTCTGGCCCGCTGCGATGATCGCCGCGGCGATGCGGTTGCCGACGGCGCTCGGCGCATCACCTTGCGTCGAGGTGTCATTCGCGTCGTAACCGAGCTTCGTCATGAAGGCGCGGAAGCACACCTTCGACGTCGGTCCGCCCACCGCGGTGCCGTACCGGTGCTCGAGCACGCGCAGCGCGGCGTAGCTGATGGCCTTGGTGCGATCGGCTTCCAGATCGCTCGGCGTGACGCGCGCGTCGACAAACACGCCCTTGCCCTGGCCGGTCGGCAGGTACGCCACCCACGCGTCCCACATCGCGGCGGAGAGGTGGAACAGGTTTCGCGCGTGCACCGTCGGGCGCGGCAGATCGCGGCGAATGGCACCGAGGATCTGTTCGTTCCACCGCCGCGCGATCGACTTGCCCTCGGCGGGATCGATGGCGTTCGCGGGGCAGACTGGTTCAGGCGGCTGCGGCGGCGCTTCGGGCGTGTACGTCGGCGCGTTGGCCGGCCCGAGGCGAATGAGCGCGCCCTTCTTGAGGTCGCCCAACACATTGCCGCCGACGCTCCAGACGCCGCCCGATGGGTCGACCCAGATCGCGTGCAGCGACTCGACGCTCAAAGACAGCCCGGTGTCGACGCGTGACCAGCCGGCGCGGGACCGCTGCAGCACCACGCCGCCTTCGCCGCTCGCGTAGGCCACCGCCGGGTCGCGCGGGTGCGCCGAGACGCCCTGAATGAGGCCCAGCTCTTCGGGAGAGCGATCGGCGAAGCCCGGCGCGGTGCTCTCGTACAGCGCCGCCTGCGTGCCACCGCCGACGAGGAAGACGCGCGCGCCTTTCCCATGCACCGTGAAGAGCGTGTCGCTGCGGCTGATCACCACGCGTGACCAGCCGTCGACCGTACGGTGCAGCACCGTGCCGTCGCCGCCGACGACCCACACGTCGTCGCGCCCGGAGCCCCACACCTTGAAGAGGCCGGGGCGCTCGCCATTGCGCAGCGGCGTGCCCTCGGGGAGCTCGACCTCCGACCATGTCGCGCCATCGAAGTGCCAGAGGAAGCCGCGGCGGCCCGACGTCTCACTGCCCACGGCCCAGGCGTCGTCCTTCGCCGAGGCCCAGATGCCGAACACGGTCTGACGCGCGAGGCCGGGCGTGGTGTGACGCACGAAGGTCTCGCCGTTCCACTCGACGATGGTGCCGCGGCCGCCGCCCATGAACGCGGTGCCGTCGTCGAACCCGTGCACCCACCACAGCGGTCCCGTCGTGCCGGTGACGCGGCGTTCCCACTTCGTGCCGTCGAAGTGCAGCACGAGCGGGCCGCGGCCCACGTCGGCGCCCACGGCCCACACGTCGTTCTCGCCGCTGCCACCGACCGACATCAACGCTTCGTCGAGGTCGCCCGCGACGAGCTGCCATTCCTGCGGAGCAGGACACGCCGACAACGCCGCCACCACGGCGCAGCACCAGAGAGCACGCATGAGAGTCACCCTTTGCAGATCGAGTCGCAGAAGCTGCGATTGGCCTCGGGACACGTCAGCGTCGCGTCGGCCTTCGCGATGCCCAGCACCTTGCCACCGGCGCCGGTGACGATGACTTCGAAGTTCAGCGGCACGTCGACGACGCTGATGCCGACGGGGCTGGGGCACATGAACACGTAGACCTCGCCGGAGGTCCACGCCGTCGCGTCGATGTCCTGCACGCGCTGGCCCCGGCTCACGAGGCGGCCGTCGCTCGCGCGGCGCACCTTCACCGAGAACGTGACGTCGGTGACCGTCTTGCCGGTGACGCGGTAGTCGATCGGCACGTGGAAGCCGCCCTGGGCCCCTGACTCGAGCGCGCTGTCGGTCAGCGGCGTCATCGTGCGCGCGTTGAGGATCTCGACGGTGCCGTCAGGCCACTCGGCGCTGGTGGGCACACCGCCGTCGTCGTCTTCCGGCGGGTCAGGGCGCTCCGGGCACGCGCAGAACAGCAGGCCCAGCAGGGTGAGCCAGCGCATGACGTTTCAGGCGCGGCGACGGCGCAGCAGCAGCGTGCCGAGCGCGAGCAACGTCAGCGACGCGGGGTCGACCGCGCTGCAGCCGCCGCAGTTCTGCGTCTGCTCGATGCGCGGCGTGTTGTCGGTGAGCAGCTCGGGGCCGCCTTCTTCACGCAGCGTCTCGATGCGCAGCGCCGCCGGGCCGACGGTCAGGTCGCGCGTCGCGCCACCGGGAATCGAGAACGTCCAGCCCTGCTCGGTGACCAGCGTCGACGGCGAGTTGCCTGGCGTATTGAGGAAGCCGCAGTTCACCGTCTGCGTCGCCGTGTGGATGTTCGAGACGTCGGGCAGCTCGGGGTTGAAGCTGAAGACCGGGTCGCGGGTCATGTCTTCGGGCGAGAGCGTCGTGTACAGACGCGTCAGCTTCGGGTGGCTGTCGACGAGCGTCTGCGCTTCACGGAGCGGCTCGACCACGAGCTCGAAGATCTGCGCGGCGAGGGCCGCCGAGTCGATGCTCGACACGCCTGCGTTGCCTCCGAAGCGGAGGTTCTGCAGGAAGTTCTCTTCGTTCGTTCCCGCCGGCTGCGCCGGCAAGCCCGCCATGACGATGGAGCGCACGCCAGCGATCAGTGGGTCTGAGCCGAAGCTGTTGCGCGTCGGCGACGTGAAGCCGTTTTCGTAGAGGTAGCTGACGAAGTCGCTGGGGTTGGTCCGCGACGCCAGCTCCGTCTGGCTGCCGAAGCGCGACTGCGTCCACAAGCGGGTGGCCATCACGCCCGACGTGCCGGCGTACTCGGTGACGAACGCGTGCTTCTCAGGCGTCTCGGACACCGCGCGGATGATCACGTCGTTGTAGTTCTGCGCCCGGTTGAGCCAGTCGATCTGCGCGTCGTTGATGATGACGTGGTTGTAGTTGCGGGGAATGGCGCGGGCCTCACCCAGCATCCACACCAGCACGCCCATGTTGGGCTGCGCGGCGACGCTCGTCAGCACGATGGGGATCATCGGCAGTTGCGACGGGTACGTCAGCACCACCGGCTGAATGTCGCCGGCCGACTTGCCGCTCTTGAGCTTCAGCGCGAGGAAGTACGCACCCGGGTTGATGTACGGCGTCACCGATTCGTCAGTCCCCACGGGGATGAAGTACCGGTTGTTGGTGAGCCAGTTCAGCATCTCGGTCTTCGAGTCGGCGCGCAGCACGGCGTAGTCGTAGGGGCCGATCGACGATTGCGTCACCAGGGGGCTCGGTCCGCCCTGCGAGAAGTCCACGCCGCTCTCGGCGCCAGGGGCCGCGTTCGCCAACCCGACACCGCCGCGGCCGCCGCACGCGCCGTTGAAGACCTGCGTCACGCGGTACTCGGGCTGCGTGGCGGTGGTGAGCTGCGTGAAGACCTCTTCACTGCCCAGCGAGAGTGTAGGCACCGACGGCAGCGGCAACAGCCACCCGAAGTCGGCCGCGTCACCCGCGTACTGGATCTGCACGTGCGCCGTGACGACCCCGTTCTCGACCGAGAACAAGATGCGCTCGCCAGCCTGCACGATGGGCACCGTCGGGTCAGGTGGCGCGAAGCAACCGCAGGCCTCGGCGCGACGGCTGACGAGCCCGATCGCACAAAGAGAGATGACGGTAAGAGCGGTGACGAGCTGGCGCATGGCGGTCTCCCCTAAAGGAATCAGTGCCTTACAGCATTCGTCGTGCCCACGAGAGACGCGAGTAATTCTGAATGATTACGAGGCTACTGGGCCACGGAGCACGGCGCTCGCGTCAGGGTTCCATCACAGAAATCTCAGGCGGAGCTCCTGCGCCCACGAGAGCGTGCCGGCGTAGAAGCGGGCGATCAGCTCGTCGTCGTGGCTGTGCACTTTTTCGAAGAGCGCGTCGCGGCGCACGCGTGCATTGAGCCTGCGAAAGAACTTCTGCGAGTCCCAGTGGCGCTGCACGTGGGTCTTGAGCCACTGCGTCAACGACGCAGCGTCGAGCGGCAAGGTCGGGATCACCTCGGCGAGATCGACCGCCATCGGCAGCGCTTCACCGGTGGTGTGGTGAAAGAGCCCGACGCGCTCCCCGATGATCGGCCGCGTGAACGTCGGCACCTCATGACCGGTGGGCAACGCGCGCGGCGTCGATTGGCGCAGACCCATCACGGGCACCTCGAGGCCGCGTTGCACCTCGACGTGAAACAGCTCGTGGAATGTGTGCGCCCAGGGCGGCGTTCCTTCCACATCACGGCCGTCGATCACCGCGCGCGCGTCGATCGTCTCACCAGTCGCGAGTGTCACGCGGGTGTCATGAACCTCACGCACGTCACAGTTGGACCGCAAACGATCGCCGAGCAGCTCGGCCACCTTGTCGTGCAGATCTGCAAGGTCGATGGCGTGAAATGCACCACCGATACGTCGTGGCTCGGCGCCCGCGCGCTCCATGTCGTGCGACGGAAACGACTTCGCGCACAACACCCACAGCCACTCGAGCTGCGCCTTCGTCACGTCAGTTCCGCGGAACCAGATCGTCTGGGTTCCGCTCGGCGTGGAACGGTTTTGAAGCAGGACGAAAGAGACGTCGGGGCGGGTTTGTACGAGGCGCCACGCGAGCAGCGCGTTGCTCAAACTGCCGCCGACGAGGACGAGATCGAACATCGCGGCGCTCATACCGTCTTCACGTTTCTGCACGAAACCGAATGGACGGGTCGCGCATCTGATGGGTCGAAGATGGCGCAAGGTGCTCGGTCGCCTTGCATTGAAGGAAACCAGCATTACTTGAGGTGAATCATGAAAGGCCTTCCTCCCAAGACGTTGCCGCTCCGCGTGGCGGTGCAGGGTGACTTCGCGCTCGTTGAGGCGTTGTCGACCCACGCGGACGAGATGATTTTGAGCCCTGTCGAGACCAACCTGGAGATCTCGGCACGCGTGACGAAGGCGGACGTGCTCGTGGTCGACACCACGAAGAGCCCCGTTCAGGCCTTCGAGACGATCAAGAACCTGACGTACGAGCGGCCGGTGCTGGCGCTGGTGGCGCCGGGGCAAGCCGCCGACGCGCTGCGCGCTGGTGCGAAGGGCGCGGTGCGGCGTGACAGCCACCCCGACGCGCTCGCCGCAGCGATCGAAGCGCTCCACGTCGGCCTCGCGGTGCTCGACACGTCGTCGATCGACGTCGTCACGGCGCCCAAGGCGGTCGTCAACGCCAACGCGCCCACGGTGCCGATGAGCCGCACCGCCGAGAACGGCACGCTGACGAAGCGCGAGAACGAAGTGCTGGTGCTGCTGGCTGACGGTCTCTCCAACAAGGAGATCGCCGCGAAGCTGACGATCAGCGAGCACACCGCGAAGTTCCACGTGAACTCCATCCTCCAGAAGATGAACGCGCAGAAGCGCGTGGAGGCGGTGGTTCGCGCGGCCAAGCTGGGCCTCATCAACATCTGACGAGGACCCCGGTTTCGGGGCCGGTAGCAACGAGCCTCTCCTTCGCGCACGCGGGGGAGAGGCTTTGTGTTTCTTCACACTGGCTCCACCCGTTGGGCTGATTGCGGCGTCGTTCGCGCTGCCTACCGTGGGGTTCAAGTCGTTCAACCCCACGGAGCGTGCAATGCCGATCGTGATCGAAGAGCTGTCGCAGACGTTGAGTGCAGTGGTGGAGCGCACCGGTTCGAGCGTGGTGCGGGTCGAAGGTGGGCGGCGTCGTTCAGTCAGCGGCGTGGTCTGGAGCCCGAAGCAGATCGTCACCGTCGCGCACGGCGTACACGGCGAGACGGCGACGGTCTCCGTCGGTGATCAGCCGCTGACCGCGCGGGTGAAGGGCAGGGACGAGACGACCGATCTCGCGCTGCTGGAGGTCGACGCGCCGCTGACGCCCGCGACCTTCGATGAAGGTGACGCGCTGAAGGTCGGGCAGCTCGTGTTGCGGCTCGCGCGGCCGGGCGAGAGCGTGCGCGCCACGAGCGGCATCGTCAGCGTGTTGGGTCGCAAGCCGTGGCGATCGCAGCGCGGCGGTGAGGTCGGCTTCTTCCTCGAGTCGGACGCGCCGCACCAGCCGGGCTTCTCGGGCGGGCCCCTGGTCGATCTCGAGGGTCGCGTGCTGGGCCTGACCTCAACGGGCCTCGTGCGGGGCACGAGCGTGTCGATTCCCATCGTGACGGTGCGGCGCGTGGTGACGCAGCTGGCGCAACACGGGCGCGTGCGTCGCAGCTACCTCGGCTTGCAGCTGCAGCCGGTGCAGCTGCCCGACGACGTGCGCGCGTCGACCGGTGAAGAGGTCGGCCTGTTGGTCACCGGCGTCGAGAAGGACGGGCCCGCGTCGCGCGCCGGCATCCAGTACGGCGACACGGTGCTGCACCTCGGCGACGACTCGGTGCGCACGCTGGAAGATCTGTACCTCTATCTGCGCGCGGATCACGTCGACGAGTTGGTGCCGGTGACGGTCTTCCGCAACGGTCAGGTCTCGACCTCGCAGGTGACGTTGGGCGGTCGTTGATCATGAGCCCGCTCGAGCTCTTCAGCGATGAGCTGGAGTCGCTGGTCGAGAAGGTCGCGCCGGGCGTGGTGGCGCTGGAGCACCGGCGCGGTCACGGCACGGGCCTGACGTTGACGCCGGACGGCTTCGTGTTGACCAACGCGCACGTCGTGCAGCAGGTCGATCGTCCGCGCGCGCGGTTTCACGACGGCGTCACCACGGAAGGGCAGGTGATCGGCCGTGACAGCGCCACCGACCTCGCCGTGGTGCGCACGGGCCGCAGCGACAGCACGGTGCTGACGCTGGCGTCTGGCGCGCAGGCGAAGGTCGGCCAGGTGGTGCTGGCGTTGGGCCACCCGTTCGGCTTCGAGCGCTCTGTCTCGCTCGGTGTGGTCAGCGCGCTCGAGCGACGACTGCCGGGGCGTGACGGCGCGTCGCTCGACGGGCTCATCCAGACCGACGCGGCGATCAACCCGGGCAACTCCGGCGGGCCGTTGCTCAACGTGGTGGGCATCAACACAGCGGTGCTGCCGTTCGCGCAGGGCATCGGCTTCGCGGTGCCGTCGTCGACGGCGAGCTGGGTTGCGGCGTCGTTGCTGCGCCACGGCGAGGTGCGACGGCGGTTCCTCGGCATCGCCGCGAAGAACGAGACCTTCGCGCGCGAGCTCGCCGAGCGGGTCGGTCAACCGAAGGGCGTGCGCGTGATGGACATCTCGCGCGGCTCTCCGGCGTCAGATGGTGGGCTGCAGTCGAACGACGTCGTGCTGCAGCTCAACGGCAGCGCGGTCTCGAACGTCGACGACCTGCAGCGGCTGCTCGCGTTGGACCAGACCAACGTCGTCGATCTCACGGTCTGGCAACGCGACTCGGTTGTTCACCGCACCGTCAGGCCGTCGCATCGCCGGGCGGCGTAATGCGGTAAGACGCGCCTCGATGCGACGTACAGCGTTGGGTGCGGTGGTGGTGGTGATGGCAGCGTGTCTCGACACCGCGCTGCCTCCCCCGCCCGGTGTCGGCTCCATCTTTGGCCGCGTCACGGTCGCGGCTTCGGGTGAACCGATCGGGCAACCGGCGGTCGGCGCGACCATCACGCTGATCGAAGCCGGCTTGTCGGTGACGGCGAACGAAGACGGGCGCTTCGTGCTCGCGCCCATCACGCAGAGTGACGGCACGGTGGAGATCGCGTCGGGGTCGCTCAAACGCGTCGCGTCGTTGCGGTCGCTCGGCGCCGGGTTTGGGCGGCACGTCTCGCTCGGCGACGTCGCGCTCAGCCGCAACGCGTCGGTGCAGGGCGAGGTGCAGCTCGCAGACAGCGCTGACGTCGGCGGCACGCTGGTCTTCGTCGAAGGGCAGCCGGGCTCCACATTCACGACGCCGTCGGGCCAGTTTCTCCTGCGCGAGCTCCCGGTGGGCCAGGTCACGCTCAGCGTCTTTCGCGCCGGGTATTCGCCGCAGCGGTTGTCGTTGGAGCTCCGCAGCGGCGAGCGCACCGTGCTGGAACCCGTCGTGCTCTCGGCGTCACCCAACGTGACGGTGGAGGTGTCGGGGCGCGCCACGCTCGAAGGCGACGGTGACGCCACGGTCATCGCCGTCGCGACCAACGACGACGAGACCGCTCCCGATGCGACGGGCGCGTTCGCCTTCGCGGCGCTGACGCCCGGCGTCCACTCGTTCACCTTCAGCGCGCCGGGGTATCGCCCGGTGACGCTCTCGAACCGGCTCGTGGCGGGCTCCGCGGTGACGCTGCCGGCGATCACGTTGCTCGCGGGCGAAGGCGTGGTGCCGGTGATCGAGCCGTTCCCGGCGTACGACGCTGGCACGACGGGTGGCGGCGACGGGATGACCGGTGGTGGTGCGGGCGTCACGGGCGGCGGCGAAGGCGGCACTGGCGGCGGTGACGGCATGACCGGCGGTGGTGGTGGCGGTGGTGTGGTGGTGCCAGACGCCGGCCCGACGATCGACGTGGTGCAGATCTCTTCGGGCACGGCGCACACCTGCGCGGTGCTCGGCGACGGTCGCGCGCTGTGCTGGGGCCGAAACACGTTCGGCCAGATCACCGGGGTCGCGGGGCCCGACGTGGTGCCTCCCACGGAGGTCTCGACAGATGTGGCGCAGATCAGCGCCGGCGGCGCGCACACCTGCGCGGTGCACCGCGACGCGGGGCTCGAGTGTTGGGGCGACAACTCAAACGCGCAGCTCGGCGCCTCGGGGTCGCGGGTGCACCTCCCGTTCGCCGCGCGCAGCGTGAGCGCCGGGGGCACCTTCACGTGCGCGGTCATCGGAACGAAGGGGTGGTGCTGGGGCGACAACAGCAACCTCCAGTGCGGCACGGGCGCTGCGTCGGGCACGCTCCCGCCTGGCGAGATCTTCCAGGGCGATCTTGTCGACGCCGTGGCGGCGGGCGCGAACCACGACTGCGTGCTGCTGACGGCGAACGGCTTGCCCAGCGTCAGGTGCGTCGGCCGACCTTTCACCAACAACGCCGTCCTCGGCGCCGTGCTGCTGTCTGACGTGCGATCGCTGTCCTCGGGCGGCGGCTTCTCGTGCGCGGTGAAGCTCGATGGCACCGCGTACTGCTGGGGCACCAATGGGGCCGGGCAGCTCGGCGGCGCCACGACGTCGAACGCGCCGCAGCAGGTCGCCGCGCTCTCGGGCGCCGTGCAGATCTCGGCCGGTGGGCAGCACGCGTGCGTGTTGCTCGGCACCGGTGCGCTCTCATGTTGGGGCAGCAACGTGCGCGGTCAGCTCGGCGACGGCACCAGCGACGGCGGCGCGACGCCCACGACGCCGATGTTGACCGGGGTGACCCGCGTGTCTGCGGGCGGCAGCCACACCTGCGCGCTGCGCGACGGCGGCGCCTGGTGCTGGGGCAACAACGAGTTTGGTCAGCTGGGCGTCGACGCGGGCCTGGGCTCCAACGTGCCGGTGCCGGTCAGCCTTAGTCCGTGATCGTCTTCGACGGCGTGGGCGGCGTGGTCTGGTGTCGGCTCGCCGGCGTGGCCTCGAGGTTCTTGGCCGCCATGTAGATGATGTTCCGCGTGCCTTTCTTGCCGCGGTACATCGCGCGATCGGCGAAATCGACGAGCGTGGTCTGCTCTTGCGCGTGCTCGGGGTACGAGGCCACGCCGATGCACGTGCTGATGCTCAGCGAGAAGCCCTCGCGCGCGAGGAAGCGGTGCGACTCGATGCTGCGGCGAATGCGCTCGGCCACCTTGAGCGCGCCGCCCGAGTCAGTGCCGCGCAGCAGCACCACGTACTCATCGCCGCCCCAGCGGCACACGATGTCGTTGTCGCGCACGCAGTTCTTCAGCACGCGCGAGACCTCGACGAGCAGCTTCGAGCCCACGAGGTGCCCGTGCGTGTCGTTGATGCTCTTGAAGTAGTCGAGATCGAGGAAGAGCAGGGCGAACGGCTTCTCGGGCGTCGCGGCCTTGAACTCCTTCTCGAGCACCATCGTCAGGTAGCGGCTGTTGAAGAGGTGCGTGAGGTCGTCGAGGTAGACGAGATCTTCGACGGCGGCGAACTTGCCCAGGTTCTTGAGCGCGAGGCCGAGGTGCCGCGCGAGGAACGGGCCCGCCGTCACCGCGTCGTCGTGGAGGTCCTTCGAGAACAGCATCAGCACCGCGCCGTGCAGCGACTCGCCTTCGTAGACCGGCACGAGGAACGACGCGTCGAACGCGAGCCCTTCGAGGGCCAGCTCCTGCCCGGCGCGATCGATCTGCGCGATGGCGTCACGAACGATCTGCAGCGTCTGCAGCTCGACCACGCCGCGCGGCACCTCACCGAAGCCCTGCGTCGCGGTGAGCTCGAAGGCGCCGTCTTCCTTCGTGAAGAGGGCGATCGCGTCGGCGTGGCACATGGCGTGAAACGCCGCGTGCGTCGCCTCGTACAGCTTGTCGCGCTCGAGCGTGGTGGCGATGCGCTGGCCGGCCTCGAGCAGCGCGACGTGCTGGCGGAGCGCTTCGTTCTCTTTGAGCAGCGTGTGCTGCGTAAGCGCGCGGTTGACGGCGTGCGCGAGCACCTCGGGCGCCACCGGCTTGACGAGGTAGTCCGACGCGCCGCTCTTGATGGCGCGTACGGCGGGCTCGACCTTGTCGAGGGCGGTGATGACGATGACCTCCACGTCGGGCTGGTTCGACTTGACGTGCTGGAGCAGCTCCATGCCGTCGCTGCGGGGGAGAATGAGATCGGTCACCAGCAACGCGAAGCGCGCGCGGTCGAGGGCCTCGCGGGCCTCCGCCGCCGAACTCACCGCCGTCACTTCGTGGCCCGCCCCCGCGAGGAAGTCGCTGTACAGCGAGCGCGCGACCTTCTCGTCGTCCACCAACAGGATCTGCGCCATGCGGCCGGTCGCACTAGCAGACGTGTCTGGCCCGTGCGAGCGTCGAAGCCACCATCGTGATGCGGGACGAACGTCGACTCAGTGTCTTCTTCAGCGCGGGCGGATCTCGGTATGCGGTGGACGCCGTGCGCGTGCTGGAGGTCGCCCGCGCAAACGAGCAGGGCGTGCTGCCCGTCTCGCAGCACAACCAGGTGCGCGACGCCGCGAAGTTGTTGGGGGGCGAGGAAGACGCGAGCCCCGGCGCCAGCGTCGTCATCGACGTGTCGCCCACCCTCGCGCTGTTGGTGAAGCAGGTCGACGGCGTGTTCGACGTGGCGACGCTGCAGCGCTGGCCCATTCAAGGCCGGCTGATCCCCCTCATCGCGCCCGCCATCGCCGGCGCCTTCGAGTACGAGGGGCGTCTGGTGTTCGAGCTCGACGCCGAAGGCGCGTCGCGCGGGCTGCCGCGCCAGTCGAAGCCGCTGGAGCGCCACACGCGCGAAGCCGAGGCCGCCCTCGTGTTTCAGGTGCAGGGCGAACGCCTGGCGATGCCGCTGCACCACGTCGCGCAGGTCATCGAGGCCAACGCGCACTTCAACCGCGCGCCCAACGCGGGCAGCTTCCTCGGCGTGGCGCAGCACCGGGGCGAGCTGTGCCCCGTCTTCACCGTCGGCGAGCTGGGCCGCGTGGAGCCCTTCGTGGTGCTCTTCGAAGTCAACCGCGACCTGCTGGGCCTCGCGGTGACGTCGGTGGAAGGCGTGCGGCAGGGCACCTCCCTTGATGGCGTGGCGATGCTCGACGTGAGTCGCATGTTTTCTTGAGGGGTTCGCCAGCGGCCCCTAGAGTCGCGCGGCCATGCCCAAATCAGTGCTCGTTGCTGACGACTCGCTCACCATCCGCAAGGTCGTCGGCATGCTCTTCGCCACCGAAGATCTGCAGCTCACCGCCGTCGACAACGGGCTCGACGCCGTCGCGCGCGCCCGCGAGCTGCGCCCCGATCTCGTGCTCGCCGACTGCATGATGCCGGGCAAGAACGGCTACGAGGTCTGCCAGGAGCTGAAGTCGGACCCCTCGACGGCGCACATTCCGGTGCTGTTGCTGTCGGGCACCTTCGAGCCCTTCGACGCCGCGCGCGCGCAGGCCGTGGGCGCCAATGGCCACATCCAGAAGCCGTTCGATTCGACGGGCTTCCTCGATCGCGTGAAGACGTCGGTGGGTCTGCCGGCCGGTGCCGCCATGCCCAACCCGCTCGCCGCCGTGTCATCGGCGCCCGCGCCGGCCCCTGTGGCGCAGCCGATGGCCGCCGCGCCGCGCCCGGCGCAGCCGCTGCAGGGCATCGCGCAGCCTCGCCCCATGCCGGGCGCCGCCGGTATTCCGATGCAGACGCAGCCCGGCTTGCCGCCGCGCCCGATGGGTGTGCCGATGGGCACGCAGCCGGGCATGCCGCCGCG
>CAYWON010000008.1:47774-77620 GCA_964459885.1 uncultured Archangium sp.
TGCCGCCGCGCCCGATGGGTGTGCCGATGGGCACGCAGCCGGGCATGCCGCCGCGGCCGATGGGCGCGCCCGGTGTGCCGATGGGCACGCAGCCGGGCATGCCGCCGCGGCCGATGGGCGCTCCGGGGATGCCGCAGCCGGGCATGCCGCGACCGATGGGCGTGCCGGGGATGCCGGGCACCATGCCGCAGCCGGGCATGGCGCGTCCGCCGATGCCGGGCATGCCGCCCGCGCCGGGCATGCCGGGTGGGTTCCCGCGTCCTCCGGGCGGCGCGCCGCTGCCGGGCGTCGGTGTGCCGCCGCGCCGCGACCCGTTCGGGTTGCCGCCGCAGCACCAGCACCAGCAGCCGATGGCGCAGCCCGAGTCGCTCGATCTCGACTCGCACCGGCCCGGTGGTGATGGCGGTGAAGCGGTCCTCCGCGACGCGCTGTCGAAGGCCTCGAAGGAAGTGATCGAGAAGATCGCGTGGGAAGTCGTTCCGCAGCTCGCCGAGGTCATCATCAAGGCCGAGCTCGAGCGCCTCATCAAGGATCGCGAAGCCAAGGGTCTCGCCTAAGACTTCGGTTTCACTGATTTTATTGTTGTGCGAGGCGGCCCTTTCCGTGTTTGTCGGGGCCGCTTTTCGTTTTTCGTCCCTCAAGGTGTGCACATGACGACCGAGACTGAGCTGTCCTCTTCCTACGAGCCGGGTGTGGTGGAGTCGAAGTGGTACCCGGAGTGGCAGCGCCGCGGGTACTTCAAGCCTGAAGCGAACTCGACCAAGCCGCCGTTCTCGATCGTGCTGCCGCCGCCCAACATCACGGGCTCGCTGCACCTCGGCCACGCGCTGACGGCGACGATTCAGGACATCCTCATTCGTTGGAAGCGCATGAGCGGCTTCAACACGCTCTGGCTGCCCGGCACCGATCACGCGGGCATCGCCACGCAGATGATCGTCGAGAAGGAGCTCAAGAAGACCGAGAACAAGTCGCGCCACGACTACGGCCGCGATGAGTTCCTGAAGCGCATCTGGGCGTGGCGCGAGAAGTACGGCGCGCGCATCGGCGAGCAGCACAAGGTGCTCGGCGCGTCGCTCGACTGGAGCCGCGAGCGCTTCACCATGGACAAGGGCGTGTCGGACGCCGTGCAGGAGGTCTTCCTCAAGCTGCACGAGCAGGGCCTCATCTACCGTGCGCGCAAGCTCATCAACTGGGACCCGCAGCTGCGCACGGCGCTCTCTGATCTCGAGGTCGAGAACGAAGAGCGGGCGGGCTCGCTGTGGTCCATCGCGTACCCGGTCGAGGGCAGCGACGAGAAGCTGGTGGTGGCCACCACGCGCCCGGAGACGATGCTGGGCGACACCGCCGTGGCCGTGCACTCGCAGGACGAGCGCTACAAGCACCTCATCGGCAAGAACGTCGTGCTCCCGCTGATCAACCGCGCGATCCCGATCATCGCTGACGACGTGCTGGTGGATCCCAAGTTCGGCACCGGCGTGGTGAAGGTCACGCCCGCACACGATCACAACGACTACGCGACCGGTCAGCGGCACAACCTGCCGATGATCAACATCTTCACCGACACGGCGACGGTGAATGAGAACGGCGGCCAGTACCAGGGCCTCGAGCGCTTCGCGGCGCGCAAGCAGATCCTCGAAGACCTCAAGACGGCCGAGCTGCTGGTCGAAGAGAAGCCGCACAAGCTGCCGCTCGCGTTGAGCCAGCGCTCAGGCGTGCCGGTGGAGCCGCGCCTGTCGTTCCAGTGGTACGTGAAGATCAAGCCGCTCGCCGAGCCGGCCATCGCCGCGGTCGAGCAGGGCAAGACGAAGTTCGTCCCCGAGCAGTGGACCAACACCTACTTCTCGTGGATGCGGAACATCCACGACTGGTGCATCAGCCGCCAGCTGTGGTGGGGCCACCAGATCCCCGCGTGGTTCGAGGTCGCGCCGGACGGCACCGTCGACTTCGAGACGGCGAAGTACGTGGTCTCGCGCGAGAAACCCACGGAGGGCAACTGGGTGCAGGACCCCGACGTGCTCGACACCTGGTTCAGCTCGGGGTTGTGGCCGTTCTCGACGCTCGGCTGGCCGAACAACGACAGCGCTGATCTGCGCGCGTTCTACCCGAACTCCGTCATGGAGACGGGCCACGACATCATCTTCTTCTGGGTCGCCCGGATGATGATGTTCGGCATCCATTTCATGGGCGACGTGCCGTTCCGCACTGTCTACCTGCACGCGATGGTGCGGGACGACAAGGGCGAGAAGATGTCGAAGACGAAGGGGAACGTGATCGATCCCCTCGACATCGTGAACGGTCAGGAAGCGAAGAACCTGCCCGGGTCGATCCGCAACAAGTACCCGCAGGGCCTGCCGGCGATGGGCGCCGACGCGCTGCGCTTCACGCTCGCGTCGCTCACCCAGCAGGGCCGCGACATCAAGCTGAGCATCGAGCGCATCGAGGGCTACAAGGCGTTCTGCAACAAGCTGTGGAACGCCGCCCGCTTCGCGTTGATGAACATGGGCGACTTCACGGCCGACCCGAAGGTCTTCATCAAGGACCGCGCGCTGTCGCTGGCCGATCGCTGGATCCTCTCGCGCCTCAACGTCGCGGTGGCCGGCGTGCAGTCGGCGCTCGCGCAGTACAACTTCGGCGAAGCGGCCTCGGTGCTGTACCAGTTCCTCTGGCGCGAGTTCTGCGACTGGTACATCGAGCTCTCGAAGGGCGCGCTGCGCGGCGACGACGTGCACGCGAAGGAATCGACGCAGGCCACGCTGGTGTTCTGCCTCGATCAGATCCTCCGGCTGCTGCACCCGTTCATGCCGTTCATCTCGGAAGAGATCTGGCAGAAGTTGCCGATGGAGCGCGCGACGGACTCGATCATGATCGCCGCGTACCCGACGGAAGATCGTCGGCTCGCGGACGCCGCGGCCGAGCACGAGATGCGGCCGGTGATCGAAGCCATCGAAGGCCTCCGCACCATTCGTGGTGAGTCGCAGCTGTCTCCGGCGGTGAAGGTCGACGCCTTCGTGCAGTCGAGCAACGCGCACGTGCGCGAGATGCTCGAGCGCTGGCGCGACTACGTGGTGCCGTTGGCGCGGCTGCAGTCGCTCACCGTGAGCGCGCTCGGCACCAAGCCGCAGCAGGCCGCCGCCGAGATCCGCTCAGACATGGAGATCTACGTCCCGCTGGCCGGCATCGTGGACCTCGCCGAAGAGCGCGAGCGCCTCAAGAAGGAGATCGAGAAGGCCGAGAAGGAGATCGCCGGCATCGAAGGGCGCCTGTCGAACCCGTCGTTCGTGGCGCGTGCTCCGGCTGACGTGGTGGCAAAGGACCGTGCGCGCGTCGATGAGCTCAAGACGCGCATCGTGAAGCTCAACGAGAACATCATGCGCATCGCGCCGGTCGAGGTGAAGATCGCCGCGCCTGCGCCTGAAGGTGCGGTGAACCTCGGCGAAGAGCTCAAGAGCGAGCTGGCCGGCGTGAAGATCGCCGAGACGGACAACCAGGTGAAAGAGGCGCTCGAGAAGCTGCGCGAGGGCACGAAGGAAGGGTTGTCGTCGCGCGATCACTACGACCTCGGCGTCGCGTACATGAACATGGGCCTCGTCGACGACGCGGTCCGCGAGTTCAACGAGGCGAAGAAGGGCGAGCCGAAGAAGAAGGCGGCCGCTTCGAAGAAGGCTCCGGCAGCGAAGAAGGCGCCCGTCGCGAAGAAGGCGCCTGCGAAGAAGTCGCCCGCCGTGAAGAAGGCCGCGCCCGCGAAGAAGAAGCCGGCTGCCGCGAAGAAGCCGGTCGCGAAGAAGGCGCCGGCGAAGGCCAAGGCCAAGCCTGCGGCGAAGAAGAAGCGGTAAGGCCTACGGTCGCTCGGTACCCGGCGGGCAGCGCTTCATCTGCTTCAGGTGAAGCGCTGCGTCGTTGATGCGGTACGGCTTCAGCTCGGTGGCGAAGTACGTCGGGCCTTCGCCCCAGGCCTTGCGCCTCTGTTTGATGATCTTGCCCGTCTCGTCGAACCACCAGCGCGCTTCGACGTGGCCGTCCGGCACGGCTCCCGCCTTCACATAGAGAAAGCGGAGTCGGCCCCTGGTGTCGAAGTACGACAAAGCGGTCTGCAGGTGGTCGTCGCTGCCTTCGGCGCGCTCGAGCTTGCGGATGGCACCAGTCGCGTCGCGGAAGACCTCGACCTCCCAGTAGCCGTCGTCGCTGCAGTCCTGAAGTGACTCGACGTTCAGCGTCTTCGCCGTCACGGCGGCTTCGATGTCCTCGTAGACGCGCTTCACTTCGTCGACGCCGCCGTCGACGCCAGCGAGTGAGAGCGTGGCGAGCAGTGCGAGTTCGTGCAAAAGCATGACGCCATGGACGCATACCTCGATCGGCTCATCAACCTCTCGCTCGACGAAGATCTCGGCAGTGCTGGTGACGTGACGTCGTTGGCGTTGGTGCCCGCTGACGCGAAGGGGACAGCGACGCTGCTGGCCAAGGAGCCGATGGTGCTCTCAGGCCTCGCCGCGTTCGCGCGCACGTTCGAGCTCGTGGACCCTTCGGTGAGCGTGAAGTTCGTCATGAAGGACGGCCAGAAGACGAAGGCCAAGCAGGTGGTCGCGCACCTGAAGGGGTCGCTGCGCAGCCTGCTGACGGCGGAGCGCACGGCGCTCAACATCGTGCAGCGCTGCGCGGGCATGGCGACGGCGGCGGCTGACGCGGTGGCGAAGATCGACGGCGTGAAGGGCAGCAAGCTGAAGATCCTCGACACGCGGAAGACGCCTCCGGGCATGCGCGGGTTGGCGAAGCAGGCGGTGAAGGACGGCGGCGCGCACAACCACCGCTTCGGGCTCTTCGACGGCGTGCTCATCAAGGACAACCACATCGCCGCGGTCGGCGGCTCGATCTCGAAGGCGCTGCAGCGCGCGAAAGCGAACGCGCCGCGCCTCGTGAAGATCGAGATCGAGGTCACGAACCTGAAGCAGCTGCAGGAAGCGATCGATCACGGCGCGCACATCGTCATGTTGGACAACATGGACGACGCGCAGGTGAAGGCGGCCGTGGAACTCGCGGCGGGCAGGGTGGAGCTCGAGGTGTCTGGCGGAATCACCGCGGAGCGCCTGCCGCGGCTGGCGAAGCTGGGCGTCGACTACGTGTCGATGGGCGCGCTCACGCACTCGGCGCGCGCGATGGATCTCAGCCTCGAGATCGCCTGACGGTCAGCGGCCGAGCAGGCTCCCTTCGCCGGGTCGGCTCAGCCAGATCACTCGGGTCTCCTGCTGCGCCGGCAGCGCCTTCTTCACCAACGCCGTCGCCGCTTCCGCCGAGTTGACGGTGACGCTCGCGATCACGAGCGATCCGGCGCCGACGATCTCCGACGCGGTTCGCAGATCGTCGTCCATCGCGATCACCACCGCGTCCGGCTGCGTGGTGCGCGCGACCTGCACCGCGAATTCCACCAACATCGGGCTCTCGAGATCGACCTGCTCGATGACACACCGCTCGTTCGCGAAGGTGTAGGCGATGGGATCTTCCAGCGTCAGCACCCGCCAGGCCTGCGTCTGATTGAGCTGTCGCACCAACATCGCCAGCGTCGTCGAACGGCCTGAGCCCGCTGGGCCCGCGACGATCACCAACCCGCCAGGCTTCAACGCGTCGAACGCAGGCGAGAGCCACGACGGCGTCTCTGGCAGCTCGAAGGGAATGCGCTTGATGACCACCGCCGGCGCGCCGCGCTGCACGTACGCGGTCAGCTGGAACCTCGCGAGCCCCTTCACGCCGAACATCGACGTCACGAAGGCGGACTGTGGGTCTTCCAGTTGCTGCACTTTCGGCGGCGGCAACACCGTCGCGACCAACCGGCGGATGTGGTCGACGGTGAGCGCGGTCTGATCGATCGCGACCCACGTTCCATCGACGCGCACGCGCGGCGGCACGCCCAGCGTCAGGTGCAGCGAGCTGCCATTTCGGGCGACGAGCTCTTTGAGCAGGTCAGCGATGTTCGGAGCAGAGGAGGTCGTCACGCCGCGGACTCTACGCGCCGGTCATTCGCACCACACGAGCGTCGTCGCGCCGTCGGTCAGCCACACGAGGTCGTCGCTCGTTCCGCCCTCCCCAGCGCCGGGGAAGCGCATGTCACCCGACTGTTGTCCGGGAACGCGCGCGCCCCAGGGCGTGGACGTCAGGAGCCGGCGAGGCACGCGAGTCGAAGAGACGATGGGCTCCCGTCCCGAGCCATGCCCGCTCCACGTGCCGTCAGGCGCGATGGAGAAGTCGAAGCGCATCGGCTCGTGATGGTTGTAGCTCGCGTCGATCCACATCGAGGTCTGGCTCGCCGCGCGGAGGCCACCCAGGGCGAGCCGATCATCGAGGGCCTCGCAGACGCCTTCGAGGGTGCACGCGACCCGGGTCTTGTCGTTCCGGAACGTCAGCATGCCGCCGTCGCTCTGTACGGCGAGCGCCACGACGGGGACGTCGCTGACGATGTCGCCGAGCTTCGTGAGTGCGTTTGGGACGGCGAAGCGCGCGCCACCATCGAGGCTCCACACCGCGAGTTGTCGGCGGTCGGCGCTCCACGCGAGCGGCTTCTCGTGCCACGGCACTGACGCGGTGGGCGACACCGTGCTGCCGTTGACGGCCATCGCGTGCAACTGACCGTCGCTCCAGGCGAAGAGCGTGTCGTCAGCGGCGAACCACTCGCCACCGTCGAGGCCAGCGAGTCGAGCCCCGGTCGCGTCGAACAACTCGTCGTCGCACGTGAACGTCGAACCGCTCCGTCCCACCTGATGACACCCACGCGGGAGCTCGGCGCAGGGCGGATTGGCGGGCGGTTCCGCGACGGCCGTGATGAAGAGAACATTGGTGTAGCGCCACCAGTCGGCGCCGCTCTGACCCTTGAGCGCGAGCGTCGCCCGGTACGTGCCCGGGGCGTTCAGCGTGAGCGTGGTCTCGAAGACGTGGTCGACGGTGGTCTCTTGCCCCGAAGGCTCTCTCAGCGTGAGCTGGACGCACGCGGCGTTCAGTTGAGCCGCTTCCCGGTAGAAGCTGAATGTCGCCGTCTGCCCGACCTTCACGCTTCCACCGTTGGGAGGCGGTCCGTAGCCAATGAGCGTGATGTTGTCAGGACAGGGGACCGGGTCGATGCCGCCGTCGATGCCGCTGTCGGGCAACTGCTGCAGTTCAGAACACGCCTGAAGCACCACGACCATCACGCCCACGAACCGTCGCATGCACATGAAGCTACGCGAAGAATGACGGTCCGATCAGCTGAACGCCATGACGTCGTCGTGAATCGGAAACGTCGCGATGTCGGGCCTCCCGTGCCGCGACCGGTGTGAGGTCGGGAGCGTCACCAGCTTCCATTCCGGCAGCGCCAGCGCCGTCAGCCCACGGCCGAACACCGCGCCCGTGTCGACGCCCACCGCCCACTCGGTCACGAGCGGCTTGTTCAACACCGAGTGCCCAAAGATGAGCCGCTCCGGCCCCTTCCAGTGGTTCGTCCAGAACGTGAAGTCCACCGGCGCCTTCGACGGCCAATAGCTCTTCGTCCCCGGCGGGTTGATGTTCTGGATGTGCAACAGGTGGTTCGGCTTCTGCGCCTCCAGCGGCACGCCCGGAAACGCGCCCGCGTGCACCACCGCGGCGTTGAACTCCGGCAGGCGAATGAAGAGCGGCAACGACTCGAAGTACGCGTAGTGCTCGTCGCCCAACTGCTCGCGCGTGAAGAGGTGCGCCGGCGAGAGCTTCTCGGCCTTCGAGTGCCGCTGCTGTAGGTGCTTCTCTTCGTGGTTCCCCAGCACGCACTCGTGCTGCATCGCCAGCTCCACACACGCGCGCGGCTTCGGACCCCGGTCGACGAGGTCTCCGGCGAAAATGACACGGTCCGACGACGTCACCTGGAGCGCGTTCAACAGCTCCAGCGCTTCGTCGGCGCAACCGTGCAGATCTCCAATGACAATTGTTCTGCTCATGGTGCGTCGACGCGCTGTCAGGTTCTCAGCTGACCGCTCGTCAGCGGCGAGTATGGTCCCGGGCCTCAGCCCATGCTCACCGACGACGAGTTGTTCGCAGACATTTCGCGCCGAAAGGCCCAGGGGCAGGACTTCAAGCGCGCGCTCGGCGAGCTTGTGTTCCGCTGGCGCGACGCTTCCACCACCGTCATCCGGCGCGTGCAGGGAGCGTTCATGAGGGGAAGCCCCGACGACGCTGACGAGATCTTCCAGGACGCCGTGGCGAAGTTCATGGCGAAGGGGCTCGATCAGTTCCGTGGGGTGTCCGAGCAGGTGCCGGGGAAGGCCGCGTCTCCCAAGACGTTCTTCCTGCGCATCGTCAAGCACTGCGCGATCGATCGCTACCGCCGCCAGCGGGAAGAGCTCGATCCCGGCAATGAGATCGGTGACGAGGGCGACGAGGCCGAGATCTCGATGCCCGAGGCCAACCGCGCCGTCGCCGAGTCGCGCGCGCGCGAGGAACAGAACGAAGCGCACGGTGAGTACTGGCTCGCGTGGGAACGGCTCAAGACCGAGCACCCCAACGAGGCCGCTGCGTGGGACCTGTACCACCACCAGGACGTCGACGATCACGAGGCCGTGGCGCGCGCGCTCGGCATCACCGTCGTCAACTCTTACAAGCGTGTGAGCCGCGCGCAGGCGTGGCTGAAGCTCTACATCCTCGAAGCGCGTCAGCGCGACGAGGCCTGACGTCAAAGGAGTCGCAACATGATCACCGCGTCCCGTGAGAAGTACGCCGCCCGCGTGGCGGAGCTCGAAGCCCTGCATCACGAACTCGAAGCAGGAAAACGGCCTGGCGATGGCGCGGTGGTGGTGGGGTTGCTCCTGGAGGCCGCGGGTGACGTGCTCCGGCGCGCGGGTCAGCTGGGCGTGAACGCCGCGACGGTGACGAAGCCGCTCGCGTCGATCCCCGAGCTCGCGCTGCGTCGCTGGGCCGAGGGCGTGGCGGTCGACGAGCTGTTGATGAAGCTCAAGCGCGCCGCGAGCCAGGCCGTGGAGGCCGCCATCCCCGACAGCCCCGAAGCGGGCGAGGCGATGACGCGCTTCGCGGTGCAGGACCTCCAGTCGAGAGACCGCCTGGAATCTGCGCTGGTGGCGCTCGAGGCGCTGGGCGCGAGCGGGCGCGGGGATGCGCGGAGCCTCGCCAGTCGACTTCGTGGCTCGATCGCCGGCGTCGACAGGGAATGTCGCGGCTCGGTCGTCAGCCTCACCGCGTTGAACGGCTCGCGCCGCGCCGAGGCCTCGCTGCTCGACCAGACGTACCGTCAGCAGGCCTGGTGGTACTCGGAGCGCACCGGCATCGAAGACGACGAGCTGGTCCGCGTGCTCGGCGGTGAAGCGAAGGGCTCGGTACCGCCGGAGCTCAAGTCGGCCAGCTCGACGGTGGCGCGCAAGCGGAACCGCCCCGTCAATGCAGACGATCTGCTCCGCTACGATCTGGGCCTGGCGAGCCCCGCAGAGCGTGAGATCGTCCGCCTGCAAGCCGACGCCGACCCTGAACTCAAGCTGGCGCTCGCGGCGATGGCCGCTGGAGACGCCGCCATCGAAGAGCTGACCCGCGAAGAAACAGGCAGCGCCCCTCGCGTCGTTCCCGTCGTCACCACGGTCGAGCGATCGAGCCCCGAGATCATCGAAGCGCGCAGCGAGTTCAAGGTGCTGCTGTTCCGCACCAGGAAGCACGTGCAGGTGGTGGTTCAACCCCAGCACCCCGATCGCTTCGCTACCGCCGCCGTCTACAAGAGCGACGCGCCCGACACCGCGTGTCCTTCCAGCCCGGGAGACCTGGGCCTCCACTTCGAGTTGGGCAGCGCTGAGCGCCTGGTGGGCACGTCAGCCCGCGTGGTGGTGAAGCTGACCGACGGCCAGACGCACGCCTTCGAGCTCAAGCTGTGACGGCCGCCGTGGGCGTGGTGCTGATGACCGCGCCGACTGAAGAGAAGGCCGCAGAGATCGCCAGGACGCTGGTCGAAGAGCGGCTGATCGCCTGCGCCAACCTCGTGCCGCGCGTGCGCAGCATCTACCGGTGGGAAGACAAGGTGTGCGACGAGCCCGAGGTGCTGGTGGTGATGAAGACCGCCGCCGACTTCGAAGCGCTCCGTGCCCGGGTGATCTCGCTCCATCCCTACCAGGTGCCTGAGTTGATCCGCGTGGAGGTGGGCGCCGGGCACACCCAGTACCTCGATTGGGTCATCGCGGGCTCGCGCGGGCCTTGAGCGGCTCCGACGAAGCGGGTTTAGTGAAAACCATGCTGCCGGGTACGGCGGCTGGTGGGGGGGCCACCAGCTACCTGAAAGACGTCATGGCCGTCGACGCGCGTCGACGTGATCGCACCGCGACGGTGATCGGTGTGGCCATTGGCGCCATCGGCGTCGGCATCGCGCTGCAGACCGCGCTGATGCCTGCCCTCGCTCAGCGCCTGGCGATCGTGGCGTTGGTGTTGGTGCTGTCTGCGCTGTGTTTCGGCGCGGCCGCGTTGGCGCGCACCGGGCACGGCACGATCGCTGGGCTCGGCTTGGCCGTCATTCCCTCGATCGGCTCGGTGGTCTCGCTGGTTTTGTCACACCAGGTCGGCTCGGGGCCGTTCTACATCGGGCTTGGGTTGGTGGTGGCGCTGGCCACCCTCGAGGGCCGCGCGCTGCGTGTCGCCGTTGGCTTCTCGGTGCTGTGCATAGCCCTCGTGGTGGGAATCAGCAGCGTCATCGAGCTCGTCGACACCACGTCGACCCAGCTGTTGTTCAACGCTGGCGCGCTGGTGATCATGACGGCCTTCATCGTGGTGGTGCACGCGCGCAACTACGGCCGTGTGCTGGCACAGGTGGCGCAACAGCAGGCGCGCGCCGCGCACGTCGAGGCCCGCTACCGGCTGATCGCCGAGAACACGCGTGGCCTCGTGGCGCTCATCGACCGGCGCAACGAGATCTCGTTCGCCAGCCCGTCGTTCGAGCGCATGGTGGGGCAGAGCCCGGTCGGCCGTTCGCTGATGGCCGTGCTGAGCGACCCCGTCGATCACACCAGGCTCGAGGGGCTGCTGGCCGGCGCGCGGGTCGGCGTCCCCGGGTTGGTCGACGTGTCGCGCACGACCGAAGCGGGGCTCCGCACCTACGAGGTGCAGCTCAGCGCCGTCGAAGGCGACGAGCTGCTGCTGTGCACCGCGCGTGACGTCAGCGTCGAGCGCGCCATGGCCACCGAGCTGGACCAGGCCAAGAAGATGGAGGCGCTCGGCCGCTTCGCCGGCAGCATCGCGCACGACTTCAACAACCTCCTCTCGGTGATGCGCACCTGCACGACCCTGGTCGACCAGGGGCTCCCACCTGACAGCGGGCTGCGCGCCGATCTGAACGACGTGCAGGAGTCGATCTCCCGCGCCACCGGGCTGACCTCGCAGCTGCTCGCGTTCTCGCGGCGCGACGTGGTGGTGCCTTCACGCGTCGACGTGGGGCCGCTGTTGACGCGGGTCGGAGAGCTGGCGCGTCGTCTCGTGGGTGATCGGATCACCGTCGAGCTCGACGTCGAGCCCGAGGTGTGGCCGCTGTGGAGCGGGCCGTCGCAGCTCGATCAGATCGTCATGAACCTCGCCGCCAACGCGCGCGACGCGATGCCTGACGGGGGCACGCTGCGCATCTCGGCGCGCAACGCGCCCGCGTCTTCGGTCGGCGACGCCGTCGTGCTGACGTTCTCCGACACCGGCCACGGCATGTCGGCCGAGACGCGGTCGCACCTCTTCGAGCCGTTCTTCACGACGAAGCCGCCGGGCATCGGCACTGGGCTCGGTCTGGCGACGGTCTTCGGCGTGGTGAAGGCGCTCGGCGGGAAGATCGACGTCGAGAGCACGCTGGGGAAGGGCACGTCGTTCCGCATCTGGTTGCCGCGGGCGCGCGAGTCGGAGCTCACCGCGGCACCAGTGCAGCAGCTCGCCGCCCGCCGCCCCACGCGCCCCAGCGAGGCCACGGTGCTGGTGGTCGACGATGACGCCGACGTGCGCGGGTTGATGGTGCGGCTCATCAGCCAGGAAGGCTTCCAGGTCATCTCGGTCGCCGACGCCGAACAGGCGGTCGCCACGTCGATGACGCTGACGGAGCTGCCGGTGCTGGTGACCGACGTGCTGCTCCCCGGCCGCGACGGCCTGTGGTTGGCGCAGAAGCTGAACGGATCGCTACCCGGCGCTGCGCGTGGTGTTGGTGTCGGGTTTCGCGCCCGATCCGCAAGCGACGGCGCGGCTCGTGTCGCAGGGCGCGCGCTTCGTACAGAAGCCCTTCACGCCGGGCTCACTGGTGCAGGCCATCCGCGAGAGCCTGGGCCTGACGCCGATGCCGCAGCAGCTGCCGTCGGCACGCGCCCGGTTGAACTAGCCCAGCACCTCACGCAGCAGATCGGGGCGGTCCGTCATGATGCCGCCGACGCCGTCGGCGATGGCGCGGCGCATGTCGGCCGGGTCGTCCACTGTCCACACGTTGATCCACTTGCCGTGGGTGCGCGCGATCTCCGCGAGCGCCGCGTCGAAGAGCTGCACGCCTTCCCAGTGGTACGGCATGTCCAACACCGTGTAGCGGCCGTCGTCGTCGGGCGGCTCGCCGGCCTTGGTCGGCAGCACGAAGGCCGCGAGCGCGTCGCGCGGGTAGAAGAAGCAGCCACCGGGCAAGGCGTCGACCAGCTGGCCCGCCAACTCGTCTGACTCGCTGCCGATGCACAGGCGGTCGATCACGCCTTCTCGCTTCACCAGCTCGGCGAAGGGCGCGACGGCGCCGGCGGTCTTCACCTCGACGTTGATCCGCAGCGACGGGAACGCGCGCAGCACGTCGACGAGTCGCGGCATCGAGACGCCTTGCCCGCGGAAGGCCGTGTGAAAGCCGGCGTCGAGCCGCTGCAGCTCCGCGCACGAGAGCGCAGAGAGGTCACCCGTACCGTCGGTGCAGCGCTCCAACGTCGCGTCGTGCGCCACCATCACCTCGCCGTCGCGCGACGCGTGCACGTCGAGTTCGAGCAGGTCGGTCCGGTGCAGCGAGACCGCCCGCTCGAACGCGAACATCGTGTTCTCAGGGTACAGACCCGCTCCGCCACGGTGCGCGCTGTGGAGCGGGCTCCGAAGTCCTCGGAAAAAGGGGTGATTCAGTGGTGACACCGTGACGTCTCCGTGGCTTGCCGGGGTTCAGGGCGTCGTGTAAGCGCCACCCGTCCGGCCGGCCCCGTTTAGGAACACGGGGCGAAGAAATCCACCCAGGAGCCCCTCACGTGACCTCGTTTCGTTCGATTCTGATCAGCGCACTCTCTCTCGTCGTTCTGGGCTGTGGTCGCCCGATGCCCATGCCCGACGCCGGTTGTGTCGGCATCACCTGCCCGACGACGGGCGGCGGCGCCGGCTTTACGGGTGGCGGTAACGGCACCACTGGCGGCGGCAGCGGCACCACCGGCGGCGGCTCCGGCACCACGGGCGGCGGCACGGGCACCACGGGTGGCGGCACGGGCACCGGCGGCGGCACGGGGACGGGCGGCAGCGGCGGCACGGGCGGCGGCACCGGCAGCTTCTTCGGCTGGGACGGCGGCATGACGGTCGACGCGGCCCGCGGCGCGCGCTTCTGCCAGGAATACATCCGCATCGAGAACGCGGTCGTCGTCGGCGTCGAGAACGCCGTGCGCGGCGGCCAGGGCGACTACAACGTGCAGTTCTGGGTCGTCGACGGCAACAACCCGGCGCGCGGCATCCTCGTCGACAAGTTCTACACGGATCAGCCCGGCCCGTTCCTTCCGCAGGTCGGCGACGTCGTGAACCTGAACGGCTACACCAAGCGTCTGAGCCGCTTCAATGATCGCAACGCGTACCGCACGGTCTTCGGCAGCACGTTCAACTGCACCGGCATCGACGCCGGCTCGGTGATGCCCTTCACGGTCGAGCTGGTTGACGCCGGCGCGCCCGTCACGCCGGTCGACGTCACGCTGCCCTTCGGCAACGCGATGGCTGGCGATGATCGCCCGAACCCCGAGTACGCGGGCACGCTGATCCACATCCCCGGGCCGCTGACCCTGTCTGACCCGAACCCCACGGCCTTCAAGCGCGTCAGCCTCAACGCGGCGGACACCGTGCACTTCGGCTTCGAGGTCACGGGCGGCATCCTCGTGAACAACTTCCGCACCTTCGATTTCACGGCGAGCGACGGTGGCAGCCGCATGGGCTGCGACTACCGCGCGTACGCCAACGACGGCGGCACGGTGACGTTCCCCACGGGCATCACGGGCATCTGGGACACGTTCAGCCACGCGTCGTGCGAAGACGGCGGCACCAGCGGCTGCAGCCGCCGCAACGAAGCGGTCGTGCCGGGCACGATGAACGACTTCACCTACGTGCTGTACCCGCTCGACTGCTCGCACCTGCCGGGCATGGTCCAGTAAGCAGCGCGTTCCAGCCTGAAGTTGCGCGGCCCGCGGGGTACACCTCGCGGGCCGTTTCATTTCCCCGGAGACCTCATGATCAACGCGCACGTCGCTGATGGCATCGCCTCGCTGGAATTGAATCGCCCCGAGGTCCGCAACGCGATCAACCGCGAGCTGTGCGACGCCATCTCGCGCACGCTGGACGCGTGGTCCTCGCGAGACGACGTGCGCGTCGTCATCGTCAGCGGGGCCGGCGGGAAGGCCTTCGCGGCCGGCGCTGACATCGCCGAGCTGAAGGCCCGCACGCACACGCAGTCGTTCCTCGCGTGGACGCAGCGCATGTTTCAGCAGCTCGAAGACTTCCCGCGGCCCACGATCGCGGCCATCGACGGCTACGCGCTGGGCGGCGGCCTCGAGCTGGCGCTGGCGTGCGATCTGCGGGTGGCGTCACGCACCGCGAAGGTGGGCATGCCCGAGGTCTCGCTGGGCATCTTTCCGTCGGCGGGCGGCACCTGGCGCTTGCCGCGGCTCGTGGGGTTGGGCCGCGCGAAGGAGCTCATCTACACGGGCCGTGTCGTCGACGCGCAAGAGGCCAACGGCTGGGGCCTGTGGGAAGCGCTGGTGGACACCGACGCGAAGGCCGAGGCGCTGCGCATCGCGAAGCTGATCGCCGCCAACGCGCCGCTCGCGGTGCAGATCGCCAAGGTCTCGCTGAACGCCGCCGCGCGGGTGAATCACGCGCCGATGGAGTGGGTCGGTCAGGGCCTGCTGTTCGACTCGCCCGAGAAGCACGAGCGCATGCAGGCCTTCCTCGAGAAGAAGAAGAAGTAGCTCAGGCCTTCGGCGCTTCGGCCTGCTTGTCGGCGGCCGCTTTCTCGGCGGCAGCAGCGGCGGCCCGGGCGCGGTTGGCGCGCATGGTGTCGCGGAAGTACCAGACGACGAGCGCCGCAGCGCCGAGCACCACCAACCACCCGGTGTCGAACGGCGGCGGCTTGGGCGGCGGCGGCGGAATGGGCAGCGGCGCGCGCTCGAGCTGCGCGCCTTCGAGCGCGGCGACGCTGTCGAAGACCTCGAGCTCGGTGATCGAATACATGCCGTCGCCGCCGGTGGCCGTCAGACGCAGGTAGCGCGCCGAGGCCGAGAGCGGGTTCGACGTGCGGGTCTGCACGCCGGGCAGATCGACGCCGCCCGCGGCCCAGATCGGGTACCAGTTGGCGCCGTCGAGGCTGCCGAAGATGTCGTAGCGATCGTTGTTGTCAGCCTGGATGCGCATCGACGCGATGATCTCGGGCTTGCCGAGATCCCACTCGACGACGCCGGTCTTCGACAGCACCTGCGCGCGCGCGTTGTTCCAGACGTCGGCGTCGGTCGAGGCCACGCCGTCGGCCAACGCTGCGGGCGTCGCGAGCCCGTCGACGCGCATCACCGTGGCGCTGCGCAGGAGGTTGGGGCGGGTGGTGCTCGCCGCCGCGTCGGGGGCAGCGGCGCCGGCGTCATCGACGGTCAGCGCGAGCGCGAGAAGGAGGCCGTACGTCATGGGGCGCGCACCATACATCAGTGTGTTTTCCGCGCTGCTGCTGCGGTTTAACCGCGCGCATGAGCACGACCATCACCACCGTCGGCGTCGTCGGCGCAGGCACCATGGGCCACGGCATCGCGCAGGTCTCGGCCCAGGCCGGCTACCAGGTGGTGCTCTACGACGTGACGCTGGCCGCGGCGGAGAGTGGTCGCGCCAAGATCGCGAAGAACCTCGACGTGGGCGTCGAGAAGGGGAAGGTGACGCCCGCGCAACGCGACGAGACGTTGACCCGCATCACGTGCGTGTCCGATCTCTCCGGCCTGACGGGCGCGCAGCTCATCATCGAGGCCACGCCCGAGAAGCTCGCGCTCAAGCAGGACCTGTTCCGCAAGCTGTCAGAGCTGTGCTCCGCGGAGACGATCTTCGCCACCAACACCAGCTCGCTGTCGCTCACCGAGATCGCGTCAGCCGCGACGCACCCGGCGCGCGTGGTGGGCATGCACTTCTTCAACCCGGTGCACCTCATGAAGTTGCTGGAGCTGGTCCTCGCGCACCAGACCTCGCCGCAGACGCTGGAGGTCGTGAAGGCCTTCGGGGCCACCATCAAGAAAGACGTGATCGTAGTGCGCGATTCTCCGGGCTTCGCCTCGTCGCGCCTGGGCATCGCGCTGGGGCTCGAGGCGATCCGCATGCTGGAAGAGGGCGTGGCGAGCGCGGCCGACATCGATCGCGCCATGGAGCTCGGCTACGGCCACCCGATGGGGCCGCTGAAGCTGGGCGACCTGGTGGGCCTCGACGTGCGCCTGGCCATCGCGGAGTACCTGTTCGCCGAGACCGGCAGCCCGTCGTTCCGCCCGCCGCAATTGCTCAAGAAGCTCGTGCGAGCGGGTAAGCTCGGCAAGAAGTCCGGCGAGGGCTTCTACACGTACTGACGGAGCTGCCCCATCTCGACGTCTGGCCCCCAGAGCGCGATCCCCTTCGGCTCGTACCTGCTGCTCAAGCGGCTCGCGGTGGGCGGGATGGCGGAGCTCTTCCTCGCGAAGGACACGCGCACCGACAAGCTCGTGGTGCTCAAGCGCATTCTTCCGTACCTCGCGGAAGAGGCCGAGTTCGTGCGCATGTTCCTCGACGAGGCGCGCATCGCCGCGTCGCTGCACCACCCGAGCATCGTCGAGCTGTACGAGCTGGGGCACCTCGAGGGCTCGACCTTCATCGCCATGGAGTGGGTCGACGGCATCGACCTGCGCCGCATCCTCCAGAAGGAACAAGAGCGGCACGGCGTGGTGCCTCCGGGCGTCGCGGCGTGGTTCGTGTCGCGGCTGTGTGAAGGGCTGCAGCACGCGCACTCCGCGCGCGACGCGAGCGGCAAGGCGCTGGGCATCATCCACCGCGACGTCAGCCCGCAGAACGTGATGATCAGCTTCGACGCCGACGTGAAGCTGGTCGACTTCGGCATCGCCAAGGCCACGGCGTGGATGAGCCGCAGCAAGCCCGGCGTCATCAAGGGCAAGTTCCTCTACCTCGCGCCCGAGCAGCTCACGACCGACCCGCTCGATCACCGCATGGACCTGTTTGCCCTGGGCACCATGCTCTACGAGCTGACCACCGGGCAGAGCCCGTTCTACCGGACGTCGACGGAGGCGGTGATCTACGCCATCCGCATGGAGGACCCCGACCCGCCGACCAAGGTGAAGAAGGGGTACCCGGCGGCGCTCGAGAAGATCATCCTCAAGTGCCTCGTGAAGGAGCGCACGCGGCGCTACCAATCGGCCGGCGAGATCGGCGCGGCGCTCGAGCGCTTCATGCGCGACGAGGTGCCGACCTCGCGGCAAGACGCCATGCGCTACCTGTCGACGTTGTTCGGCGACGACGACGAGCGCACCGGCATCTACATCCCCGAGAACGCGCGCACGACGAGCCGCACCGACACCAGCACGCAGCGTGACAACCCGCGCAACAACCCGTTCGCCGACGACGAAGGCACGCGGCCGATGCTGGAGCCCGTACGCCCGGGACCGCCGGTGCCAGAAGGCCGTCGCGAGACTGGCGAGCAGCAGGTCGAAGGGCGCACGCGCGCCGAGCGACCCAAGCCCCGGCCTCAGCCGAACCCGTGGGAGCCCGAGGTCACCGCGCCCATGCCGCGGGAGGTCGCGTCGAAGGTGCCCGCGCGCCGCGATCTCCAGACCACCGCGGAGATCGACGACCGTGTCGGCGGTGGGCCCATCGAGCCGACGGCGGTGTCGATGTCGGGCGCGCGCGATGTCGAGGTCGGCGAGGTCTTCAAGCCGCTGATGCCCACGTGGCAGGAAGAATCGGCGCCCCAGCTGACGCGCCTCGCGCCGCCGACGCCGCCACCTGCGCCGCCGCCGCTCAGCGCCCGCCGCAGCGCCGCGCCTGCACCCAAGCCGCCGCCGCCGCTGCCGTCGTACGACTCGATCCCCGAGGTCTCGGTGGTGTCAGCGGGCGACGCGACGCAGGGCGAGTTGCTCAACGACATCCGCGAGCCGACGCCTGAGCCTGTCGCGCCCGCCACCCGTGCGCCGCCGCGTCGCAACCAGGTGTTGTCGGCGCCACCCACGCGCAAGCCTCCGCGCGGAGACCCCGACGACTACATCGAGACGGTCGATCAGGCCGATCTCTCGCCGCGCAGGTCGCTCGGCAGCTCCGGCACGTTGATCGCGATCTTCGGTACGTCGCTGGTGATCGTGGCGTTGCTGATCGGCTTCGTGTTGTGGATGAACGCGACCCCCACGCCCGAGAACGCCAAGCCGCTGGTGGAAGCGACGCCGGACGTGGCCGCGCCGAGCAGCATTCGCGTGCAGGTGCAGGCGCCGCGCGGCACGTCGCTCGTGGTCGACGGCAAGCCCACCGCGGTCGATCAGATCTTCCAGAGCCCGCCCGGAGATCTGCTCGTGAAGTACACGTGCCCGATTCGCCGGAAGAACCAGAAGGCACAGACCGGCGCGTTGACGGCCAAGATCCCCGCCATCGATCGCCTCGTGATCGTGAAGGTGAAATGCGACTGATTCGTGTGTGGCTGTGCTCGTTGGTCTTCGCTGGTACCTCGTTGGCGCAGTCGCTCGAAGCGCAGGTGCACGAGCTGCAGCTGAGCAACGGCATGACGTGGCTGGTGGTCGAACGGCCCGGCGCGCCGGTGTTCACCGGCTTCGTGCGCGTGCGCGTGGGGGGCGCTGACGAGCTCCCCGGCCAGACGGGCCTGGCGCACCTGTTCGAGCACATGGCCTTCAAGGGCACGCCGCGCCTGGGCGCCAACGACTGGGCCAAGGAGAAGCCGCTGCTCGATCAGCTCGAGCAGGTGGGCGACGCGCTCGCGGCGAAGCGCCGCGACGGCAAGGGTGATGAAGCGCTCGAGAAGCAGCTGGCCGCGCTGCAGGCTCAGCACAAGCCGCTCTTCGACGAGAACGCGCTGGCACGCGTGTACCAGGAGCGTGGCGGCGTGGGCCTCAACGCCACCACCGACAAGGACATGACGTCGTACTTCGTCAGCCTGCCGAAGAATCAGCTGGAGCTCTGGCTGACGGTGGAAGCCCAGCGCTTCGCCGCGCCGGTGCTGCGCGATTTCTACACGGAGCGTGAGGTCGTGCAGCAGGAGCGCCTGCGCAGCATCGAGACCAACCCCGCGGGCGCGATGTACGAGGAGTTGATGCAGGTCGCGTTTGTCAGCAGTCCGTATCGCTGGCCGACCGTCGGGTACGTCGGCGATCTCGCGGCCATGCAGCAAGCCGAAGCGCGCGCGTTCTTCGACCGTCACTACGTCGCGTCGAACGCCGTGGGCTGCATCGTGGGTGACGTCAAGGCGACCGACGTGAAGGCCGCGCTGGACAAGACGTTCGGTGTGTTGCCGCTGGTGCCGAGGCCTGCCGAGCCACGCTTCTCGGAGCCACCTTCGAGGGCCCAGCGCCGCAGCGTGGTGAAGTTCGACGCCGCGCCGCGGCTGTACCTGGCGTTCCGCAAACCGGCGCCTCCGTCACGAGACGACGCGATCTTCGACGTGCTCGACGTGATCTTGAGCGACGGCACCACGGGGCGGCTGCAGAAGCGCCTGGTGTTCGACGAGCGGCTCGCGCAGGGCGTCGGCGTCTTCACGGGGCCGGGCGTGCGCCTCGACAACTTGTTCATCATCTCGATCACGCCGATCGCCGGCGTCTCGCTCGAGAAGATCGAAGCAGCGGTGATGGACGAGCTCTCGCGGCTGGCGAAGGAGCCTGTCGGTGATCGAGAGCTCCAGAAGGTGCGCAACCGTGTCGGGGCTGACTTCGCGCGAGCGATTGAGTCGAACAGCGGCCTCGCCAGCGCGCTGTCACGGGCCGAGCTGCTGCTGGGCGGCTGGCGCTACGTGCTCGAGCTGCCGAAGGAGATCGACACGCTGACGCCAGCGGACGTGCAGGACGCTGCGAAGCGCTACTTCGTGAAAGAGAACTCGGTCGTCGTCACCCTGGAGCGGCCGTGAACGCGCGCGTCGTGACTCTCTTCGCGCTGGTGCTGACGGCGTGCGCCACGGCGCCGGTGACCCGGCCGCAGGAACCGCTCGTCGCCACGCCGTCACGGCCGAGCAGCACCCGCGAGCTGCCGAGCGCGCTCGACGTCGACCCCACGGGCATCACCGCGGCGCCGCTCGAGCTGACGCTGAGCGAGCCGCGCATCGTCACGCTGAAGAACGGGCTGCAGGTCTACCTGCTCGAAGATCACACCGCGCCGCTGGTGCTGGTGCGCGCTCTCTTGCCCGTCGGCGCCGTCGACGAGCCTGCCGACAAGCTGGGGCTCACCTCGCTGTTGTCGTCAGTGCTGACCACCGGCGGCGCTGGCGCTCGGTCGGCTGCAGAGCTGGAAGAGTTGCTCGCGTTCCACGCGGCCGATCTCGGGGCTGGCGCCGGCGACGAGACGACGACTGTGCAGCTGTCGATGCGCAGCGTCGACCTCTCGACGCTGTTGCCGGTCTTCGCCGACGTCTTGCAGCGGCCTCGCTTCGACGCGCAGCGGTTCACCGTGTCTCAGGGGCGGCTGCTCGAGGCGATTCGTCGCCGGGAAGATCGCCCCGACTCGGTGGCCAGCCGCGCGCTGTCCAAGGCCGTCTTCGGGCCCACGTCGTTGCTCGGCCGCGAGGCGCTCGAGAAGACGGTGACGGCCGTGACGGTGGCGGACCTCAAGAAGCAGCACTCGGCGTGGTTTGGCGCGGCGTCGACGCGGCTCATCGTCACCGGTGACTTCGACAGCGCGGCGCTGTTGCCGCTGCTCGAAGCGCAGTTCGGCAGCTGGAAGGGCGGGGTAGCGCCGGTGCGAAAGTGGGGCACCGCGCAGCCGCTCGTGCGTCGCGTCATCGTGGTGCCGCGCAAGGTCGCGCAGGCCAAGGTGCGCATCGGCACGTACGGCTACGCGCGCTTCAGCCCCGACGAGTTTCCGTTGCGGCTGGGCAACACCGCGCTGGGCACGTTCGGCGTCGGGCGCCTCTACAAGGAGATCCGCGATGAAAAAGGGCTCGCGTACTCGGCGTTCTCGGCGATCGGCCCGGGCCCGCTCGGCGGCACATTCATGGCGGGCTTCGACACGCGCCCAGAGCAGGTCGGCGAGGCGCTCGACGCAGCGCTGCGCATTCTCTCTGACGTGAAGAAGGCAGCGCCGATCACCGCCGCTGAGCTGCAGACCGCGAAGGAACTCTCGATCAACACCTTCGCGTTCCGCTTCGACGCCGCCGCGAAGATCGCGTTCGAGCGCGCGCAGTACGATCTGCTCGGCTACCCGCGCGACTACCTCGCGACCTGGCGACAGCAGATGGCTTCCGTCACGGAAGCAGATGTCACGCGCCTCGCGCCGCGCTTCGACGAAGGCCTGCAGATCGTCATCGTCGCGCCGCTTGAGGCGCTCGGTGATCTCTCGCGCTTCGGGCCCGTGAGCACGATCACCGACGTCGAGCAATTTCGCTGACGGCGCGGCGCCTTTTTTTGACGGGTCGCCACAGCTCCGTACGCTTTGCAACAGGTCGCTGCAGCTTTCGGCAGCGCCGTTCAACGCAACAAGGAGCCGCCCATGAGCAACAAGCGCAAGCAGAGCCGCGTCAACCTCGACATCTACCTGAACAAGTACGTCGCCGGTGTGCCGTACATGGCGCGCACGTCCGACATCTCGCGCGAAGGTGTGGGGCTGTCGCACCTCATCGAGCCCGACATGGCGGGCAAGCGGGTCGGGCTGCAGTTCCAACTCCCCGGATCGGAAGAGGTCATCTACGCCGAAGGTGAGATCGTCCGTGAGTGGGCGGACCTCGACAACCGTGAGGAAGGCAGCGGGGTGCGCTTCACCCTCCTCACGGAGCGCCACCGCCGCCTCATCGATCAGTTCGTGACCCGCATCGACGCCCAGTAAACGGTGTTGAAGGTGCGAGAAGCTCGACCGTAGATTGCTCGGCGGTCTTCTCCACTTTCCCCGGGGGCGTTGAACATGAAACGGCTCGTTCTTTCTTTGCTGGTCTCTCTGCCGGCGGTTGCACTTGCGCAGGCGAAGGACGCCAAAGCAGGTGTGAACTGGGCGGGTCAGGTGGTGCGCGCGACCGGTCAGGGCGCGCCTGACGTCAAGGCGCAGACCCCGGCTCAGGCCCGCCTCGGCGCCGAGCGTGCGGCGCTGGCCGACGCGCTCCGCAATCTCCTCGCTCAGGTCAAAGGTGTGTCGGTCGACGGCACCCAGAAGATGAGTGACCTGATGGCGAAGGACGAAGTGCGCACGCGCGTGGAAGGCCTCGTGCGTGGCTACAAGGTCGTCAACAAGCGCTACTTCTCTGACGGTGGCGTCGAGGTCGAGATCGAGGTGCCGCTGGCGCTGCTCTCTGACGTCGTCGACCCCGACACCACGCAGCTGCTCGCGGTCGGCAAGACCGACGGCGAGAAATCGACGACGGGTCTGGTGATCGACGCGCGCGGCCTCAAGGTGACGCCGTCGTTGATGCCGCGCCTCATTGGCGATGACGGCAAGCCGCTCTACAGCATCGACTCGCTCTCGGCCGAGGCGCGCAAGCAGTCGGGCGTCGCCAGCTACGTGGCCAGCCTCGAAGACGCGAACAAGTCGCTCAAGGCCGGCGAGAAGCCGCTGGTGCTGAAGGCCGCGAAGGCCGCCGGCGCCGACCTGCAGCTCGCGCCTGAAGATGCCAGGAAGCTCGCCGCGCTGAACACCGCGTTCCTGGCCGACGGCAAGGTCGTCATCGTCCTCAACTGAAAGCACGAACGATCATGAACGCACTCAAACTGTCCTTCGTCGCGCTCTTCGCCGCTGCGACCGCCTTCGCGCAGGCCACCGTCGTCACCAAGGAAGGCGTCGGCGAGGCCGCCGTCATCGCCAAGGATGAACAGCGCGCCTTCGAGCAGGCCAAAGAGAACGCGCTGCGCAACGCCGTCGAGCAGGCCGCGGGCGTGCGCATCGACGCCGACACCGTGGTGGTGAACAACCAGCTCGTGCGCGACCAGGTGTTCGCGAACACGTCGGGCTACGTGAAGAAGTTCGACCTCGTCGACAAGAAGATCGAGAAGGGCGTCGCCACCGTCAAGGTGAAGGCCGACGTCATCACCGAGAACCTCGACAAGGACATCACCGCCGCGCGTGACCTCGTCAAGCGCATGGGCCGCCCGTCGATCGTCATCGTCGTGCAGGAACAGACGATCCCGCTCAACCAGAAGGCGATCATCAATTCGGAGAGCCTCGCGACGGTGATCACCGAGTCGCTCAAGGCCGACGGCTGGGACATCAAGGACGCCCAGGCGATGAACCGCAAGCTGAAGCTCGAGGGCTCGGCCACGCTGGGCGCCACCGAGCTCAAGGAGATCGCCGACCTCTCGAAGGCCAACTACGTGCTCTACGGCAAGGCGGTCATGCGTCACCAAGAGGTCGACCAGATGCTGAAGAACACGCCGCTGTACCCGATCACCGGTGAGTACGACCTCGCGCTGGCGGCGACCGACAGCGAAGACCAGATCGTCAAGCTGAACGGCAAGCTGGTGACGTCGACCAAGCCGGGCAGCTCGCCCGTCATCTCGTACGAGCGCACGGCGTTCGACTGCATCAAGGACAAGCGCGACGAGATCGTCACGCCGGTGCGCAAGGCGATCCTCGAGCACTTCCGTGATCAGACGGTCAACGGCAAGAAGATCAACGTGACGGTCGGTGGCCTCGACAGCTTCGGCGCCGCGAAGGACTTCAAGAAGTCCATCGAGTCGATCAAGGGCATCAAGGACGCCACGCAGGACAGCTTCGCCAACGGCAAGGCGGTCTACCGCGTGACCTTCCTCGGCTCCGCGCAGGACTTCGCCGAGCAGGTCGAGACGTCCACGTTCAAGAAGAAGAAGCTCAACGTGGTGTCCGTCAGCGGCAACACACTGGAGCTTCAGGTCGGCAAGTGAGGCACGCGGTCTGGGCGCTCGCGTTGAGCGCCTGCGCTCAGACCCCTGGCCCCGCCTGGAAGCTGCCCCCGGCGCGCGTCACTACCAAGAGCGAGCTCGTGCTGCGCTGCGAGCCGCCTGACGCGGAGGTCAGCCTCGACGGTGTGCCGCAAGGCACCTGTGAGGACTTCGCCGGTGAGCCGAAGGGGTTGTCGATGCCGAAGGGCCCGCGGCGCGTGCAGGTGAAGAAGCTGGGCTACCTGCCGTGGGAATCACTGCTCGAAACCGATGGAACCCGCGTGGTGATGGACGTCACGCTCATCTCAACTGGAGGGACGCCATGAAACGGCTCCTCGTCGTGGTTGTTTCGTTCCTGTCGTCACTCTGCTTCGCCGACGTCGGAAAGATCTCCGTGCTCGAAGGTGAAGCCACCCGCACGCCGAAGGGCGGGGCGGCCGAGGCGCTGAAGGTCGGCTCGCCCATCGAGCTCGGCGACACCATCGCCGTGAAGACCGGCAACCTGAAGTTCGAGCTCACCGACGGCAGCATCATCTTGCTGGCGCCCGCGTCGACGCTGGAGATCACCGAGGCTGAGTTCGAGGGTCAGGAGCGCAAGGGCTTCTCGGGGCTGCTCAAGGGCGGCTCTCTGTGGACCAAGGTGAAGAAGGCGCTCGGCGGCGGCAAGTTCGAGGTGTCGACCGAGCGCGCCGTGGCAGGCGTGCGCGGCACGATCTTCCGCATCGACGCTGACGCGCTGGTGAAGGCCGCCAAGGGCAAGGGGCAGGGCCGGCGCGCGTCGATCGTGCGCGTGGTCGAGGGCTCGGTGGCCGTGAAGCCGAGCGCGGCGATCGCGAAGTCGATCAAGAAGGCCGCGCCCAAGAAGGGCCCGCGCACGGAAGTGGCCGGCCCGCAGGAAGTGTCGGCCGACGAGTGGGAGAAGATCTTCGTGACCCTCGCCGCCAACCAGCAGATCGCCGTGGGCGTCGATCTCTGGGACCAGGCCGAGGTCGACGCGGCGTCGAAGGCCGATGCGTTCTCGAAGTGGATTGAGAAGAACCAGTAGCGCGCTGGTCGCGCTGCTGGCGACCTTCGCCGCGGCGCAGAACCAGCGACCTCTGCCTCCGCGCGCGCCGACCGAGCTCGCCGCGTCGTGGGTGCGCGTACACGTGCGCGCCCACGAGCGGCTCGACGTCGATCAGCTGCGCGCGTTGGCCCGCCCGGGCGTCACGCTGTGGCTCCGCACCGACACCAACACGCTGAAGGTCTCCACCGTCGAGAACCTCACGCGCTTCGACATGGCGTGGGTCGAGCTGCGCGCGCCGCTCAAGCCCGTCGACGCTGCGGTGTTCTCGAAGTTGCCGAAGGTCGGCGCGTGGGTGTCGCTGTCCGCGTTGGACGTCGCGGGCCGGCTGCCCGGCGCGCGCCGGCTCGCGGTGGCGGTCGAAGGGCCGTTGAGCGAGGCCGATTTCGAGCGACTGCGGCGGGCGCGGCCCTCGGAGGTGCGGTGGGCGACGAGCGGCCCGCTCGATCTGCTGACGTGGGGCCAGTTTCGTGGGTTACCCGGTCGCCGCGTCATCGCTGCGTCGCCCGACGCGCTGCTGCCCGTGGCCTGCGCGCAGCGCACCGCGGCCGACCCTTCGAGCGAGCTCCACGTGGCGAGCCTGCTCTCGCTCTCGAGCGACGTCTTCCCGTGTGGCGCCGGCACGCGGGTGATCGTCACGCCCACCACCGAGCCGTGGCTGCTGCAGTCGCTGCTGGTGCGTGATCCTTCCGTGGAGCTGGTGCTGGACGTCGGCGCCGACCCGCGCGCCGCGCTCGGGGCCCGCAAGCTGCTGGACCAGCTACAGGTCGGACCTGCCCGGTAGCTCCAGTCGTTGCTTGACGGTGATCGGTGCGGGCGAGATGATTTCGCCCGCTCAAAGGGAATTTTCCAAGGAGTCCTGACCACTTGGTTTCAACCAAGGGTCGTCGCGCTGTCCATCGCGAACGTAATTTTCGAGCGGACTCTGTTGCCCAGGAAGACCATGCGCCGATCTGTCATCGCTATTCTCGTCGCTCTCTCGTTGCAGGCCGTCGCCCAGGCGCCTGCCGACAAGAAGGCCGCGAAAGAAGTCGAGCTGAAGAAGAAGGAGACGAGCCTCGTCCCCGACAAGTCGCTGGCCGGCGACATCACGCGCAAGAAGGAGAAGCGCGATGAGGCCCCCGCGCTCAAGTACGACGAGTTCCGGCTCGGCGTCGAAGTGCAGGTCGCCGCGAAGCGCCGAGAGCAGATCACCGACCTCAAGAAGATCATCGATTTCACCACCGACAAGAAAGAGAAGCCCGCGCTCCTCTTCCGCCTCGGCGAGCTCTACTGGGAAGAATCGAAGTACATCTCGTTCGAGGCCAACCGCCGCGACGACGACAAGATCCGCGCGATGAACGCTGACGACAAGTCGGCGATCGAAGCGGCCGAGGCCGAGAAGGCCAAGCTGCTCGAAGAGTCGAAGGTCTTCGCCCAGGAAGCGGTGAAGGCGTATTCGACCATCGTTCAGGAATACAAAGACTTCGAGCGCACCGACGAGGTCCTCTATTTCCTCGGCCTCAACCTGATGGAAATGAACGATGAGAAGCGCGCGCTCGTCGCCTACGGCCGCCTCATCAGCAAGTACCCCAAGTCGAAGTACCTGCCTGACTCGTACCTCGCCGTCGGTGAGTACTGGTTCAACGGCAGCAAGGGGAAGCGCGACGCGCTCGAGAAGGCGCTCGACAACTACAAGAACGCCGCGAAGTTCCCCGAGAACCAGGTGTACGGCTACGCGCTGTACAAGCAGGGCTGGTGCTACTTCAACATGTCGGACTTCGAGAAGGCGATGGACATGTGGAAGTCCGTCGTCCTCTACGTCGACTTCGCCGGCGCTGAAGAGGTCGAAGGCAAGAAGGGCGCGAAGGGCTCACGCGCCGGTCTCGCGAAGGAAGCGCGCACCGACTACGTGCGTGCGTACTCGCGCGGCGGCGGCGGCCCCGGCGAAGCGAAGGACAAGTTCAGCAAGCTCGCCAAGACGCCTGACGATCTGCGCACGATGATGAAGCAGCTCGCGAGCCTCTTCTACGAAGACGGCAAGGACCGCGAGGCCGCGCTCGCCTACAACATGCTCATCACCGAGCGGCCGCTGTCGCCGGAAGCGCCGGGCTTCCAGTCGCGCGTCGTCGACTGCGTGATGCGCGCCGGCAACAAGCAGATGACGGTGCAGCAGGTGCGTCGCCTCGTGAAGATCATGGACGACGTGCTGAAGGGCAACCCGAAGCTCGAAGACAAGGACAAGCGCTCGCTGGACGAAGCGCGGGAGCTCGCCGAGCGCACCATCTCGCGCCTCGCCGTCGACTGGCACAACGAAGGCCGCAAGACGCGCGACGAGCAGACCTTCGAGTTCGCCAACGCCGTCTACGCCGACTACCTGACGTTGTTCCCGCAGAGCCCCAAGGCGTACGACCTGCGCTTCTTCTGGGCCGAGCTGCTCAACGACAACCTGAACAAGTACGAGAAGGCCGCCGCCGAGTACTCGGCCGTCTTCAACGTCGACATCGAGCGCGTGGGCAAGAAAGAGAAGCCCGGCAAGTACATGAACAACGCCGCCTACAACGCGATCCTCGCGTGGTCGGAGGTGGTGAAGAAGGAAGAGGCGGAAGGGAAGATCAAGCCGGAGGCGGTCACCGACCCCAACAAGAAGCTCACCATTCCCGGCAGCAAGCAGAGCCTGCTCGACGCCTGCAACAACTACCTCAAGTACATCGAGAAGGGCGATAAGCGGGTCGAGATCGCCTACAAGGCCGCGCGCATCTATTACGACTACAACCACCTCGACGAAGCGGTGGGGCGGCTGTCGGAGATCGCGCTCAAGTACCCCGAGTACAAGTTCGAAGACGGCTCCAAGGCCGGCGAGATCGCCGCCAACCTGGTGCTCGACTCGTACAACCTCATCGGCGACTGGCAGAAGGTCAACGACTGGGCGCGGAAGTTCTACGCCGAGGACAAGCTGGCCGTCGGCAAGTTCCGTGAAGAGCTCGCGAAGCTGATCGAGCAGTCGAGCTTCAAGCTCATCAACCAGCTCGAGGCGAAGAAGGAGTACGCGAAGGCCGGCGAGGCGTACCTCACGTTCGTGAACGAGTGGCCGAAGACGGAGCTCGCCGACAAGGCGCTCTTCAACGCGGCCATCGACTTCTACAACGGCAAGATGCTCAACCGCGCCATCGAGGTGCGCAAGCAGCTGATCCAGAAGTACCCGAAGTCGCAGTACGTGCCGCAGACGATGTTCGCGCTCGCCGAGGGCTACGAGGCGATCGCCGACTTCGACCCGGCGGCGAACTACTACGAGGCCTACGCGTCGGCGTACGAGAAGTCGCGCGGCCCGCAGCCCAAGAAGGGCAAGGCGCCGGCGAAGAAGGGCAAGGCTGCGGCGGCGGCTCCGAAGGCGGCGGCCGAGCAGGTCTGGGAAGAGGCCAAGGCGCAGGACGCGCTGTTCAACGCCGGCGTCTTCCGCGACGGCCTGGGCGCGTACAAGCAGGCGCTGAAGAACCGCGAGAAGTACCTCGAGCTGTGGCCCACGTCGAAGGACGCCGAGGCCGTCGAGAAGTCGATCCTCGACCTGTACGAGAAGATGGGTCAGTGGGGCAAGGTCACCAAGGGCCTCGAGGAGTACGAGAAGAAGTACGTGAAGGACCCGAGCAAGGTGCTGACCGCCGAGGGCCGCATCGCCAGCATCTACGAAGAGAAGCAGAAGAACGCGAAGGCGGCGCGCGGCGTCTACAACCGCATCAGCGACTACTACGAGAAGCTGCCCAAGCGGCAACGTGAAGCCCTCGACATCACGGCGCTCGACGCGGTCGCGCGCGCGAACTTCATCCAGAACGAAGACGAGTGGCGCAAGTACAACGCCATGAAGCTGCGCTGGTCGAAGCTGCAGAACATCGGCGAGCTCAAGTCTTCGATCGCGGCCAAGGGCACGGCGCTCAGCGAGATCCAGAAGACGTACACCAGGACGGTGTCGTTCAAGTCGGCCGACCCGGCCATCTGCGCGCTCCACAAGATCGGCCTCGCGTACGATCAGATGGCTGATCAGCTCATCAACTTCCCCGTGCCCAAGGGCCTGCCGGAAGAGCTGCTGATCGAGATGCGGCCCCAGTTCGAGCAGCAGGCCGAGCCGGTGAAGAAGAACGCCACCGACGCCTTCACCGCCGTGGTGCAGAAGAGCCAGGAACTCGACGTGTTCAACCCGTGCACGGAGGCCGCGCTCGAGATGCTGCGCACCAAGTACGCGCCGCAGCAGTTCCCCAAGATGCCGGAAGACGTGATGCAGCTGAAGGCGATCAGCGAGAAGTCGCCAGTGCTGGGCGGTGACGTGCTGACCTCGATTCAGGCGGTGCCGACCATCAGCGTCGAGCAGGCGCAGACCATCAAGAACAACACCAGCGAGGTCGGCAGCCGCCCGGTGGCCGACACCATGCCCGAGGTCGATCTGACGACGCCCGCGCCCGAGAAGAAGAGCAGCGCCTCGGCTCCGGCGCCGGCCGCCGCGCCGGCGAAGGGCAGCAGCCCCGATGACGAGCCGGAGGACACCCTGTGAGCTTCCGACG
>CAYWON010000009.1:0-74824 GCA_964459885.1 uncultured Archangium sp.
TCGCGCAGACCATCGCGCAGCTGGGCATCGACACCTCGCGCATCCGCACGCTGCGCCGGCTGTCAGACGCGCTCAAGGTCGTCTTCGAAGAGATGGGCATCAAGCAGTCGCAGAAGTCGGACACGAAGTAGGGACAGCACGAAAGAGAGAGAGGTCGTCATGCCGATTGCCTGGGAAATCAAACACTCACCGGGTGGAACGCCGTACACACGGTCCGTCGCCACGGGCCGCATCACCATGGACGACGTCGCCCAGCTCAAGCAGCACTCGAGCCCGGGTGGCGCCATTCACGGGTTGTCGTCGGTGTCCATCAACACGCCTGAAATGGTCATCGAGCCCGACGCGCGCCGCGCGTTCGCCGACATGGTGAACCTGAGCCAGTCGGGGCACTACGCGTTGGTGGTGACGAGCGCGCCCATGCGCGTGATGATGACCTTCATCTTGCGCATCTCAGGCAAAGCGGCCAACACGCAGCTCTTCAGCGACGAAGCCGCCGCCACCGCCTGGGTCGTCGAGAAGCTCGACAAGCGCTGAACCTCCACTGCCTCCGAAGTCCGCACCATGCCCATCACGTTCACCGCGCATCAGACCCCCAAAGGCAAGACGTACGTCCGCACGCACTCGTTCGGGGTCGTCACCGGCGAAGACGCCGAGACGATGATGTCCAAGATGCGCGAAGGCGCGCCCTACTACATGGCCGGCGTGCTCTCGGTGGCCGACGCCGGCACCGACATGAAACCCGAGGCGCGGCGCATCTTCACCGAGAACCCCGGCACCGAAGGCAGCAAGCTGCGGGCGCCGGTGGCCATCGTGCTGAACTCGGCCCCGCTGCGCGTCTTGATGGGCTTCGTCATTCGCGTGTCGGGCAGCTCGCCCTACACGAAGTTCTTCAGCAACGAAGACGAAGCGAAGGCGTGGATCATCGAGCGCCTGGACGGCGCCTGACGCCCACGGTCAGTGCAGCGGCGCGTCGATGAGCTCGATGCGTCGCCACGCCCCGTGGCGGAAGCGCAGGAAGACGACGGCGGCCAGCAGCACGAGGTACAGCACCAGCCACAACATCGCGCCGACCTCGGCCCAGCCGAAGTACTTCACGGTGATGAAGCTGCCCGGCGCGAACACCAGCCACGCCAGCGCGATGCGCGCCATCATCGGGAAGAACGTGTCGCCCGCCCCACGCAGCGCTTCGGCCACCGACATGCCGATGGCGTCGAAGAGCTGCCAGCCGGCCGACACCACCAGCATGCGCACGCCGATGTCGGCCATCACGGCGCCTTCGTCGGCGCTGGCGAAGGGCGCGATGAGCGCCGCCGGCACCAGCACGTAGAGCAGCCCCACCCCGCCCTGCCACACCATCGCGGTCCTGGCGGTGAGCCACACCACGCCGGGCACTTCGTCTTTGCGCTGCGCGCCGATGGCCTGCCCCACCAGAATCGCGCCCGCGCTCGTCAGCCCCAGCGCCGGCATGAACGACACCGAGTTGATGGACATCACCGTGTTCATCGCCGCCAGCGTCGCGGTGCCGAGGCCCGCCACGACGACGTTGGCGAAGAAGACGTAGGCGCCAAACTCAAACAGCCAGTTGAAGCCCGAGGGCAGGCCGAAGCGCAGCATGCGGAAGAACTCCGCCACCGACAGCTTCGCGCGTTGGCCCGCTGGCCCGTCGACGACAAAGAAGACGAAGAGCCCCACGAAGGCCACCACCGACGCCAGCGCGCTGGCCCACGCCGCGCCCGCGACACCAAGACCGGGTACGCCGAGGTGCCCGTCGATGAGCAACCAGTTGAGGGCCACGTTGGCCACCATGGCCACGAGGTTGGCCACCATGCCCGGCAGCGTGCGGCCGAGGCCGCCGTAGAAATTGCTGAGCGCCTCGACGCCGATGGCCGCGCCCGCCGACAGCAGGCGAATGCGCATGTACCCGCCCATGAGCGCGCGCACCTCGTCGGTGTACGGCAGCACCGCGAGCACGTCGTCGACGATGAACCACGCCGCGAAGGCCGCCAGCTGCGTCAGCGCCGCCACCCACAGGCCGTACCAGCCGTAGCGCCGCGCGCCCGCCGCGTCGCCCTTGCCGAACAGCTGGCTGGCGAAGCTCTGCACGATGAACGTCACGCCCATCGGCAGAATCATCACCGTGAAGGTGTTCATGCCGCCGGTGGCCACCGACGCCAGCGCGGCGGCGCCGAGGTGCGCCACCATCAGCGCGTCGCACAGGCCCACCACGCTCTGGCTCGCGCGGCTGATGATGATGGGCCACGCCAGCCCGAGCAGGTTTCCGAGAGAGGCAGGTCGATGCGCAGTCATGGGCGTGTCGTCGACGTGCGCATGAAGCACGCCTGACGTCGCAAGTCAGTCGGCCGACACGCCGGGCAACAGCCGCTCGGGCAGCTCTTCACCGGGCTCCAGCAGCGCGTAGGCGCGCGCGGCTTCCACCACGGCCTCGACCTCTTTCACGGCGTGCACTTCGGTGCGCGTGTACGTCGAGCGCTTCTTGCCCTCGAACATCACGTTGCAGGGCGAGCGACACAGCGAGAGGCACTTCACGTCGTCGACGTCGAAGAGCTCTTTGAGGCCGAGCTGCTTGCGCAGCTTCTTGACGCTCTCGTAGAGCAGCTGGCCGTCACCGCGCGCGCGCTCGTCGTCGTCTTCGCAGCGCCGGCAGATGGAAATGACGACCTTGCTCATGGCAACGGCACAAACACCACGAGCCGCGCCCTCGATGCAACCCGAGGAGCCGCGGCTCGTGAACGCTTTCAGACTTCAGCAGCGCTCAGGCGCGGCCGTCGGCCTTCATCTCGGCGTACACCGAGTCGATGCCGCGCACGTTGATGATGCGCATGCCGTGAGTGGACACCCACAGCGACACCCACTTCTTCTCGTTGGCGAGGAAGAAACGGTGCTTCTGCAGGTTCGGCAGCGAGCGGGTCTTCGACTTGTTGTTGGCGTGGCTGACCTTGTTGCCAACCAGGGGGCGCTTGCCCGTCACCTGACACACGCGGGACATGGTGTTCTCCTTCGACTTTCTTTGGTTACCAGCTGGCCTTGACCACGCCGGTGAGCTCGCCCGCCAGCGCCTTGTCGCGGAACTGCATGCGCGACAGACCGAACTTGCGGAGGTTGCCGCGGGGGCGGCCCGTGACGACGCAACGCAGCGTCACGCGGACCGGGTTGGCGTCGCGAGGCTGCTTGGCCAGGGCCGCGAGGGCCGCCGCGCGGTCGTCGGGAGACGTCGCCGGGTTCTTGATGGTGGCCTTGAGTTCCTTACGGCGGGTCGCGTACTTCGCGACCAGCTGCTTGCGGCGCTCGTTCTTCAGGACAGAGGACTTCTTCGCCATTTGGAGACCTACAGGAAAAAGGGAGGCGCTCCATACACACAGTCCCGGTGCCGGATCAAGATGATCGAAGGTGGAAGGTTGCTTTTCGATCAGGAAACAGGGCATACGCGCGCCTCACTATGGGCACTTTCCAGACCTTCCTGTCCGACAAGGGCATCACCGCCAAGCAGATCGCGACCACCAGCAAGCGCATCGAGGCGTTCGACGACACGTCGCGGGCGCTGATGGGCAAGCGCTGGAAGAAGCGCACCAACACCGAGACGGCGACCAAGAAGTACGCCGAGCTCGACATCGGCAAGCCGGCGCAGCACGGCCGCGGCATCACCGAGCAGCAGGTCGTCTCGGCGTCGAAGGACGTCGCGGTCGCCCGCAAGGCGCGCAGCAAGATCCTCAAGGCGGTCAACGCCATCCTGACCAAGAAGGGCCAGGCGGCGGTCGACATGAAGGCGCTCTTCGAGGGCACCAAGGCGCGCGCTGGCAAGAAGCCGGTCACCGCCGACAAGAAGAAGTAAGCAGCCGCCGAAGTTCCGGTGCTCCTTTCACCGACCCTGCTGCGCTCGCGCGGCGGGGTCGTTTACTTTCTGCCGACCATGCGCGCGCTCCCCTTGCTGTTGCTGCTCACCTCGTGCGCGACGTTGGACTCGTCGCGGCTGCGCGACGACTGCCGGCGGCTCTACGACATCTGCCTCAACGCGTGCCCCACGGCCGACGCCAACCGCCGCGTGCCGCCGGGGCCCAGCATCAACAGCACGCAGCCCATGACCGACGTCGCGCAGTGCACCAACCAGTGCAACGAGCAGGCGCGGCGCTGCGAGCGCGAGTGAGGGTCTGCCGCGTGCGCCTGCGCTTCGCCCTGTTCCTGCTGTCGTCGTGCGCCACCGTCGATGGCGCGCGCCGCGACGAGAGGTGCCGTCAGATCTACGACACCTGCCTGACAGACTGCCCCACCGCTGACGTCAGCACGCGCGCACCGCCGGGGCTGACGCGGCCCAACCCAGACCCGCTCGACACCGTGCGGCTGTGCGCCGACAGCTGCACAGAACGACTCGCTCGCTGTCAGCGCGCCCCATGAGCGCCGCGCAACTGACCAGACGCGAGAAGCTGCAGACCCTCGCCGGCATGGCGCTGGCGATGTTCCTCGCGGCGCTCGACCAGACGGTGGTGGCCACCGCCGGCCCCGAGATGCAGCGCTCGCTGGGCATGGACGCGTCGCTCTACGCGTGGATTACGACGGCCTACCTCGTCAGCTCGACGGTGCTGGTGCCGGTGTACGGCAAGCTGTCCGACCTCCTCGGCCGCAAGAAGGTCATCGTCTTCGGCGTCATCGTGTTCGTCGGTGCGTCGGTCTTGTGCGGCGTCGCGCAGTCGGCCGCGCAGCTCATCGCCTTCCGCGCGCTGCAGGGCGTCGGCTCGGCGTCGCTCTTCACCTCGGCCTTCGCCGTCATCGCCGACCTGTTTCCACCGGCTGAGCGCGGGCGGTATTCGGGGCTGTTCGGCGCTGTCTTCGGCGTCAGCTCGCTCGTGGGGCCGCTGCTGGGCGGCTTCATCACCGACCACTTCGGCTGGCACTGGGTCTTCTTCATCAACCTGCCCCTGGGCGCCATCGCGCTGGGCTTCATCGTGGCGCGCATGCCGCCGCTCAAGCCGCAGCTCGCGTACACGCCGCGCGTCGACGTGCCGGGCGCTGTGTTGTTGGCGGTGGGCGTGGTGCCGTTGCTCGTCGCGCTGACGCTGGGCAAGCCCGAGGTGCAGCCGGGGCAGCTCGGCTACCTGTGGACCGACTGGCCCGTCGTGACGCTCTTCGTCGTCGCGGCGCTGGGCCTGGGCACGTTCGTCTGGTGGCAGCTGCGCGCGAAAGAGCCGCTCGTCGACCTGCGGTTGTTCCGCAACCCGACGGTGCGCTGGGGCCTCGCCACCACGTTTCTCATGGGCGGCGCGTTCTTGACGCCCATGGTGTTCCTGCCGCTCTTCATGGTGAACGTCGTGGGCGTCACCGCCACGCAGAGCGGCCTCACCATCTCGCCGCTCGTGCTGGGCGTGGTCGCGGGCAACGTCTTGTCGGGGCAGCTCGTCTCGCGCTTCGGTCGGTACAAGCCGCTGATGCTGGGCAGCATGGTGCTGCAGCTCGCGGGCTTCGCGGTGATGGCCTTCACGCTGAGCCCCGAGAGCACGCAGGGAGAAGTGACGGTGAAGATGGTGTTGCTGGGCCTCGGGCTCGGCCCGTCGATGCCGCTGTACACCATCGCCATCCAGAACGCGGTCGAGCCGCGGCAGCTCGGCGTGTCGACGGCGATGGTGACGTTCTTCCGGCAGATGGGCTCGACCGTCGGCATCGCGGTGGTGGGCAGCCTGTTCGCGGTGACGTTGACGCAGCAGATGACGACGCGGCTCGCGAGCGCCACCGCCGGCCTCCCGCCTGAGCTGGTGCAGCGCTTCACGCGCGGCGGCGGAGCGGCGCCCACTGAAGAAGGCGCGCCCATGACGCGCTTCGACGCCGTGGCGGTGAAGCGAGCGGCGTCACAGCAGCTCGACAACGCGAAGGCCGTGGCGGTGCGCGCGCTCGACGGCGAAGCGCTCGCGCGGCAGCTGGTGCTGGCGAGCCCGCTCTCACCCGACGAGCTGAAGAGCGCCGTGGAGGACGGCAGCCTCAGCGAGCGTGTGCGCGCGCGGTACACCGTGGTGCGCGCGAAGCTGCGGCGCGCGGCGGAAAGCGACGACGCGTGGCAGGCGCTGCGGCGAGAGAACGAGTCCATTCCTCCCGAGGCGCCGGTGGGCGATGCGCTCGCCAACTACGACGCCGAGGTGCGCGCGGTGGCGGGTGATGCCGCGCAGTACGCGCGATTGAAGCAGCGCCGCGTGGTGCTGCCGGTGGAGCGCCCGGCGTCAGAGGCCTCGTTGGTGGCGCTCGACGCGTCGCTGGAGGCCGCTGCGGAAGACGCGGTGACGGCGGCACGCGGCGCGGTGGTGCAGCGGTTGTCGGCGCAGCTCGAAGCGGAGCGCCCGAAGGTGTTCGCCACCATCGACGCCGTCGACCGCGGGCTGCGCGAGGCGTTCACCGAAGCGACGCGCATGGTGTACCGCCTGGCGATGGTGCTGGCGGTGCTGGGCTTCTTGCTGACGTTGCCGTTGCCGCAGCACGCGCTGCGCACGTCGCACGAAGCCGCGCCGCCGGTGCTGGAGTAGCGCCGCGTACGCGCGTGTCTGCGTTGGGCAGACATCGCGTGAGAGTCGCGCACCTGCGCGTGCGGTCCGCAGGTAACTCGCGCACGTTCGTTCGTTTCAGCGCCAATCAATCGTCACGGCGCTGCAAGGCACACAGCGCGACGTCACCGGTTCGCTGCTTACAGTTCGCGGCGAATGCTCGGCTTCGGCAAGGCGACCCCGTTCGACAGAGACGCGACTCTTCGCAAGGCAGAGGAGTTTCGCGGGAAGAAGAAGCCGAAGAAGGCCATCGCCGAGCTGGAGAAGGTGCTGAAGCTGAACCCGCGCGACGCGGCGGCGCACGCCAAGCTGGGGCCGCTGCTGGTGCAGACGGGTCAACCGAAGCGCGCGCTCGAGAGCTTCCGCGTCGCGGCAGATGACCTCGACGCGCGGGGCTTCGCGGACAAGGCGCTGTCGCTGTGGCTGCAGATCGCCCAGACGGCGGTGAGCGATGTGCCGGCGTGGCAGAAGGTCGCGCAGTTTCACGCGATGCGCGGTCGGAAGGCTGATGGCGTGAAGGTGCTGATGCAGGCGGTCGACGTGCAAGAAGGTCGCGAGGGCCGAACGCGCGCGGTGGTGTTGCTGCGCGACGTGCTGCTGTTCGACCCGCGGCACCTCGACGGCACGCTGCGACTGGCGAAGCTGCTGGTGAAAGATGGTCACAAGGACGAAGCGCGGGCGCTGCTCGACAACGCGTTGTCATTCTCTGCGGGGCCGTCGACGAAGCGCGTGCGAAAGGCGCAGTTCTCGCTGTTCCCGGGCTTCGGCACGTTCTGGCGCTGGTTGCGGGCGTGAGAACTTGTCGGCCGTCTGAGCGCTGAAACAGCGCCTCAATGTGGCGGTGAGGGCGAGTGACGCCCTGGGCTGCTCGACACCAACGAGCCCCGCGACCTCGCGGCAAGGTCAGCGCAACCGACGGCGAGTTGTAGAGCGAACTCGCTCGCGTTCCGCACGCGGTTCACGCGGACCGCTTCGCGTCATGCCGAGAGCCGTCTCGTGCTTGGCAGCGCCGAACCCCATCTCGCCGCCCCCCAGGGCCAGAACCGGAACTCCATGCCTCGCGGCCACGTCCGCGCAACCGACGGCGAGTTGTGGAGCGGAATCCCTCTCGTTCGGCACACGGTTCACGTGAACCCGCTTCACGAGCCTGTCCGTGCTGGGCAGCGCCGCACCCATCGAACACCACCGCCCTCAGGGCCGCAGTCGACACGAGGACGGAGCTCCGTAGCCGGCGCGGCAAACTCGCCGCGAAGTCCGCGCAACCGACGGCGAGCTGTAAAGCGAACTCGCTCGCGTTCCGCACACGGTTCACGAGAACCCACTTCGCGTCGTGCAGAGAGCCCATCTCGTGCTTGGCAGCGCCGAAACCATCGTCGCCGCCTCCCTCAGGGGCCGCAGTCGACACGAGGACGGAGTTCCGTAGCCGGCGCGGCAAACTCGCGCGAAGTCCGCGCAACCGACGGCGAGCTGTGGAGCGAACTCGCTCGCGTTCGGCACACGGTTCCCCCGGAAGCCGCTTCACGGGGTTGCCGCGAGCCTGTCCGTGCTGGGCAGCGCCGAAACCCATCGACACCGTCTCCGCTCAGAGCAGCAGTCGACACGAGGACCGGAGTTCCGTAGCCGGCGCGGCAAACTGGCGCGAAGTCCGCGCAACCGACGGCGAGCTGTGGAGCGAACTCGCTCGCGTTCGGCACACGGTCCCCCGGAAGCCGTTCACTGCGTGCCGCGAGCCTGTCCGTGCTGAGCAGCGCCGAAACCCAGCGACACCGCCTCCCCTCAGGGCCGCAGTCGACACGAGGACGGAGTTCCGTAGCCGGCGCGGCAAACTCGCCGCGAAGTCCGCGCAACCGACGGCGAGCTGTAAAGCGAACTCGCTCGCGTTCCGCACACGGTTCACGAGAACCCACTTCGCGTCGTGCAGAGAGCCCATCTCGTGCTTGGCAGCGCCGAAACCATCGTCGCCACCTCCCCTCAGGGCCGCAGTCGACACGAGGACGGAGTTCCGTAGCCGGCGCGGCAAACTCGCCGCGAAGTCCGCGCAACCGACGGCGAGCTGTAGAGCGAAGTCGCTCGCGTTCGGCACACGGTTCCCCCGGAAGCCGCTTCACGGCGTGCCGCGAGCCTGTCCGTGCTGGGCAGCGCCGAACCCCGTCGACACCGTCTCCTCTCAGAGCAGCAGTCGACACGAGGACCGGAGTTCCATGCCCGGCGCCGCGACCTCGCAGCGAGGTCCGCGCAACTGACAGCGAGTTGTAGAGCGACGTCGCTCGCGTTCAGCACTCGGTTCACGTGAACCCACTTCGCGTCGTGCAGAAGGCGGTTCGCTTCGGCAGCGGCAAAGTCGTTGAGCCTCGATGGCGACAGTGCCGGCGATGCACGACTGGCGTGCGCCACGCCGACGCCCCCGCGACCTCGCAGCGAGGTCCGCGCAACCGACGGCGAGTTGTAGAGCGAAACCGCTCGCGTTCGGCACACTGTTCCTCGCCGTACTTCTGCGCGCCTGGTGCTCCACTCGTTTCCCGCAACCACGCGCGCACGCAGGTGTCGATGACCGCGACGGAACACGCCGGAGAAACGGACGGCTGACCGACCGTGCGGCGACGCGTGACGTGGAAGCGGCTACACGCTCCCTCCATGCGCGAGTGGGAGAGCATCAGCATCGCCGACGACGGAGAGCCGCTCGTGGCCCTCGACCCGGTGCACTTCAGCTTCGAGGCGCCCCACCCCTACGTAAAACTCGGCGCGCCGTACGACGGCTTCGGGCCGTGGTTCCTGCGCAAGTCGGTGTGCAAGCGACTCCACGACGCGCAGCGCCGGCTCAACACGCACAAGCCCGGGTGGAAGCTGCATCTGTTCGACGCGTGGCGCCCGCTCGCCGTGCAGCAGTTCATGGTCGACCACACCGACGCGCTGCTGCGCCGTGAAGCGCCCGAGCTGAGCGACGCCGCCCGCCGCGAGCGCGTGCTGACGTACTGGGCGCCGCCGAGCGACGACGTGAAGCGACCGCCTCCGCACAGCACCGGCGCCGCCGTGGACCTCACGTTGATGGACGACACCGGCGCGCAGCTCGACATGGGCGCGCCGTTCGACGAGCCCACCGAACGGTCCTGGCCGGAGCACTTCGCCAAGACGAACGTGCCCGTGCATCAACGTCGCATGCTGCTGGCGCGCGTGATGCGCGACGCCGGCTTCGTGGGCCACCGACAAGAATGGTGGCACTTCTCGTTCGGTGACCGCGCGTGGGCGCGCGAGATGGACTTCGCCACAGCGCGCTACGGCCGCGCCGAGCCGACGAAGTAGCCGCGTCAGGGGCCGCGCGGCGCCACGTCGTGGCTGCATGACGACCCTGTTTGACGACGTCCTGCACATGCGGCCGCAGGCCGTGCTGTACGAGGTGCAGCGACGCCTCAACGAAGAGTTCCCACAGCGCTTCGTGATGCTCACGCGCTCGGAGCTGTTCGACCCCTACCGCTTCGCCTTCGACAAGAAGGCCGTGAGCACGGTGAACCCCGATGTCATCGATGTGCTCGACCACTGGCCTGACGACGACACGCCTGGCCGCGTCACCGTCGACCAGCGTCACCGCCGTGAGACGCTGACGTGGGAAGGCCGGCAGTTCGAGGTGCTCACCATCACCCTGCGCGAGAACAACGACTTCGAGACGGTGAGCTTCATCGTTGGTGACACGGCCGAGCAGGCGCGGACCTTCTTCAGCGCGGTGTGTGCGTGGTGCTCGAGCACGCGCGGCGAGGTGCTGTCCTTCGAGAACGGCTCGTTCTCCCGCAGCGAGGCGCTGTACCGCCAGATTCAGAGCGCCAGCTTCGAGGACCTGATTCTGGCGCCCGAGCTCGCCAGCGCGGTGCGCGACGACGTACGGCGCTTCGTGGCGGCGAAAGAGACGTACACGAAGCTGCGCGTGCCGTGGAAACGCGGGCTGCTGCTGCTCGGTGCGCCGGGGAACGGAAAGACGCACATGCTCCGTGCGCTGGTGCGCGAGACGGGTTGGCAGTGCCTGTACGTGCGCAGCTTCCGTTCGCGTCAGGGCGACGCGGAGCGCGGCATCTCGCAGGTGTTCTCCCGCGCCCGCCGCGCCGCGCCCTGCGTGGTGGTGCTGGAAGACCTCGATTGTCTCGTCGGTGACGAGAACCGCAGCGTGTTGCTCAACGAGCTCGACGGCTTCGCGCAGAACGAAGGGCTGCTGGTCATCGCCACCACCAACCACCCCGAGAAGCTGGACCGCTCGCTGCTCGACCGGCCGAGCCGGTTCGACCGCAAGTTCCACTTTCCGCTGCCGGAGCCGCGCGAACGCCGCGCCTACCTCGAGCGCTGGCGCGCCACGCTCGAGCCTGCGCTGCACTTCGACGACGATGCGTTGACGCTGGCCGTCGAGGGCACGCACGGCTTCACGTTCGCGTACCTCAAGGAGCTGACGTTCGCGGCGATGATGGCCTTCGTCGATGCAGGCGCGTCGATGGAAGAGGTGCTGCCAACCACGCTCGCGGCGCTGCGAGGTGAGATGTCGAGCGCGCGGAAGCTGTTGCCGCCACTGCCAGGCACCGAGCGGAAGATCAGCCTCAGTGCGTGACCGGTGTCTCCGGTGCTACTTCGGCGCGTCTTCGACCCGGCCGTCTGCGTGCCTGGCGAAGCGGTCCTGCTCACGCGGGTGCACCGGGTCGTCACGCTTGAACGGCCAGCCGCCGAACTGCGTGCGCTGGTAGTCGAGGAACGCCTGCTGAATCTCGGCGCGCGAGTTCATGACGAAGGGGCCGTACTGCACCACCGGTTCGCCGATGGGCCGCCCCTGCAGCAGCAGGAACTCACCTTCGCCCTCGCCGTTCACCAGCGCCACGTCGACGTCGGGACGAAGCCGGATGCCGGTGCCGCGCGGGAAGCTCCGACCGCCGACGCTCAGTTTCGTGCCCGCGAAGAAGTACAGCATGCGGTTGGTGCCGGGCTTCGCCGCCGGCAGGGTCCACTCAGCGTTGGGCTCGAGGTGCCCTGTCCAGATGGCGACGTCGGCGTCTGCCTGCGCGGCCCACGAATCAGGCGGCGGCGGCAACGCGCGCACGTCGCCGAGCTGACCTGCCACCACCGACACCTCGACGCCCGGCGCCCGCGCCACGGGGATCTGGTTGCCCCACAGCATCGAGAAGTACGGGTTCACCATCTTGTTGGCGCGCGGGAGGTTGAGCCACAGCTGGAAGAGCTCCAGCGGGTTGGGGCCCGTCGCGTTGAGCAGCGGGAACATCTCGCTGTGCACGATGCCCTTGCCGGCGGTCAGCCACTGCGCGTCGCCGCCACCGAAGCGCGCCGTCGCGCCGAGCGAATCGGAATGGTCGATGAGCCCGCGCCGCACGATGGTGACGGTCTCGAAGCCACGGTGCGGGTGCTGCGGAAAGCCGGGCACGGTGTCGCCGTGGTACATGCGCCAACCGTCCTTGCCCTCGAAGTCGTTGCCCATGTTGCGGCCGGCGAGCGTGGCGTTGGGGCCGAGCTCCGGGTTGCCGGGCGGGTACGCGTCGTCGTGGTGTACCGCGAACAAGAACGGGTCCAGCGCAGGCCACTGGAAGCTGAGCGGCACGGTCTCAAGCACGGCGTCGTTCGACATGCCCTTCATCTGTCGCGCGCGGGCGGTCTGCGCAACTGCTCGTTCAGCAGCGCCGTCAGCTCGGCCACGAGCACGTGAGGCCGGTCTTCGATGGCGCGCCACGTCCAGTGGAGCACCTGAAACCCTCGCAACGTCAGCGCGTTGCGCCGCATGCGGTCGTCTTCGAAGGCGTCGAGGGTGGCGTGCGCGGCATAGCCGTCGGCTTCGATGACGACCGGCGTGCCCGGGAAGTGGAAGTCGAGCCGCCGCACCCTTCCCCGCGTGCGGACCACGCGCTGTTTGGTGGGCGTAGGCAACCCGTTCCCCGCGATGAGCTCGAGCACGCGCTGCTCGAGTTCACTCTCGGCGGGCCCGTCGCCACCGCGGTACTCGTGCAGCCGCTCGCGGATGAAGGCCACGCCCGGGCTGCCCTCGTTGCGGGAGATGAGCTGCTCGAGACGATCGTGGTTGGTCCAGCGGCGGCGCATCGCTTCGTCGAGTGCGCGCCGGGCGAGGTCAGCCGGCTCGGTGGCGGCCAGGTCGAGCAGCGTGCGGCTCATCGAGGTCACGCGGAAGCACTCGACGCTGACGACGTCGCGAAGGTGGAGGTGCTTCACGTGGTGCGCAGTCACAGCGTCCCCACGCAGGTTGCGAGTCGACGTCAGCTGCACCGACAGCTCACCGACGTAGTCGCTGAAGCCATGAAGCGCGGCGGCCGTGCGATGTGAGAGGACGAAGCCGCGCGCGGCCCACAGCGACGCGGCCATCAGGCGCTGACGCCAGGTCTCTGGAGAACCTTCGACGCGGTACACGCCGGGAAACACGCGTACCCACGCTCCACAGACCACGCGGTGCTCAAGTTGCCGACTCGTCAAGCCGCGCTGCTGCGCTTGCTGCCGGGTCACCACGCCATGTTGTCGTGCAGCGAGCCGCACGCACTCCAGTTCCACGTCGACCATCCCACCCTCCGACCCTGGAGGACGGTGTACCGCGCACCACCGACAAGTGCGGGCGCGCGCGAGGTCGAGAATCCACACGGAATGTGGATTTTCGACCTCGCGTGCTCGGCATGAGCGACGCGACCCGAGAAGTTCCAGTGACGCTGCCACGATGCGGGCGGTTGGCTCAGTGGGCGGCGAACCAAGCCGCGACGCGCTCTGGGGCGTCGGGCAGCCACTCGTGACCGCGGTCGTCATCGACCGCGAGTTCGGCCTCGAAACCCTGCGCAACGAGGGCGTCCAGGTACGCCTGCGCGGTGAAGAGCGGCACGGTGACGTCGCCGCGCCCGTGCATCAGCAGCGTCGGCGGGTGACCGGGCGGGAGCGCTTCCGGCAGCGCGCACACCGCGCCGCCGCAGGTCGCCCAGCTCGCAGAAGCAATGGCGAGGGCGCGGAACGTGCCTGGCCACTCAGCGGCCATTCGGCTGGTCATGTAGCCGCCGCTGGAGATGCCGGTCGCATAGAGCCGTGATGCATCGGCGGTCCCGAAGGTGCCACCGCGCACCTCTTCGAGGAGCGTGTCGATGAAGCGCTTGTCGCTCGAATTGGCGAAGTCGGGGGACGTGTTGGTCTGCCACGCGATGCCCTCGGCGGACGGCGCGATGACGATGAAGCCCTGATCGAGGAGCAACGCCTGCAACCTCGCCTGCTGGTACCCACCGAACGCCGTGTCGCGCGGCACACGGTTCCAGGTGAGCGGCGGCCCGAAGAAGCTGCCTTGAAAGACGAGGACGACGGGGTAACCGTCAGCAGGCGCTGAGACGATCGGCTGCTGCCAGTACACGTCGCGACCGCCGATGCGTGAGATCTGCGGCGCGCACGCCACGGCGTCGTCGGACACGGTGCACGCGGGCTCGCCAGCGGCCGGCAACGGCAGCCGTGGGCCGCCACACGCCAGGAGCACGAAGGACAACGTCAGCGACGCGCGACGCACACTGCGCACGTAGCACCACCGGCGAGACGAGGCGAAGGCACCGACGCGCGCAACGACCACGAAACAACCCGCGGTGGAGACGTAGCAACCGGCCCGTTGAGTGTGCGACACCGGCACCCCATGCGCGCTGCTGCGGTCTGTCTCGTTCTTCTCTCGTGCGGCGCCGCCGACCTCTCACCCACCGCGACCCATCGCCAAGGGCTCACCGAGGTGACCGGCTTCGGCACCAACCCCGGCGGTCTCTCGCTCTACGTGCACGAGCCGGCCAGCACTGCCGGCGCGCCGCTCGTCGTCGTGTTGCACGGCTGCTCCCAGTCCGCGTCGAGCTACGAGCCCGCCGGTTGGAACGCGCTCGCCGACGCGCACCGCTTCGTCGTCGCCTACGTCGAGGCACCGGGCGTCGCCGCGTGCTTCAGCTGGTCCTCGGCCTCCGAACAACGCCGCGATGGCCCCGAGGTGACCTCCATCCTCCAGATGGTGCAGCACCTCGTCTCATCGCGCGGCCTCGACGCCTCGCGCGTGTACGTGAGCGGCTTCTCGGCGGGCGGCGCGATGGCCAACGTGCTGCTCGCCGTCGCCCCCGATGTCTTCACCCGCGGCCAGGTCATCGCGGGACTGCCGTTCGCGTGCGTGACGTCGTCACTCTTCGCCTACAGCTGCATGACCGCGCCGCCCAACCGCACGCCCGCCGAGTGGGGCGCGCTGGTGCCCGGCCGCCCCGCCCCGCGCGTGCAGCTGTGGCACGGCACGAGCGACTTCACCGTCGCGTCGACCAACCTCACGGAAGAAGTCGACCAGTGGACGCACGTGAACGGCATCGACACCGTCGCCGATGAGACGAGCGCCGTCGGTGTCGCGACGCGCAAGCGCTTCAACGACGCTGCTGGCATCACGCGCGTCGAGTCGTGGCTCCTCTCCACCACTGGCCACGGCACGCCCGTCGACGTGTCCAGCGGCTGTGGCGCGGCGGGCAGCTACCGCCAGGACGTCGGCCTCTGCTCGGCCGAAGAAGGCGCGCGCTTCTTCGGGCTGCTCGACGTCGAAGTCGACGCAGGCGTGGCCGACGCCGGAGACCTGGACGCGGGCCACGAGGTGCAAGACGCCGGCTTCACGCCTACCGACGCAGGCGTCGCCACGGACGCAGGCACGCCCTCAACGACGCCCGACGCAGGCCAACCGCCGATGGAAGAAGTGAAGGTGCCGACAGGCTGCACGACCGCTCCGGTGCCCGCGGCGTTGTTCGTGCTCGTCGCGCTCGTGAGGCGGCGTCGCCCCCGCACGCGCTGAAGCTGACGCACGTGGCGCGCGCCAAGGACGGCGCGGCGGCCATCGAAGAGGTCGAGAAGCTCGGCGTGGCGAAGCTGGAGCACATCGTGGTGGGCAACCTCGAAGACCTCTTCGCGATGAAGCTGACGCTGATTGCCGGCGGCGCGTTGGTGCTGTGCGTGCTACCGCAGCTCATCTTCCAGCTGACGAGGTAGCGCATGCCCCGCATCGAATGCATCGAAGGTCCTATTGAACGCTGGCGGCTCATCGAAGGCGGCAGCTCCGTCGACGTGGCGCCGTCGCGTGGCGGCCTCGTCACGTCTTTCATCAGCGCCGGTGAAGAGGTGCTGTACCTCGACGACGCGACTTTCCTCGACGAGAGCAAGAACGTGCGCGGCGGAGTGCCGCTGCTCTTTCCTTTCGCGGGCAAGCCGCCGCCGGGCGCGACGTTGCCGCAGCACGGCTTCGCGCGACGCCTGCCGTGGGCCGTCACCAGCGCCGTCGCCGACGACGACACCGCGCGCCTCGAGTGCGAGCTGACGTCGACGCCCGCGACGTTGGCCGACTGGCCACACCCGTTTCACGCCACCTACGCCGTCAGCCTCTACGACGACCGCCTGATGCTCGAGTGGGCCTTCACGTCGCGCGGCGGTGTCATGCCGCTGCACTTCGGCATTCACCCGTACTTCCGCGTGGCGGACAAAGCGAAGGCGCGCGTCGACGGCGTCGCGCACTCGAGCTTCGCCAGCGGAGAAGTCGACGAGCACTTCACGCCTTACGAGAACGGCGCCACCACGCTGCATCGCGGCGATGGCTCACGCGTGCATCTGTCGTGGACACCACACTTCCAGACGCTGGTGGTCTGGACGCTGCCCGACAAGCCGTTCATCTGCGTCGAGCCGTGGACGGCGCCAGGCGCGCAGCCCGCGCGTCACGAGGTGCGTGAAGGACACACCGAGCGCCTCGCCGTAGAAGTCCGCTTCGAGCGCTGAAGAATTCGGTACCGTTCGTCGGCCATGGCCATCCGCAAAGTGGGCGACTGTCGGATTCTCGGGCCCCTCGGAAAAGGCGGCATGGCGCAGGTGTACCGCGCGGTGCACGAAGGCCTGCAGCGCGAGGTGGCCATCAAGGAGCTGCCGCCCGACACCGCGAAGAACAAGGAAGCGCTCTCACGGTTTCGTCGTGAAGCGATGGCGCTGGCCGGCTTCCGGCATCAGCACATCGTCACGTTGTTCGACCTCATCGAGAAGAACGACGGCTTCTACATGGTGATGGAGCTGGTCGACGGCCCCACGCTGTCGGAGCTCATCAAGGAAGCGCCGCTGCCGCCCGACGCGGTGTGCGTCATCGGTCTGCAGCTGGCGTCGGCGCTCGAGCACGCGCACTTCCACCGCGTGGTGCACCGCGACCTCAAGCCCGGCAACGTGATGTTGAACTCGTGGGGCGAAGTGAAGCTGATGGACTTCGGCATCGCCCAACAAGAGGACCTCGACCGGCTCACGCGCACGGGCATGGCGGTCGGCACGCCGTCGTACATGTCGCCCGAGCAGGTGACGGGTGGCGCTGTCGACGTGCGCAGCGACATCTACTCGTTGGGCGTGATGCTCTACGAGGCGCTGTCGGGCAAGCGGCCCTTCACCGGCGCCAACGCGGCCGAGGTGTTCGCGAAGGTGTCGACGGGCTCGCACGAAGCGCTGGGCAAGGCCGCGAAGGGCGCGCCGAAGCACCTCGTCAAAGTCATCGAGCAGGCGATGGCGCGACACGAGAAAGACCGCTTTCAAGATGCATCGGCGCTGCGACGTGCCTTCGAGAGTCTGCTCACGCGCCTGGAGCGCTCGCCGTCGGCGGTGCTGGTGAACTTCCTGCGCAGCCGCAAGCGCCTGAGTGAGACCGAAGCGCTCGCGCGGTTGAGTCAGACGGAGCTCACCGCGTTGTCGCAGCTGTCACCGGCGGAGCTGGCGACGGTGCGGAAGCCGCGGTGGGGCATGGCCATCGCGTTCGGTGCGTTGCTGGGCGCGGCCATCTCGTCGTTCTCGGAGTGGTGGCCGCGGTTGATGCAGATCATCGAGTCGTACCGACGCTGACGCGAACAGCCTTCCTCGAGGGCGGCGGTGCACGGCTGTCGTCCCCCGTGCGCATCGCCCACGTGCTCCGCGGCACGCCACGAGTGCGTTCACGTCTTTTGGGGCAATCCATGGTCGTTCCCACGTTCCCACCACCGGTGGTGCGTTTCGCCCGTCAGAACGCCGAATCAGGCGATCGACGCTCGTCCGGTCGTTGCGACGGCCTCAACGGGCGCGGACCTCACGGTTGCTGGCGTCGTGATCGCGCGCGGCGAGTTGCCGCGATTGGGCAACTGACGTGTCGTTTGTTCCACGCTGCACCACTGGTGCGATCCGCCCGTCAGAACGCCGAGGCAGCAACTCGCGCGTGGACGCGGGCCGCGAGTGAGGACCAACTGACGGGGAGTTCTTCCACTGGTGCACTGGTGAGAAGACCTCCGCGCACGGAACGCCTGGCGCCACTTCGCTCGAGGTCGAGGGCCTCGACGCGATGCGCACGACCGAAGTCCTCGCACACCGCCCTCTTTCCGGCCGTCGCGACCGCCTTGACTCGCGCGGACACGAGGAGGCCGACCTCGCGCGCGCGACGAGCAGCTCGACCTCTTCAGACGCCGTGCATCTTGGGAAGTGCACCGCGATCCGAAGTCGAGGCGATGCAGCAACCGATGGGTTGTTGCTCAACAGGTGGTTCGTTCTCCGGCCGAAACGGCGCCGCATCGCGAGGGGCAGCGTCCACCCATCGAGCTGCGCGCTCAGCCCGGGAGCCGCACGTAGCGATGTTCCACCGCGTCGCAGGTCGTGCAGCGCCGCGTCAGCACCGTCAACCGGTCATCACCGAAGCGCACGTGCTCCGACTGCTTCACCTCACCCCAGTCGTGCCCGCGGGGACACCTCGCGCTGCGGAACAACGCCGCGCCTTCCGCTTCGGTGCGCAGCGTCACCGCAGACGCGGGGGCCTCGCCGGCGTCTGCCACGTGCAGCTTCGCGAACGCACGAATGCGCGCGCCGGACTTCCATTTCTGCCAGCGCTCGTCGGCCGTGGTGAACGTGACGATGATGAAGCCCACCACCGCCATGCCGCCCACCAGCGCCAACACCACCGTCCACGTGGAGGTCTCCGCTGACGTGCCCCCGACGCCGCCGCGGCCTGAGGTCACGACATAGCCCGTGGTGTCCGCGGCCTTCTTCGTCGCCGTGCGGTGCGCCGCGAAGTGCGCCACCTCCAGCCGCGGCGCGGTGTTCTTCAACGTCCACTCGAGGTGCAGCACGCCGGCCTTCACCGCCTGCTTCACGTCGAGCGCGAACACGTCCGACGAGATGGTCTCGTTGGTGGTGGTGAAGCGCGGCGCTTCCAACGCGGACGTGTCCACCCACTCGATGCGCTCGCGCACGTGCAGCGGCGCCGTCACCAACAGCGGCCGCGTGCGCGGCGTCTCAGGCACCCACGTCAGATCGCCGTCGATGACGAGGGTCTCGAAGCTGTGCTCCTCGTCTTTCGCGAAGAAGCTCGCCACCGAGTACCGCTCGGTGAGCGTGAAGGTCTCACCGTCGTCGTCCCACTCGAAGTCGGTCATCGTGAGCTCGGTCGACAGCTGGCCGACGCGGCGCTCACGCCAGGTGCGCTCCAGCTCGGCCTTCGTGTCGCGCTCGATGGCTCGGCGCAGCGTCGGGGCTTCGTGCCCGCGCGCCACCGTCACCACCGTCAACGCGGCGCTGCCGTCGAGGTGCGTCACCCAGCGCTGCGTGACGTCCCACGTCGGCTCCTTCGGCATCGGCTGCTCGATGGGCACCAGGCCCGTCTCGCCTTCGCGCACCACCAGCGCGTAGCGGTAGGGCAACACCTCGCGCGTCTCGAGCGGCCCGCGGTTCAACGTGGCGGTGGCGTCGATGAAGAGCGGGCCCGTCGGCAGCTGCACCAGCGCGATGGCGTGGTCGAAGGCCGACGCGCTCGGCGGCGTGGCGTCGAAGCCGGGCGCGGCCTCCGAGTTGACCAGCACCGGCCACGCGTCGATGTCGACGGCGCGCAGCAGCGACACCAGCAGCAGCGCCTTGTCCTTGCAGTCCCCGAAGCCGCGCTCCAGCACCCACGCCGGCGCGTGCGGTTGGTGGCTGTGCTCGCCCAGCTCGACGCCCACGTAGCGCACGTCGTCCTGCACCAGGCGCACCGCTTCTCTCGCGCGCTCTGCTTCGGGCAACGCGCGCAGGCGCTTCACGAGGTCGTCGAAGTCTTCACCCTTCGCCGGCTGCGCGAAGAGCGGCTCGGCCCACGCGCGCACCGCTGACCAGTCGGCCCAGTCGGTGAACACCACGTGCGGCAGCTGCACGACGTCGGTGGGCGTGCGGGGTTCCCAGTCGAGCAAGGGGACGTCGCGCAGCGACCACGCGTAGCGCGTGCCGTCGGTCACCGGGGTGACGGTGGGCTCAACCGCGCCGCCGCGTGGGGTGGCGTGCAGCGGCGCCGGGCGCAGCCACGTCAGCGAGAAGTTCAGCAGCGAGACCGGCGCGTCGGCGGCCTGCTCGGCCCACAGCGTCACGTGGCCCTTGAAGACGGGGTTCTCGCCGCGGCGGGTGTACGCGTACTCGACGAGGTCGCCGGGGCGCACGTCGCGCAGCTCCAGCACGAGCTGCTGGCGGCCGTCGTAGAGCCCGGCGGTGAGGTCGTTCTCGACGGGCAGCACGCGCGCGTCGTCGGGGTGCCACGCGTCGCGCCGCTTGCCGTTGCGCCACACCCACACGCCGTGCAGCGTCAGCGTCTCATACGCGGGGTTCCACTCGAGCTGCTGCGTGGCGAGCGCTTCGACGCCCGGCTGGTTCAGCACCTTCCACACGCGGCGCTCATACGTCTCGACGCTGTCGGCCACGCGCACCTGCGTGTCGTGGAGCAGCGTGTGGGACGCGCCCGAGGGCTTGTCGGGCGGTGCGGGCGTGTCGAGGGCCTCGACCCATGCGGGCGCCGGGCCCACTGGAGGCAGCGGCAACGACGACAACACCAGCACCAACCCCGTCAGCAGCATGCGGCGAGCTCCTTCGTCACGACGGCGTGCAGCGTGTCACGAAGTGAAGCGCACGGCTCAGTTGCACTGCAGCGTCGACGACCAGCGCACCGACGGGTCGATGAGCGGGCGCCAGTTGCTCTCCCACGTGCCCCAGCGGAACGTGCTGCTGCCCGAGTAGCCCGGGCTGTTGAGGTTCGGCGCGAAGCGCGCGGCGAGGTCGGCAGAGAGGTCGGTGCAGCGCGCTGCTGATGATCACAACCGCACAACGCCACGAACCCCACCAGCACGGCCTTTCGCATGGGGCGCGCTCGCAGAACGAAACAGCCGCGCGAGCCGAGGGGCCCACGCGGCTGCGGTTGCTTCAGTCGGTGAAGACTGAATCAGTCCTTCAGGCGCAGCTTCATCTGCACGTCGCTCGACCAGTGGTTGGCGAAGGCCTTCACGCAAGTCGACAGGTAGCGCTCGTAGTTCTCCCAGACGTTGACGCCGTTGCTCATGAGCTTGCCGCCCCAGCCGCTCGCCATGATCTTCTCTTTGTTGAGGCGCATGCGGCGCAGCCACTCGGCGGTGGTCTTGCCGTAGTCGACGCGGCGCGTGTTGAGCTGGATGATCTCCCAGCTCTGGCCACAGGCGGCGACGAGGTCTTCGAGGCGCGGGTTCTGCCCGCCGGGGAAGATGACGTCGGCCGTCTGCTTCAAGTCTTCCAGGTCGGCGCGGTTGCGCGGCATGCGGTCACGCAGAATGGCCTGGAAGCCGAAGTGCGCGCCGGGCTTCACCCACTTCGCGCACTTGTTGAAGTACTCGCGGTAGATGCCGACCGCTTCGCCCGCCTGGTGCTGCGCCGGCGACACGAGGTGATCGATCATCTCGATGCTGATGAGCGCGTCGTACTTCTCGGGCGGCACGAAGTCCTTGTAGTCGGCGACCCACATCGTCACGCCCGGCAGCTTGCGCGCGCGGATCTCTTCGGCCTGCTGACGCGACAGCGTGATGCCGTGCGCGCGCTGCACCTTGCGCTCCAGCACCAGGTACTCGAGGTTCGCGCCCCAGCCGCAGCCGATGTCGAGGACCAGCGAGTTCTCCTTCACCTCGGCGAAGTCGGCCAGCCAGCGGCTCTTGTTGCGCTGCGCCTGCTCGAGCGTCGTGTGCTGCTCGTCGAACACGGCCGACGTGTAGTGCATGCGCTCGTCCAGCCAGAGCCGGAAGAACTCGTTCGAGATGTCGTAGCCGATTTCAACTTCGTCTTGAGTCGAGGTCATTTGGGTTGGGTCCTTTAAACGAAAACGGGCTTCAGGCGACGGCGTCGCCGTTCATTTCGCGGGTGAGGCGCTCGAGCTCTTCCTTCGCCACGTTGGCCGTGTGGAGGAGCTGCTCGTGCGAGTGGAGCGACGAGAGGAAGAAGCGCAGGCGCGCCTGATCATCTTCCACCGCCGGATAGAGGATGGGCTGCACGTTGATGCCGCGCTTCTTGAGCGCGTCGGACAGCTGCAGGCAGAGCATCGAGTTGCCCACGATGAGCGGCACCACGGCGGTGTCCTTCGACATGCCGGAGTTCATGCCGCGCTCCTTGAGCAGCTTGATGAAGTAGGCCGCGTTGTCCTTGGCCTTCTTGCTGCGCTCGGGGTGCTTGAGCATCTGCTGCGTGGCCGCCAGCGCCGCCGCCGCGTTCGGAGGCGGGATGCCCACCGAGTAGACGAAGCCGGGCGTGGTGTACTTGAGGAACTCGACGAGCTCCTTGCTGCCCGCGATGTAGCCGCCGCACGACGCGAACGACTTGGACAGCGTGCCCATCCACATGTCGACGTCGGCCGGGTTGACGCCGAAGTGCTCGCCGATGCCGCGGCCCGTGGGGCCCACGACGCCAGCGGAGTGCGCTTCGTCGACCAGCAGCATCGCCTTGTGGCGCTTCTTCACCTCGATGAACTTCGGCAGCTCGGGGATGTCGCCGTCCATCGAGTAGGTGCCTTCGATGGCGATGAGCACGCGCCGGTAGTGCGGACGGAGGTTCGTCAGCATGCGGTCGAGCGCTTCCCAGTCGTTGTGCGGGAACGGGCGGCGCTTGGCGCCCGAGAGCTTCGCGCCCTGGATGATGGAGTCGTGCGCGAGCGCGTCGTGCACGATGAGGTCGCCGGGGCCGCACACGTGACCGATGACGGTGACGTTGGTGGCGTGGCCCGAGACCAGCACGATGCTGTCTTCGGTGCCGAAGAAGTGCGCCAGCGCCTGCTCGAGGTCGCGCGTCAGCGGCTTCTCACCTGACGCCACGCGGCTCGCCGACACCGACGTGCCGTACTTCTCGATGGCGTCCTTCGCGGCCTGGCTCACCACCGGGTCGCCGGAGTTCCCCACGTAGTTGTACGAAGAGAAGTTCAGCATCTGCTTGCCGTTGACGACGGTGGTGTCGCCGCAGATGGCCTCGTGCACCGAGAAGTACGGGTTCTGCAGGCCGAAGGCCTCGGCCATGTCGATGCGCTCGCGCACGTCGAGGTACTCGGGGAACTTGGCCGGGTTCCAGCTGGCCTCGTCGATGGTGGCGACAGGCGCCGCTTCTTCAGCCACCGCACCCGCTTCGGCGACGGCCGGCAGCGGCACCGCCCGGGTGCTGAACTGCGGGTCGCGCTTCTTGAACTCCGCCGTCATGCCGGTGACGTACGCGACGGTCTCGCCCTTCTCGTTCTGCCAGACGAGCGTGCCGGTGAAGAGGTCTTCGTTCTGACCTTCGAACCAGGCGGTGACCTTCAGGTTTCCGAGGCCGAAGGGCTTGAGCTGCACGAAGCGGCCGAGCGCCACCGGGAAGCCCGCGCGCTGGTGCTTCACCCACGCCCAGTAGCCGGCGAGCTGGAACGACGCGTCGAGCACCAGCGGGTCGACCGTCCATTCCTTGCGCAGCGGCTCCTTGACCCAGTCGGCCGGGCGGCAGCCCTTCACCACGCCGCTGACGCCGTCGTCACCGAGCGCGTCGATGCTGACGATGCCCTGCAGGCGCGGCCCGTGGAACGTGAAGCCGCCGTAGAAGTCCTTCAGCGACATCGGCAGCTGCGCGGTGGGCGCGTACTGCTTCACCTTGGGCGCGATGGCGCTGTCAGCGCCGACCGTGACCGTGCCTGCGTACGACGTGGCGCGGCCCTGGCTCAGCGTGACGTTCAGCGTCTCGCCCTTGCCGTTGCGCACCGGCTGCTTGACCTGCGCTTCGAGCCAGATGGTGTCGGGCACCAGCACCGCGCGCTGCAGCTTGAAGTCGCTGACGGCGAACGGCGTGAACTGGCCCGGCGTGTTGGCGCCGACTGATTCCACGGCGGCGGCCGTCACGTGGTCGAGCGCCGAGGCGAAGGGCAGCACGCGCTGACCGGCCATGGTGTGGTCGTTCAGGTACACGTGGTTCAGCCGCGAGACGGGGAAGGTCGCCGTGTGCAGCACGGTGCGCTCGGGCAGGTTGCGCCCGACCAGCAGCTCGCCGCTCGCGCCCTTCACCGCGGTGAGGAACGTGGCGACGCCTTCGTCATCGGCGAGGAAGGTGACGCCTTCGGCCTTCAGCTCCGCCTTCTTGAAGGCGGGGATCTTCTTCACCATCTCGGAGTCTTCCCAGGGCGGGAAGTCGATGGCGAGGGTGCGCTTGGCGCCCGACACGCGCGCCAGCATCTCGTTGGCGGCCGAGTAGTCGGTCTGCGCGGCGTTGCCGAAGCGGCCCGCCCACGAGCCGATGCCGACGAACAACGACAGCGCGTCGGCCTTCGTGGCGTCGAGCAGCGCGAGCGCGCCGCCGACCTTGGTCTCGAGCACCGAGTCGAGCGACGCGACGTCTTTCTTCTCGACCAGCGCGTCGGCCAGCAGGCCCGCGTTGTGGATGACGGCGTCAATCTTCCCGTGCTGCGCGCGGATGACGTCGATGGCCGCGCGCACGCTGGCCGCGTCACGCACGTTCATCGGCTGGTAGCTCACGGCCTTCGCGCCAGCGGCCTTCACCTCGGCGACCGACTTCGAGGTCGCTTCGTCGAGCTTGCTGCGGCCCGTCAGCACCAGCGTGGCGCCGTACGTCTTGGCGAGGCCCTTGGCGAACTTGAGGCCCAGGCCCTTCGCGCCGCCGGTGATGACGATGACCGAGTTCGAGGTGAGCGCCTTGAGGTCGGCCACCTGGGTCGGCACCAGCGATACCGCGGTGCGGCCCGCCTTGGTGAAGCCGACCTCCGCCGTGCGGTCGCCCGAGAGCAGCTCGCCGACGACGTGCTGCGCGACGACCTCGGCCGACAGCGCGGCGTCGACGTCGATGGCCTTCACCAGCGCGTCAGGCCACTCGGCCGAGAGCGCCTTGGTGAAGCCCAGCGCGCCCGACTGCCCGAGCGACTCGGCCTTCACGCCGCTCAAGCCGAACGCGCCGCCCAGCGTGGTGACGGTGGCGAACAGCTCGGCCTTCTCACCGCCCAGCTTCTTGGCGAGGCCCAGGGCGTAGCGCGACGCCGCGCGGTAGTCGGCCGCGTCGCTGACGAGGTTGATGACGCCGGCGAACTCACCGGCCGTCGACACGTCGCCCGTCACCGCCGCCACGCCGCGCGCCGTCAGGCCCGCCACGATGGCGTCGGCCACGCCGCGCGTGTCCTTCGTCACCAGCACCGGCTTCTCGAGCGCCAGGACGTTCTCGGTCACCGTCGCCAGCGGCGCCGGCACCACGGTGGGCACGTACTGCTCGACCGGCAGCTTCACTTCAGGCGCCGCGGCCTTCGCGGTCGCGCCGTTCTCGAGCACGCCGACGATGTGGTCGACGATGGTCTGCGTCGACGTGGTCTTGCTGAACAGCTCGCGCGGCAGCCCGCCCAGCGTCGGCCACGTCTTGCCGACCGACTGGTCCAGCTCCACCAGCATGAGTGAATCGAAGCCGAGCTCGCCGACCAGCGTCTGCTCCAGCTTCAGCGTCGACTGGGGGAAGGCCGAGATGCGCGCGACGAACTCCAGCACCTTCGTCGTCACCTCGGGCCGCACGTCGACCTTCGGCTCTTCTTTCTTCGCGACGGGCGCCACGGGCGCGGCGGTCTGCGCGCCGATGACCTGGTCGGTGCCCTTCTTGCCGATGAGGTTCGAGAAATCGGGCGGCTTGGCGATGACGGGCGTGGCCACCACCGCCGACTGCACGGCGACGCCGCCACCGTTGACCGCGGGCACGGCGACCTGCTGCGTGACCTGCGCGAGGGCTGAAGCGTCGACGCCACCGGCCAGCGCCTGAATCGCGGCGGCCTGCGCTTTGACGATCTCAGCCTGGCTCTGCATGAGCGCCATCTGCTGCTGGAAGAGCGCGATGAGGTTGTCCATGGCGACGGGTCCCTTCGTGGTGAGCTGCGGTGAGACGTGCGGTGCGAACACGGAAGCCGCGGCGACAGCGCCGGACTTCACGAGCGGCTGACGGGGCGCACGCGGCGTGCGCTCCATCGCCCAGTACTTCTGCGTTTCGAGCGGCGTGGGCGGCAGCGTGACGAGCTGCGCCGACGCGAAGAGCGGCTGCGCGTTGAGCGGCGTGCCGCGCGCCCAGAGGTTGCCGAGCGCGCCGAGGAACATCGCGCCGCCGTCGCTGCCTTCGTTGGGCGCGAGCGCGTGCGGCACCGCGTCGGGCGAGACGCCGCGCGCGAACGACAGCAGCGCGCCGCCAGCCCCGACCTGGATGAACTGCGTGACGCCGGCGTCGACAGCGGTCTGCACGGCGTCGACGAAGTTCACCGGCGACGTCGCGTGACGCACCCAGATGTCCTTCGCGTCGCCCACCGAGTCGTAGGTCTTGCCGGTGATGCACGAGACGACCGCCGCGTTGGGCGAGGTCAGCGGCAGCGCCGCGATGACCGCCTTCATGCGCGTGTCCATGCCGGCCATCAGCGGCGAGTGGAACGCGTGGCTGACGTCGAGCTTCGTGTTCTTCAGGCCCGCGGCGTCGAACGCGGCCTTCGCGGCCTCGACGCTCTTCGTCGCGCCCGAGACCACCACCTGCGTGGGGTGGTTGTGGTTGGCGACGACGAGGTTGGGGAGCTTGAGCGCTTCCAACTGGCGCTCGACGACCGCGCGGTCGGCCATCACCGCCAGCATCGCGCCCACGTCGGTGAGGCCCAGCTCGTTCATCATGCGGCCGCGCGCGGCGACCAGCTTCACGGCGTCGGCGCCGGTGAACATGCCGGCCACTGACGCAGCCGCGAACTCACCGAGCGAGTGACCCAGCGTGACGTCGGGCTGCACGTTGCACTCGCGCAGCACCTCGCCGAGCGCGATGCCCAGCGCTGCCATCGCGGGCTGGCAGATGTGCGTCTGCGTGAGGTGCGCCTGCGCCTTGACCGGGTCGGTGCCCGCGGGCGGGTAGAGCGCGTTGAGCAGCGAGAAGCCGGCCTCGGCCTTCACCGCGGCGTCGTACTGCTCGAGCCTGGCGCGCAGCGTGGGGAAGCGGGCGACGAGGTCGGCGAGCAGCCCGACCTTCTGCGCGCCCTGACCCGCGAACAGGAAGCCGACCTTGCGCTGCTCAGCGGGCACCGGCGTCGAGGCCGAGAGCGCGCCGGTGGCGATGTCGTTCAGCTTCGCGAGCAGGTCGTCGCGCGTGGTGGCGAGGAAGGCGATGCGCGCATCGAACGCCTGCCGCGCCGCCAGCGTGCGGGCGACGTCGGCGGGCGCGAGGTCGTGCAGCGTGACCTGCTCGGCGATCTCCTTCGCGTGCGTCTGCAGCAGCGCGGGCGTCGGCGCCGAGAGAAGGAAGAGCGACGGCCCGTCAACCTGCGCCGCGTCGGCGAGCGACGGGGCCTGCTCGAGCAGCACGTGCGCGTTGGTGCCGCCGAAGCCGAACGACGAGACCGCCGCGCGGCGCACCGGCACGTCCCACGCTTTGGCTTCACGCGCGACGACGAAGGGCGAGTGCTCGAGGTCGAGCTTGGGGTTCAGCTGCTCCGCGCTGGGCTGCGGAGGGATGACGCCGTGGTGCAGCATGAGGCAGGTCTTGATGAAGCCCGCCGCGCCCGCCGCCGACATCGTGTGGCCGACGTTGGCCTTGATGCTGCCGAGGTTGCAGAAGGGCTGCGTCAGCGCCTTGCCCGCGCGCTCGTTGAAGAAGTGCTTGAGCGCGCCCACCTCGACCACGTCGCCCACCGTCGTCGCCGTGCCGTGCGTCTCGACGTACGAAATCGACTCGACAGGGAAATCGGTGTCGGCGTGCGCGCGCCACATGGCCTCGCGCTGACCTTCCGGGCGCGGCGTCATCGGGCCTTCACCTCGGCCGTCGTTGTTGCAGCCGCTGCCCTTGAGCACCGCGTAGATGCGGTCGCCGTCGCGCTGCGCGTCTTCGAGGCGCTTGAGCACCACGAGGCCCACGCCTTCACCCATCACGAAGCCGTCGGCGCGCGCGTCGAACGGCCGGCAGACGCCCGAAGGCGAGATGGCGCCGATGCGCGAGAAGCCGATGAGGTTGTCGGGGTTCAGGTTCAGGTACACGCCGCCGGCGATGGCGACGTTGCACTGGCGCGCGCGCAGGTTGATGGTCGCTTCGTGAATCGCGACGAGCGCTGAGCTGCACGCGGCGTCGATGCTCATCGCCGGGCCGTTCAGGTCGAAGGTCTGCGCGACCGAGCAGGCGATCATGTTCAGCAGCGAGCCGGCGATGGTGAACGCGCGGCCCGGGGCCACGTCGGCGACGCCGGCCTTCACGGCTTCGGCTTCGGTGGCCGTCAGCGAGTCGCCGAACTCGCCGTTGATGGTCTGCTGCGCGCGGTGCCGCGCGGTCATCAGGTCTTTGTATTCAGAGACCGACGCGCCGATGAACACGCCGGTGCGCGACTTGTCGTAGCCCTTGCTGTCGTAGCCGGCGTCCTGCAGCGCCTGGCGCGTCATCTCGATGACGAGGCGGTGCTGCGGGTCCATCACCTGCACGCGGCGTGGCGCGAGGCCGTAGTGCAGCGCGGCGAACTCCTCGACGCCGTCGATGAACGCGCCCTTGCGCACGTAGGTCTTGTCGACCGCGCGCACGTCGTTGGGCTCGAAGAAGGCCGAGTGCTTCCACCGGCCATCGTCGATGTCTTCGAACGTCACCTCGCCGGTCGACACGACCTTCCAGAGCGAGGTGAGGTCTTTCGCGTGGGGAAAACGGCACGCCATGCCGACGACGGCGATGGCTTCCCGGTGCTCGTGCTTGCTGGGGCTCATGGGCGCTCCCGTGCGCGAAAGGTGGAAGGTGCGGCCATGGGGCGCCGCGCGAGTTCGCGGCGCACGCAGGGCTCCACGAAAACTAGATCGTCACTTCGGTGCCGGCCGGCACGAGGCGCTTCACCACGTCGCCGAGGTCGCCGATGGTCTGCACCTTGGCGAGGTCTTCGTCAGGCATGCGGATGTTGAGCTTCTCTTCAAAGAAGCTGACGAGCTCCATGATGGCCACTGAATCGAGGCCCAGCTTGGAGATGACGGTGTCCTTCGTGAGGCCGTCGAGCTTCTTGCCGTTCACTTCGAGGGCGGCCTGCGCGAAGAGCTGCGAGATTGAAACGGTAGCCATGGTCATTCGTCCTTCGTTGTTCGTGAGGGGTTGAATCGATCAGCCGAGCAACTTGCCCACGCGCTTCTGCGCGTAGACCCCGGCCAACTTGAACTTCTCCATCGCGTCGGAGACCGAGCGGATCTCCAACGTGTGTTCCATGACGCGGCGGGCGCGGTGCTGCGCGCGACCGATGAGCGAGATGGCGACGTGCTTGGCGACGACGGCCTTCTCGCCGTTGCTGCCCACCGTGCGCACGCCTTCCTTGCCGAGCGTGCCCGCGAGGTACTGCTGGCGGGTCTTGGCGCGCTGCAGCTTGCCGCTCGAGGTCTTGGGCAGGCTGCCGACGGGCGCGATGGCCACGTCAGCGGGCGTCAGCTGCATGTGCTCGTTGATCTTCTGCTTGATGAGCTCGATGAGCGCGGCCTGGTCTTGCGCGCGCGACTCGACGGCGATGACCAGCTCTTCGCTGCCGGCGCCGGGCCGCGAGAACGCGACGGTCGAGCCTTTGCGCACCTCGGGCAGGTCGTCGACGATCCACTCCAGCCGCTGCGGGTCGTAGTTGCGACCGTTGATGATGATGAGGTCCTTCTTGCGGCCGGTGATGAACACGCTGCCGTCGACCAGGTAGCCGTAGTCGCCCGTCTTGAGCCAGCCGTTGCCGAACGTGCGCTCGGTGGCCTCGGCGTCTTCGTAGTAGCCCTTGGCGACCGACGGGCCGCGCACCCAGAGCTCGCCGATGTTGCGGTCGCCCAGGCGCTTGCCGGCGTCGTCAAACGCGCCGACCTCGTGCTTCGCGAAGCTCTTGCCGCAGTTGACGAACTCCTGCGCCTGACCGGTCTTGAGCAGCTCGGCCGACGCGGGCTTCGCCTTTCTCTCAGTCTGGTACGCGTCGCCGTCGACGACGTCGGTGGTGAGCGCGTCTTCGACGCCGATGAAGCTGATGGCCAGCGTGGCCTCGGCCATGCCGTAGCAGGGCAGCATCATCGACGGCTTGAGGCCCGACGGCGCGAACGTCTCGAGGAAGGCGCGCATGGTGGCCGGGTTGATGGGCTCGGCGCCGCAGCCGAAGTGGCGCATCGAGCTCAGGTCGAGCGAAGCGATCTGCTCGGGCTTGGCGCGCTTGGTGGCCAGCGCGTACGCGAAGTTGGGCGCGAAGGTGATGGTGCCCTTCACGCGGTGAATGGTGCGCAGCCAGATGGTGGCGTTGCGCACGAACGTCATGGTGGGGATGAACGTCACCGAGACGCGGTGGAAGAGCGGGCTGATGACAAAGCCGATGAGGCCCATGTCGTGGTACAGCGGCAGCCACGACACGCCGTGGTCGACGTCGGTGTCGGTCTGCAGACCGTCACGCATGATGGCCCAGGCGTTCGCGCGCAGGTTCGCGTGCGTCACCGACACGCCCTTGGGCGTCGAGGTCGAGCCCGAGGTGAACTGAAGGAAGCAGAGGTCGTCGTCGCTGACGTCGGCCTTGGCCGTCGACACGCCTTCCGGCGCGGGGCCTTTCAGCTCTTCGGTGGTGATGACGCCCTTGAGGCTCGGCACCTTGGCGACCGCGCCGTAGATGACCGTCTGCACCTTCGAGTTGGTGATCAGGTGCGTCGGCTTGGCCTTGGTGAGGATCGCGATCAGCGTGTCGACGTAAGAGTCGAGCTTGCCCAGCGAGAGCGGCGGGTACAGCGGCACCGGCACGATGCCGGCCCAGACCGCGCCGAGGAACGTGGGCACGAAGTCTTCGCCGTCGGGCACGACCATCGCGACCCGGTCGCCCTTCTTGAGGCCGTGGCTGCGCAGGTGGGCCGCGCGGCGCATGGCTTCCTCGCGCAACCGCTCGAAGCTGTAGAACTCCCCGTCGCTGTCGCGGTCGGTGAACGTGTAGCCCTTCGAGGTGAGGCCCTGACCGGCGTCGATGGCGGCAACCAGGTTGGGGTAGTCGAAGATCTGGGGCATAGGCGCGGCGAGATACGTTTGGGTGCCGGAGGGGTCAAGGCGAAGTCTGCCCCGCACACCCCCGGTGACACGTCTGCTACGCGCGTGTGGCGGCTCGTCTCGACGTCAAATGACGCAGGAGTTACATGATGTTGAGTCCGAATGGACGCTGAGCAACGAGGTCGATTCGGGTTGGAAAGTGAGCGAACTTTTGCTCGAAAAACCTCCAAACAGGCCTCCGAAGCCCCGATTTGGTCGTTTGACGCGTGTCAGAGCCGGACCCAAGTCCTTGGAATGCGGAAGGGCTAGTTTGAGCAAGTTGTTGCTCGAATTGACCGCGAAAAGGGTGCTCCATAAGAGGCGCGCGTGGCTGCGAGGACGAAGACGCCGATCGTGGTGCCGCGCCTGGCGGTGAGGGCGGCCGACGTGTCGGTGGAGCAGGTGACCGGCGCCCGGGGCAAGGACGAGTTCATCCGCTTCCAGCTCGAGCACTACCAGGGCGACCCGAACTTCGTGCCGCCCATCGTGGCGGAGCGCAAAGAGTTCCTCGACACCGAGCGCAACCCCTTCTTCAAGGAAGCGCGGGCGGCCTTCTTTCTGGCGCGTCGGCAGGGGCGCGTGGTGGGGCGCATCGCCGCCGTCGTCGACGACCGGTACAACCGGTTTCACGGCACGCACGACGGCTTCGTGGGGCTCTTCGAGTCGCAGAACGACCCGGGGCTGGCGGCGGCGCTGTTCGACGCAGCGCTCTCGTGGCTGCGGCGCGAGGGCGCGAAGCGGTGCGTGGGCCCGGTGAACGTGGCGTTTCACCATGACGCTGGCGTGCAGGTGCTCGGGCACGAGCGCTTCCCGGCCATGCTGATGCCGTACAACCCGCCCTGGTACGGCGGGCTGTTCGAGGCCAACGGCTTCCAGAAATACAAAGACCTCTTCACCTACGAGGTGCAGGCCATCGGCGGCTTGCCCGACAAGGTGCGGCGCCTGGCCGAGCGCGTGAAAGCCTCAGGTCAGGTGCGCGTGCGGCGGCTCGACGTGTACCAACCCGAAGGTGACCTCGCGAAGATGCAGGCCATCTTCCACACGATGATGAAGCCGGGCTTCGGCTTCGCGCCCATCACGCACGACGAGTTCATGCAGGTGGTGAACCGGCTTCGGCCGTTGGTGTTGTTGCGACCCGAGCTCTCGCTCATCGCTGAAGTGAACGGCGAGATGGTGGGGTTCTGCATCACGGTGCCCGACATGCACCTCGCGCAGAAGGAAGCCGGCGGGTACCTGTTTCCGCTCGGCCTCGCGAAGATGCTCTGGAAGGCGCGCAGCATCGTGCGGCTGCGGGGGTTGTTGTTCGGCATCAAGGACGGCTGGCGTCGGCGCGGCATCGACGCGCTGCTGGCGCACGAGACGTTCACCAACGCGCTGGCGCTCGGCTACCAGGCGGGCGAGCTGGGCTGGGCGATGGAAGACGACGCGCTCGTCAACCGCATGCTGCAGAGCACCGGCGCGAAGCACGTGAAGACGTACCGCGTGTACCAGCGCCCGCTGTGAAGGCCTCAACGGGGGCGGGTCGCCGGGTGTCATGAGCGCAGCTCGTCGCGTACTGGCTCCGCGAGCTCGCGATGACGTGCAGTCAAGGCGCTTGGTCGTCGGGTCACGCAGGGTGACCTGTGTGACGAATGAAACAGACCAACCACTCGGCTTCGAGGTCGCGGAGCCGGCGCGAGACGACGCCGCCACAATCGAGCGGCCACAATCGATGCGGACGCACGGATTCCGCCACTCGCGTAGCTTCCAACGTCATGGCGCGAGTTCGGTTGGCGTGGCTGCCGGCGGTCGAGGCAGAGGTGGCGTGTGGCGTGTTGGTGAGCGCGGGGCTCGACGCGGTCGTCATCCGCGCGGCGGAGTCGGTGATGGGCGGCATGGTCGCGCCCGGCGATCTGCAAGCCGAGCTCTGGGTTGACGAGTCGCAGCTCGAACAAGCGCGCGCGTTGCTCGCAGCTCAACCCGTCGAGGACGCACCTCCTGACCTGCCGCGCGCTCCGGCGCCGCTACGCAGAGGTCCACCTATCCTCGTCACGGGTGCGCTCGTGGTCGCGGTGCTGGTGCTCGCCGCGATGTGGTGGTCCGAGCGGCAGAAGACCGCCACGCCGAACCCGAACCTCTCGTACGAGTACACACACGACTGCGTCGTCACCTTGCTGCACGGCCAGAAGCAGTACGTCAGCTGCGACAGCAACGGCGACGGCAACCCGGAGCGCGTCGAGCAGTACCTCGTCGACGGCGGGCTGAGTCAGATCTGGTTCGACTCCGACGAGGACGGCCTCTCGGAGCGCTCTGACGTGTTCGACGGGCGCGGGCGTGTCCGCACCCGCTACGTCGCGCTCGCCAGGACAGGAGTGTCTCAGCGCGTCGACACCTTCGATGTCGACGGGCGGCTCATCTCGCGGGCGTTCGACGAAGACGACGACGCCATCACCGAGCGGCTCGAGCTGCTGCTCGACGACGGTGGCGTGCAGACGGTTCGCAACCTCGACGACTACACGAGCGTCGAAGTCACCGCGACGACCGAGCGCGAGTTCACCCGACGCGGCGACCGCGCGGAACTCGTGATTCGTCGTGACGGAGGCGTCGTGCGCCGTCAGGTGCTGACCGACGACGGGTGGAACGACGTCGCGCCGTAGGCATCAGCGCACGAAGGTCTCTTTCACGCGCTTCGACGAGCGGAAGTAGCTGACCCAGAGAATCGGAAGCACGAACTGCAGGTAGTTCGGCTTGAGCGGCTCGGCCGTGCCCGCCACCACCGCGTCGACGACGGTGAACACCACGTTGCCGAGCAGCACCGAGCCGTACACCCACTGCATGCGCAGCGGCGTCTTCTTCGATTTCATGAAGAAGCCGGGCAGCGTGTAGAGCGCCCACGCGGCGAGCGACGTTGAGTACACGACGCGCATCGACGTCGCCGCGACCCAGCCAGGGTCGGCCTCGAGCACCGCCGCGACGCCGCCGGCCTTCCGCACCTCGATGAACGCGAGCATCAGCTGCGAGAGCGCGCTCAGCGGCAGACCGAAGAGCGCCAACACCGACAGAATCAGCCACCCGCCGATGGGCGCGGCGCAGGCTGTACTTCTGGCCGACTCGCGCAGGCCCGGCAGAGGCCAGGCGGGCAAGCACCGCACAGGAAGTTGCCGCAACGGCCGCACGGGCCCGCCGCGGTCGCCTCGGGATGATCGACACACCGCACGTCTGCCGTCGCCGCCTCGCTCACGACGTCGAACCCTATCTACGGAATCGCCACGTCGCAGTTCTCGACGCACACGCTGCGGCACCAGCGCAGCTCGATGGGTCTGCCATCGCGCGGCAACCGCACCACCGTGTCTGGCGGCAGCGCGCCCTGCGGGCGAATGACGAGGCCCAGCTCGATGGCGTCGTCACGCTGCGCCACGAAGTTGGGAAAGACGAACCACTCCTGCGCGCCGCGCGCGGGCACCAGGACGAAGCGCTCCTGGCTCAAGTCGACGCCATGCGGGCAGCGGTCTCCAAACTGCGCGGTCCACGCCGCGTCGCTCTCGAAGAGCGTCGGGCTCATCGACGAGTCAGTGCAATGCAGTGTGCTCGCGTCGGTGATGGTGACGGTCGCGCGCGTGGACGGCGCGCAGTCACCGCGCAGTACGAAGCGTGGGCCGCGCGGGCCACCCTGGTTCAGCACCGTGTCAGGTGGACCTCCGCACGCAGAGAGCAGCACGAGGGCGACGAAGCGGACGCCGCTCACGGACACTGCGCGACGCATCGCTCGGCCTCGCAGCGCAACGACGCCAGCCCCGCGTCACCGCACGTCACCGCGCCGCGCATCAACAGACAGTCGGCGTCGACGCTGCACGAGCCACGTTGCGCGCAGTGCTGCTCGGTGCCCGCGTCGAGCGCCATGTTCCGGCAGAACTGCTGGTACGGACAGTCTTCGTGGCCAAAGCAGGGCTCGCCCTCGCGCGAGCTGCACTGGCCGGTGTGCAGCACCGTGGTGCCCGCCGCCGCAGCCGCGCATGCGTTGCCGTAGCTGGCGAAGTTGCGGCCACACACCGGCGCGTAGTCACTCGCGCACGCGCTCAGGTCGACGCAGATCGTGGCCACGCGGCAGCCGAGCGTGTCGAGCCCGCCGGGCACCGTCGATTCACCCTGCTGGCAGGTCGGGTCGACCACGGCCGGGCACGCCTCGCAGCAGCCGCGGTCGCACCAGCCCGCGGTGCCGCAGCTCGCGCTGATGCTGCACGCGCGCTGCTCGCAGCTGTCGCGGCACGTGTCGTCAGCGGCGTCTCGCTTGCCGTCGCAGTCGTCGTCGACGCCGTTCGCGCAGCGCTCGGTGCCGCCCGGGCGCACGCTGGCCGACGCGTCGTTGCAGTCGCCGATGTGTTTTCCGGGGCACTCGCCTTCCGTGGCCGGCGCGAAGCCGTCGCCGTCGAGGTCGCGGCACGGGTCGAGGTCGCACCAACCCGACGGGCACGGGCAGCTCAGGCACTCGACGTTGCGGTTGCACAGCATGTTGGGGCCGCACTCGGCGTCTTCACGGCACCCGGGCACGCAGGTCTTGAAGCCATCGCCGCAGCCCTCGCACAGCAAGCCATCGCCGCAGTCGGCGTCGACGCCGCACGCCGACGCGCGCGGAGGTGTTTGGCCGGCGGTGCTCTCGACCTGGAACGAGTCGGCGCCGCAGGCGGTGAGGCCCAGCATCAGAAATGCGACGAGTCGAGACATGCACCAGCCCGGCAGAGCAGCAACCGTGCCTCGTTTCAGCCCACTGGAATCACGGCGCTGACGGGTGACGTTCTCTCAGTTTCCTGAGGGCGCGTCGGGCTCCCAGCGCGGCGGCTGCCAGGCGCCCTGCGGCGCGTCGAAGAAGTCATCGACCTTCGAGACGAGCTTCTCGAACGGCGCGCGGTCAAAGCGGATGCGCCCGAGCGACGGCAGCGCGCCCACCGTCGTCGCTTCGACGGCGACCATGTTGGTGTGGCCACGAATGGCGAGCTTGCCGGTGGTGAGGTTGTCGACGCGGTAGTGGAAATCGACGGGCACGCGGCCCAGCTTCGTGAGGCACGCGCGCACCGAGAGGCGGTCTTCGTAGCCGATGAAGCTGTCGTAGCGCGTGTTGAGCTGGCGCACCGCGAGGTACCAGCCCTTCTTGTAGAGCTCGCCCGCGGGCACGCCGAAGCGGCGGAAGAAGACCTCGCGAGCCTGCTCGAACCACACCGCGGCGCAGCGGTGGTGCACGAAGCCCAGGCCGTCGGTCTCGGAGAACGTGACCTGGTGTTCGAAGTGCGAAGTGATCTCGTCCCAGCGCGACATGGGCCGCGGCGTTAGCACCCCTCAGTGCAGCTGACAGCAAGCGAGCGGCCGCACCGCGTTGCACAAGCTGTTGGTTCGCTGGCCGTTGGGCTGCACCCAGTACCCGGTGTCGGCGTTGGTATCGACGGTCCAGCTCCCGCCCGCCGACGTGTAGCACTCGGCGCTGTTGCGGTAGCCGTTGCTGTCTCGCGACGCGTCGACCCATGCGCCCGTCGACGGTGGGTACACCGAGAGGTCGGCCTCGATGAAGTCGCTGTACGTGCACATCACGCTGCCGGGGAACTCGACGCCGCACTTGGCGTTCGCCCCGATGTAGCCGCCGAGGTTGCCGTTGAACTGCGCCATCGTGTACCCGCGGAAGGTCACGGTGCGCGGTACGCGGCAGCACGCGAGCGGTCGCACGGCGTCGCACAGGCTGTTGGTCCGCTGGCCGTTGGGCTGCACCCAGTAGCCGGTGTCGGCGTTGGTCGCGACGGTCCAGCTCCCGCCGGCCGACGTGTAGCACTCGGCGCTGTTGCGGTAGCCGTTGCTGTCGCGCGAGGCGTCGACCCACGCGCCAGCGGCTGGCGGGTACACCGAGAGGTCCGCGCCGACGAAATCGGAGTACGTGCACATCACCGTGCCGGGCATCTCGGCTGCGCACTTGGCGTTCGCGCCGATGTAGCCGCCGAGGTTTCCGTTGAACTGATTCGTCGTGTAGCCCGCGAACGTGGGCCGCGCGCTCGAGCCGCCGTTCGCCAACAGCACGCCGCCATCGACGTAGAGCACCTGACCCGCGGGGCCTTGCGGTCCCATCGCGCCGGCAGGACCCTGTGGGCCTGCAGCGCCGGTCGGGCCCGCAGAGCCCGTGTTGCCGTTGCACACTGGCGTCGTCACGGTGCCCGCTACGACCTGCACGCCGCCGTTCGGGCAGAGCGCGCCAGGATTCAGTGGACTCACTGTCACGCCAGCGCCGGGCATGCCTTGCGCGCCCTGTGTGCCATTGCAGATGGCCGAGACGCCGCCGTCGGCTGCGGTCAAGCGCACGCCACCGGTCGCGCACTGCGGACTCATCACGGGCAGCGACGTCACCGCGACGGAGCCACCGGCTGCGCCTTGTGGACCCGCAGCGCCTTGCGGCCCTTGTGGACCCTGCGGTCCCGCAACGCCCTGCGCACCTTGCGCGCCAGCAGGCCCGACCGGACCCGCCTCGCCGTTGCACACGTTGCTGATGCCGCCGTCAGAGACCTGCGTCACGCGCACGCCGCCCGTCGGGCACGTCGCGCCACCGACGGGAATCGGAGTCACGACGACTGACGCACCCGGCGGCCCCACGACGACGCCACCATCGAGGACCAGCACCGTTCCCGGCGGGCCTTGCACGCCTTGCTCTCCTTGAGGGCCTTGCGCGCCGGTCGCTCCCATCGCGCCAACGAGGCCGTTCTCGCCGGGGTCACCTTTCGGACCCTGTGCGCCCTGAGCGCCGGCTGGTCCTGCGGGACCTTGTGGTCCTTCTGGGCCCTGCGTACCGGTCGACGGAGGACACGCGGCGAGGACGGCGACGAGGGCAGAGGCGAGGAGTGCGCGCATGGCGCCGGTGTGACACCGCGGGCGTGCGATGTGTGCACGAAGAACGGCCTGCCCCAAGGAAGCGGTCGGAGCGCGAGATGACGTGGCGTGTGAGTTCGTCGCCAACTGGCCCCGCGACCTCGCGGCGAGTTGAGGGCAACTGGCAGTCACTTCTTGAGCGAAGCCGGCAAATTTGAACTGCCAGAACGGTTCGCTCTCACCTGGCCGCCGTGCCGAGGGGCCAGCCCGCGATGGGCTCGCCGCGCGACATCAGACGACCGCCTCCATCAAGGCCGTTCAGCGCTCGACGGTCTGCAGCGTGTAGACCACGTGCACCTGACCGCGCACGCGTTCCCAGCGCACCGTCGCGCCATCACCGTTCTTCAACTCCGCGACGAACTCGTCAGGCACGCCGCCGTCGAAATCGGGCGCGCGCACCACCTTCCACTGCTGCGTACCGAGCAGCAGCGTCATCGCCTGGTTGATCAACTGCACACACTTCTCGGGCGACGAGCTGTACCGGAGGTCCAACTCAAACCGCTCGCTGCCCACGGGCAACTGCCGCGGCAGGTACATCGCCATCTCCTGCGACGAGAGCCCGGTGTGCGCGATGTAGAGGTGGCCCACGTGGTCAGCGTCCATCGACACGGAGATCTGCAGCGTCTCGGGAGCGGTCTGCACCACCGTGAACTGGCTCAGCTGCCAACCGGCGCCGCCGTCCTTCGCGGGCTCGAAGCGCAGCTTCTTGAGCGCGTCGTCGCGGCTCGCGTCGGTCAGCCCCGGAATGACGCGCGTCATGCGCGCGGTCGTCTCGAGCAGCGCCGTGCCGCGGTACTCCGGGTACGTGTAGATGAGCGCCGTCCGCACGTCGACGCTGCGCCGCTTGAGCGCGCCACCGTCACCCGACGCCGCCGCGCCACAGCACGCCGTGCCCGCGTCGACCGGCGTCTTGTCACCACCACACTTCGAACAGCCCGCCAGGAACGCGAGCGCCACCACGACGACGTGCTTCACGCGCGCTTCACCGCTTCGCGCCACTTGCCGAGGTGCTGCGCGCGCTCGCCGTCGCTCATCTTCGGCTTGAAGACCTTGTCTGACTTCCACGCGCGGCGAATCTCGTCGGGGCTCTTCCAGAAGCCGACGCCCAGGCCCCCGAGGAACGCCGCGCCGAGGCTCGTGGTCTCGACGTTCTTCGGACGCACGACGTTCACGTCGAGGATGTCCGCCTGGTACTGCATCAACAGCGCATTCATCGCCGCGCCGCCGTCGACCTTGAACGCGGGGATGTCGCGGCCAGAGTCCAACTTCATCGCGTCAGCGAGGTCTTGAATCTGCAACGCGATGCCTTCCAACACCGCGCGCGCGAGGTGACCACGCGTGGTCCCGCGGTCCATGCCCGCGAACAGGCCGCGTGCGTCGGGTCGCCAGTGCGGCGCGCCGAGCCCCGCGAGCGCCGGCACGAACACCACCGCGCCAGAGTCCTTCACCGTCTTGGCCAGCGCTTCGACGTCTGAAGACTTCTTGATGAGCTGCAGCCCGTCGCGCAGCCACTGCACCGCCGCGCCCGCGATGAAGCTCGAGCCCTCGAGCGCGTAGGTCGTCTTGCCGTTGAGCCGCCAGCCGACCGTCGTGAGCAACCCCGACTTGCTGGCCACCGGCGTCTCGCCCACGTTCATCAACAAGAACGCGCCGGTGCCGTACGTGCACTTCGACTCGCCGGGCTCGAAGCACGCCTGGCCGAAGAGCGCCGCCTGCTGGTCGCCCGCCATGCCGCTCACGGGAATGCCGTCGGGCAGCGACTTCATGCCGTGCGTGAGGCCGTACACCTCGGCGCTGCCCGCGATGCGCGGCAAGACCTCGCGCGGCACCTCGAGCAACGACACCATCTCGTCGTCCCACTGCAGCGTCTTGAGGTTCATCAGCAGCGTGCGGCTGGCGTTCGACACGTCGGTGACGTGCTGCTGGTGTCCGGTCATCTTGTAGACGAGCCAGGTGTCGATGGTGCCGAAGCACAGCTCGCCCGCGCGGGCCTTCTCACGTGCGCCCTTCACCTCGTCGAGGATCCACTTGAGCTTGGTGCCCGAGAAGTACGGGTCCAAGACGAGGCCGGTCGTCTCACGCACCTTCGCTTCGTGGCCGTGGGCCTTGAGCTCGGCGCAGTAGAGCGACGTGCGGCGGTCTTGCCAGACGATGGCCTTGTGGAGCGGCTTGCCGGTGCCGCGGTGCCACACGCCGGTGGTCTCGCGCTGGTTGGTGATGCCGATGGCGGCGATCTCGCTGCCCTTGATGCCGGCCTTGCGCAGCGCCGCGGCGATGCACCACTCGGTCGTCGACCAGATCTCGTTCAGGTCGTGCTCGACCCAACCTGACTTCGGGAAGTGCTGCGTGAATTCCTTCTGACCGACACCGCAGACGCGCAGCTTCGCGTCGAGCACGGTGGCGCGCGAGCTGGTGGTGCCTTGATCAACAGAGAGGACGTAGCGACGGGTGGCCATGGGCGCGCGACGCTATGGCAAGCTGCCGCGCGCTTCCAAACCCTTCCAAGCGAGGCCTCATGCGGCTGACTGCTCTGCTCGTCGCGTTGCTCACCAGCACCGCGGCTCATGCGTTCTGCGGCTTCTACGTCTCGAGCGCCGGCGCCGAGATGTTCAACGACGCCACCATGGTGGTGTTGATGCGCGACGGCACGCGCACGGTGTTGTCGATGCAGAACAACTACCGCGGCCCGCCGAGTGACTTCGCGCTCGTCATCCCCGTGCCGGTCATCTTGAAGAAGGACAACGTCAAGACGCTCTCGCGCGACGTGTTCGCGCGCATCGACACCATCGCCTCGCCGCGCCTCGTCGAAGACTTCGAGGAAGGTGAGTGCCCGCCCCTCAGGCCGCCGATGCCCGTGCGGTACTCGGCGGGCGGCGGGCCCGAGCGCCCGTTGCCGAAGGACCTCGGCGTGAAGGTCGAGGCGAAGTTCGAGGTCGGTGAGTACGAGATCGTCGTGCTGAGCGCGAAAGACGCGCTGGGCCTCGACATCTGGCTCAAGGAGAACAAGTACAAGATCCCCGCGAACGCCGAGCCGCTGCTCAAGCCGTACGTGCAGAACAACTGGAAGTTCTTCGTCGCGCGCGTCAACGCGAAGAAGGTGAACTTCGTCGACGGCCAGGCGGTGCTGTCGCCGCTTCGCTTCTTCTACGACGCCGAGAAGTTCGAGCTGCCGGTGCGGCTCGGCCTCGTGAACAGCAGCGGCACGCAGGACCTCATCGTGCACGTCATCGGCAAGACGCGCTTCGAGGTCGCCAACCGCAAGAACGTGCTCGTGCCCACCAACGTGCAGCTCAAGCCGGCCGCGCAAGACGTGTTCGGCGGCTTCTACGCCGAGCTGCTGCAGCGCACGTTCGACAAGAACCCCGGCGCCGCGGTGACCGAGTTCGCTTGGCAAGGCGCGCTGCCGCCGCCGAAGGTGCTGGTGGGTGGTGGCATCTACGGCGTGACGTGTGACCCGTGCCCGCCGCCCAGCCCCGTCGACGACGCGCTCACCAAGACCCTGGGCGCTGACTCGCTGCCGGGCCTCAAGACCGATGACGCCATCGCGAAGTTCGCCAGCGAAGCGACGTTGACGCGCTTGCACGTGCGCTACACGAAGGACTCGTTGACCGACGACCTCGTCTTCACGGCAGCAGAGCCGGTGGCTGGCGGCATTCCCGAGGTCGCGAAGGCCGGCCCGGCGAAGACCAATCGCTTTCAGGGCCGATACATCGTGAAGAAGCCGTTCGACCTCTCGATGTGCCGACGCGGAATGGGCGCGGCGGGCGGCTACACGCCTGCGTCATCGGCGCTCGCGGGCACCGGCGGCGTGCAAGCGAAGGGTACGAAGCTGCCCGCAGCGTTCGACAGCTACCTCCGCAGCGACATCGCGGAGCTCGGCGTGAAGGCCGCTGCACCGGCGAAGAAGAAGTGACGACGCCGTTCAAGTCAGCCGCGGCGAAGGCGCGTTACCTCGCGCACCTCGAGCTGCGCGCGAAGGCGTGGCCCGTGGCGTCGACGGAGCACGTCATCTCGACGCGCTTCGGTGAGACCTTCGTGCGCGAGAGCGGACCAGCTGATGGCGCACCGGCGTTGCTGCTGCCGGGCATCGGCTCGAACGGCTTGTCTTTTGCGCCGACGGTCAGTGGCCTCTCAGGGCCGCTGCGGACGTTTGCCGTCGACAACATCCACGACGTGGGGCGCAGCGTCGAGACGCGCGCGGTGACGTCGGGCGACGACTTCGCGGTGTGGCTCGACGAGGTGCGCGCCGGCCTGGGGCTCGGCGTGGTCGACGTGCTGGGCCTCTCGTACGGCGGCTGGGTCGCGAGTCAGTTCGCGCTGGCGAAACCGGAAGCCGTGCGGAAGCTGGTGTTGCTCGCGCCCGCGGGCGCGCTGTCGCCGCTGCCGTGGAGCTTCATCTGGCGCGCGATTCTGTGCGCGCTGCCGTCACGCGCCACGATGCGCAACTTCATGAACTGGCTCGCGCCGGGGCTGCGCGGCACGGAGCGCATCGAGGCCCTGGTGGAAGACGGGCTGCTGGCGAACGCGTCGTTCAAGTCACGCAAGATGGTGCCGCCGATGCCGCTGAGCGACGCGCAGTGGCAGCAGCTGGCTCCGAAGACGTTGCTGGCCGCCGGCGACCTGGAGCTCATCTTCGACGCGCCGAAGCAGCTGGCCCGCGTGGGCGCGCTCGGCGTGAAGGCCGCGATGGTGCCGGGGGCCGGGCACGACTTCTTCGACGCGCGCGCCGACGAGGTGAACGCGTGCGTGCGCGCGTTCCTCGCCGGCTGAAGTGACGTCAGCGCTCGTGGGCGCCGATGTCGATGGCGCTCACCAGCCGCGGCCCGCCGCCGAAGGCCGAGGCCGGCGCGTCGGTGCTGGTGCCCGCGCCCACCGCCGGGCTGTTCGCCGCCACGCGCAGCGCGTCGTCGGTGAAGACAGGGTCCTGTCCGACGATGTCGTTGAGTCCCGCGGTGGCCATGCTGCCGTCGGTCGGGCGGTACGGCTGACCGACGCTGAAGAGCAGGTTGTGCGCGCGTGTCGGCGCGAGCGACGGCACGTACGCCACGCCGACGCCCGTGCCTCCGCCGCCCACCACGATGTTGTTGATGACGTTGAGCGGCGCGCTGGCGCCCGTCGTGCGCTGGCCGAGGTTGATGACGCTCTCGCTCACGGTGTCCGCCGCCGGCGCGCGCAGCGTGTTGTTGAACACGTCGAGGCGCGTGTAGCTGTCGGCCTGCAGCACGTGCAGCGCGTGACTGCCCACGTCGCGCACCACGTTGTTCTGCACGCGCACGTTGCCGCCGGTGACGCCGGCCAGCGTCGCGAGCAAGCGAATACCCACCTGCGTGCCGCCGCTGCCCACCACGAGGTTCCCGTCGATGCGCAAGTCGCCGTTGGCCGCGTTGAAGCCGGCCGCGACGCCGATGGCGCTGGTGCCCTGCAGCGTCACGCTGTTGTCAGACAGCACCGACGTCACGGCAGGTGTCGGGCTCTGGTTGCGCAGCGTCACCGACAACGCGGTGGTGCCGTTCGCGCCCTGCGTCACGCTGTTGCTCGTCACCGTCACCGCGCCGCGCGCCTGTTGCAGCAGCAACGCCTGCGGCGCCGAGGTGAACGTGTTGCCGGTGATGGTGGTGGTGCCCGGGTTGTTGAGGTTGAGGCCACGCACCGTGGTGTCGAAGGTGCTGTCGGTGACGGTGACCGTGTCGATGCTGGTGAGCTGCATCGCTTCCTGCACGTGCGTGCATCGGCTGTCTTCGAAGCGCACCGAGCTCATCGTGCCCGGTGAGGTCGACGCGGTGAGGCACGTGCTGTTCCCCGAGCCAGCCGTGACGAGCGCCGGCGCCTCGAGCGTGACGCGCGTCACGTTGAACGCGCTGCCCGACGTCGCCGCCAGCGCGAGGCCGTTGCCGGGTGTGTTGAGCAGCGTCACGTCTTCCACGGTGGCGCGGGTGGTGAAGATGACGGACGAAGCGCCGTACGTGCCGGTCGCCACGACCGACGGCGCGCCGGGCCACGGCGCCAGCACGGTGGTGGTGCGGTCGAGCCCACGCAAGGTGAAGCGCGGCTCGGCGAAGCGCAGCCCCGCGAGCACGTCGTGGCGCTCGGCGCAGGCGGTCAGCACGCCGTCATCGGCCAGCGCCAGCGCGGCCGCCACCAGCGACGGCGTGTGCGCGCCGCTGCAGGTGCCCGCGCGCAGCGCTGCGGCCGGGCTCGCCGTCGACACGTCGAGGGTGAAGTCGCCCGTCGCGGTGTTCCCCGGCGTGGAGACCGTCAGCGTGACGAACTGCTCGGCCGCGTTGGTGACAACGGGCAGGCGCATCGCCGCCATCGCCGCGGAGTCGTCGCTCGCGCGGGCTTGTCGCTCGGTCAGCGACGGCTGCGGGAATGGGCCTTGAGAGAACGTGTGCAGCGCGACCTGCGGCGCCACGCCCGTCGGCGCGACGCGCTGGGCGTGCGCCACGAGGCCGGCACCGTTGCTCTGCGGAACGAAGAAGACGCGCAGCCCGGCGGCTTCGAGCGTGCCGGTGACACGGCTGTGCGGCGCGGGCGTCAACGCCACCGGCGGCGGTGCCACCGCGCGCGTCACTGTGGCCATGGTGGGCGCGCCGGTGTTCGCCACGCGCACAATGAAGAAGCCGCCAGCCGGGAACCGCACCGCGCCGCTGTCCGTGGCGCTCGCTGCAGCCGAGAACACGAGCGCCGCGCGGGCGTCGAGCACTGAGAGCGACAGCGCCGTGCCGCCCGAGGCCACGAAGCGCACCACGTCGGCTTGCGACGCGCGCACCACGAAGTCGTGCTGTGCGCCCGTGCCGAGTGACACCGTCTGCGTGGGCTGCTCATCGAGCGGCACGCTGGTCGACGGCAGCAGCTCGAGCGTCACGTCGCCGGTGCCGCTCAGCTGATTCAGCACCACCAGCCAGCGCCCCGCGTCGGGTGACACGAAGCGCGTCAGCGTGTCGCCAGCCGCGTTGAAGAGGTCAGGTCGACGCGCGCGCTCTGCGCCGATGGGCAACAACGCCACCGTGCCCGTCAGCGTCGCGCCCGAGACCGACCGCGCGCGCACCACCCAGGCGCTGCCCGCCGTCGCGTCGACGCCGAACATGCGCGTCTGCGCGGCGGCCAGCGGCACCGTCACCGGCGTGTTGGGCTGCAGCAGCGGCAGCGTGTACGTGTCGTCGAGGTCGACGGTGATGGGCGTCGCGCCATCGGCGCGGTTGACGGTCGCTGAACCCCGGTAGCGCCCGTCGCTGCTCCACGCCGACATCGAGACGTTGCAGTTCGCGGGGAACACGCTGTGCCGCACCGTGGTGACGCGACGCTGCAGGATGACGACGCGCGCGCCGAAGCAGTCGCTGTAGTCGCTCTCGAGATCCACCGGCTCGGCCGCGGGCTGACCGCCCACCTCGAAGTTCACGTCGATGCTGAAGAAGCTCAGGCCGGGGAACGTGGTCGCGAGTTGGTCGATGTTCACCCACGAGAAGTGCGAGACCTCCACGCGCTGCACGAGGCTGTTGCCTTGTGTCGCGGCAACCAGCGGCACCGCGGCCTGCTCTTGCCGCCACAGGCCCGTCGTCTCGTCGAGCGTGAAGAAGGGCCGCACGTCGCCCGCCTGACCGCCCGTCACCGTGTACGGAATGTCGACCGTCGCAGTGGCTCCCGGCGCGACCTGCACCTTGCGTCCGTTCTGCGTCAGCGTGACCTCCATCAACCCGAAGCTCACCAGCGGCCCGAGCGTGCCGTCGGCTTCCGGCGCGAGGAACGGGCCGGGGAACGCGCGCGTCTGCGCGGTGCGGTGGTCGACGGGCGTCATCGTGACGGCGACGGGGCCGGTCACCGGCGCGCCGGTGGCGTCGTCGACGAGCCCAGCCGCCGGGAACGTGATGCGCGCGCCGAGCATGCCGGTGACGGTGCCACCCGCAGCGGCGTCAGCCAACGTGACGGGCAGGGCGCGCGGCAGCAGCACCGCGGTGGCGCGCGCCGTCGTCGTGGTCGCCGGCAACTCGAGGCGCAGCACCTGCGTGGTGTAGTCGGCGCGCTTCAACGTGAAGACCTGCGGCACGCCCACGCCTGCGCTGAAGACGCAGCGACCCTCGGCGTCGGTCTCACCCAGCGGAGCGCCGCTGCGGTCTGCCACCACCACGCGACCCACGGGCCCGCCGTCAGCGTCGGTGACGTCCAGCGCGACACTCGCCGTGCCCATCGGCGTCGGCTCGGCCACCACCACTTGCTGCGTCACGCTGGCTTCTTCGCCGCCCGCCAGTCGCGCGGTGAGGCGCACGGTGTACGTGCCCACGCGGAACAGGTGTCCGACGTGCACGCCCTCGGCCGTGCTGCCGTCGCCGAAGTCCCAGTGCGCGGTGAAGGACGCCATGCCGGGCGCCATCGTGGGTGACGCGTCGAAGCGCACCGGCGTGAGCGGTGAAGGCGACGTCGAGGTGGTGAACGCGGCCACCAGGCCCGAGACCGGCACGGTCACCGTGATGTTCGCGGTGCCTTCGTTGCCGGCCGCGTCGCGCGCGGTGACGGTGACGACGCCTGAGTTGGGCAGGGTGACGTCGGCCGCGAAGGCGTTGCCCGAGAGCGTCAGCGGGTTGGCGCTGCCACCTGCGAAGCTCCACGTGACGCTGGTGATTCCCACGTCGTCGGTCGCGCTGCCTTCGAGGCGCCACGCGCCGCCGGGCGCTGTCTGCGTGGCTGAGCTGAGGGTGACGACGGGCGCCGTGGTGTCGGCTGTCATCCCCGCGTCAGTGCCAGCATCAACGCCTCCGTCGCTGCCTGCGTCGCTGGTCTGGCCGGCGTCTTCCATCGGCACCGAGCCGTCCACCGTCACGCCCGCGTCGTCCATTCCGCCCTGCGCGCCACACCCTGCCAACCACGCCATCGCGCACCACGCCAACAACAGCTTCTTCATCGAGCCCCCTGTGAGTGAGCGCGTGAAGTTAGCCCGCGCGCCGAGCGAGCCGACCCCAGAAAAAGCGAGGGATTCTCACTGGGCCTTGATGGGTGAAGGCGTGACGTGTCGCTCGTCGTGCCAGCAACGCAGAGGCTCCGCGGCGCGAGACACTTTGGGGGAACGTGGCGGTCGTTGGAACGTTGGAACCACCGGTAGAACAAACGACACCTCAGTTGGTCAATCACGTGACTCGCCGCGAGATCGCGCAGACAGTGAGGCGCGAGCGCGACGCCAGCAACCGTGAGGTCCGCGCCCGTGAGGCCGTCGCAACGACCGGACGAGCGTCGATCGTGGCCCGCGTCCTTGCGCGAGCTGCTGGCTCTGCGTTCTGACGGGCGAAACGCACCACCGGTGCACCGGTGGAGCAAACGACACGTCAGTTGGTCAATCACATCGACTCGCCGCGAGGTCGCGGGGCCAGTGCGGCGCGAGCACGACGCCAGCAACCGTGCCGTCCATCCCCCTTCAGGCTGTCGCAACGACCGGAAGAGTCGATCGCGGCCCGCGCAACCGACGACCGCGTCAGGCTCCGAGGCCGAGCGACGCCAGTGTCTCAGCGAGCGCCGCGTTGAACGCCCCCGGCGCCTCGAGCATCGGGTAGTGCCCGACACCTTCGATGACACGATGTGCGTAGTCGCTGAAGTGACGCCGGTTGGCGTCCTCGTTCGTCGGCTGCGCGTCGGAGTTGATGGCGCGCACCGGCACCTTCACCTGCTCTGCGAGCGCGGCGAGGTCGACGCGGTAGAGCGGCTCAAGCAGCGCCGCGCCTTCGTCGCCCGACCGCTCAAGAAACTCCCGCTGCAACCTCGCGCGCACCTCGGGCGGCGTGCCCGCCGCGAAGAGGAACTGCGGCAAGACGCGCTCGACGGCCATCGCGAAGTCACGGCGGTACAGCGCCAACATCTCGTTCACCTGCGCAGCTGGAATGACGTGCTCGACGTTCTTGAGCGTGTCGACCAGCACCAACGCGACGACCTGCGGCAACCGCGGCGCGGCGTGCACGACGTACGCGCCTGACATCGAGTGACCGACGAGCACCACCCGCTCCACACAGAGCGCCTCGACGACCGCGACGATGTCGTCGGCGTACGCGTCAACCGAGTGACGCGCGCGCCCACGGCCCGAGGCGCCGTGGCTCGCGAGGTCGAGCGCCACCACGTCGAACCTCGTCGAGAACACGGCGCGCTGCGCGTCCCACCAGCGGCCCGAACCCAGCCAGCCATGAACGAAGACCAGCGTCGTCGCGCCCTCACCACTGCGCTCGAACGCGATGCGGGTACCGTCCAACGACGTCGCGAAGCCTTGCATGGTGCGGTTCATCGCACCTCGCGCGTCACTCGCCCACGTGGCTGATGACGTAGCCCCCGCGCGGCTGCGACGGCAGGTCAGCGCCACACTCGGTTGAAGACGTCAGCCACGTCGCTTCGGTGCCCCACCACGACACCTGCCAGCGCCCCGTCGGGGTCGTGACCTCCGTGACGCCTCCGGGAGGAATCGTCTGCGCCGGCGACGTCGCGAGCACATGACCCAGGCGGTACCCGCGCCACGCATCGGCCCCGTTGCAGACGGCGTTGCGCCAGCACACACGCTCGGCCTGCGCGTTGACGCCGAACACGTCGGCCGCCCCGACCAACGGCGCCGCAGCCCCGAGCCAGCGGTCTTTGCCTTCAGCGGTGCGCAACGCCACGCGCTGCGTGCGGGTCCACCCGTTGTAGTTGAAGGTCGCGGTACGTCGCACCTCGAGCGAGAGCACCTCGCCGTCGCGCACGGCCGGTGGCGCATACGGAGCGGCGCCGCTCCACGCGAGGGTCGCGCCGTCATCGAGGGCGATGGCGAGCCCGCCGTCGAGGCTCACCACACCCCGACCTTCACACGCGATGAACGCGAAAGGCGGCGCAGCGCCACCGGGCGTCGGAGGCACGACGCATTGCGAGCCGCCGTCGAGCGCGTCGCCCGCATCAGGCGCCAGCGTGATGGCCCACAGGTCGAAAGGGTTCGCAGCCCCGTCGGGTGGCTGCACGTGCATCGAGAGCGCGTCGCCCGCAGGCCCCTCGCACGCGACGCCGGCGTCTTCCGCGGTCCCCGCGTCGACCCCAGCGTCTGGCGCGGCCGGGGACACGCCACACGCGCCAAAGAAGCTCAACAGCACCACCACCACTCGCTCGCTGCGCATCATCAGACCTCACCCGCCGCCGGCCACGGCCGCTGCACCCTGGCGTTCCCGCGCGGTGACTCCCACCTTCCGCGTGCGGTCGCCCTCGACTGCAAAGTCACGCGTGACTCGCTGACGAGAGACGGACTTCGCTCGGAAAACGGGTTGGCACACGGGCTGCTCTGCGGATCAGCGCCATGACGTTCCGATCCCTCGCCCTGCTCGCCTCGATGCTCTTCAGTCTCCCCGCCTCTGCCTTCACGCTGCAGACCGACTCGGAGGGCGACGTCGTGCAGTGGCGCCGCGCCTTCGCGTTGGTGCTCGACGAGGCGCTCGCTTCGCAGCTCGGCTCGGAAGCCGCCACCCAGGCGCTCGACGCCGTGCTGACGGAGCTGCGCGACGCGACGCCGAACCTCGCGTTCGCGGGCAGCGTAGAGCACCTCACCGCCGACGCCATCGGCTACCGCGCCGGCGCGAAGAACGTGAACGCCATCGTGGCGCTCGTCGACTGGCCGTACGCGCCGACGAACCTCGCGGTGACGCTGACGACGCTCAACGCGCGCACCAATGAGATCCTCGACACCGACGTGCTGTTCAACGTCACCAGCCACGCGCTGGCGGTGCTGCCGGGCGACACGCTGCACTTCGACCGCGGCTACGACTTCCAGAACGCGCTGACCCATGAGCTCGGCCACGCGCTCGGCCTGCTGCACAGCGAAGACGACACCGACCTGGTGATGTTCCCGTCGACCTACGTAGGCGAGCTCTGCAAGCGCGTCTTCAAGGCGGACGACCGCGCCGGGCTCCGCGCGCTCTACGACACCGTCGTACCGTCACCCGAGCTCGCCGCTTCTTCCGTCGACGGCCCCGACGCCGCGCCCATCACCGGGTGCTCCACGTCGGCCGCCAGCCCGTTGCTGCTGCTCTCGCTGCTGGCGCTCTCGCGCCTCAAGCGCCGCGGCGCGCAGCTGGCGTTGGGCGCGGCGGCGCTGGGTTCCACGGCGGCGTTCGCAGCCGACCCGGCCGACGTGCGCGACGCCGACACCGCCGTCATCTCACGCGTGGTGGCGCGCACCTCGGCGACGCATGAGCGCGCGCCCGGCCTCTTCTACACGCGGCTCACGCTGCAGACCGTGGAGTGCCTCAAGGGCGCGTGCGCCGACGTGAACGCTGCGTTCGTCTGGGGCGGCCGCGTGGGTGAGCTCGAGCAGGTCGTCTCGCACGCCCCCGTGCCGCCCGAAGGCGCGCTGGTGCTCGTCACCCGCAGCGGCCGCGAGGTGCGCGTGCACCCCGCGTCGCCCGCCGAGCTGCAACAACTGCTGGCGCGCGTGCGCGCCGTCGTCCCTTCCACCACCCACCGTGAGGTCTCGCCATGATGTCTGCCGCTCCTTCCATCCTCGTCGTCGACGACGAAGAGAACGTGTTCCGCTCGCTGGCCCGCTGTCTGCGCAAGGAGGGCCACTCGTTGACCCACGCGAGCAGCCCTGAAGAGGCGTTCCAGCTCCTGGCGCTCAAGCCGTACGAGATCGTGGTGAGCGACCACCTGATGCCGGGCATGACGGGCCTGCAGCTCCTCACGCTGGTGCGCAACCGCTACCCCGACACCGTGCGCATCATGCTGACGGGTCACGCTGATCTGCAGACCGCCATCGACGCCATCAACCGCGGCGCCATCTACCGGTTCCTCGCCAAGCCGTGGGACGACCTCGAGCTCAAGGCCGCCCTGCACTTCGCGCTCGAGCACCGCAGGGAATCGCTCGAGCAGCGACGGCTGCTCTCCATCGCGCGCTACGAGCGACGCGGTGGCGCGAGCCCGAGCGGCACGTTCCGCCTCGATGACGACGGCGCAGACCTCGCCGTCGGCTGAGCGCGCGGGCGCGTCACTCGTCGCTGGTGTTGATGCCCAGGCGCCGCAGCATGCGGTGCACCGACTGCCGCGGCAGCCCGGCCCGCTGCGCTGCACGCGTCACCACGCCGTTGGCGGCCTTCAGGTGCTCCAGCAGGTACGTCTTCTCGAAGCTCTCCAGCACCCGGTCTTTCGCCTCGTGGTACGGCAACGAGAGCAGCTGGTTCGACATCTCGGCCCGCAGCCGCGCGCCCGAAGACTCGTCGTTGCCCGGGTCGAGGTTCTTGCCCAGCGCGCGCGCGATGGCGCCGGCGCCGAGGTCGGGGAACGCCGCCAGCCGCTCGAGCACGTTGCGCAGCTCGCGCACGTTCCCCGGCCAGTCGTGCCGCGAGAGCATGTCGAGCGTGTCGTCAGACAGCGCGGTGCCGCCCTGGTTCTTCGATTCGAAGTGGCGCACCAGCTGCGGCACGTCTTCCGGCCGCTCGCGCAGCGACGGCACGCGCACGCGGAAGACAGACAGCTTGAAATAGAGGTCCTCGCGGAACCGGCCGGCCTTCACCTCGGCCTCCAGGTCTTTGCGCGACGAGGCCACCACGCGCACGTCCACCTTCGCGGTGCCGCCGACGCCGGGGCGCTTGATCTCCTTCGTCTCCAGCGCGCGCAGCAGCTTCGCCTGCAGCGCGTTCGACAGCTCCGAGACCTCATCGAGGTACAGCGTGCCGCCCTCGGCTTCTTCGAACGCGCCGGGCCGCGCCGCAGGCCGCGACGACGACACGTCGTGACCAAAGAGGTCGCTCTCCATCAGCGGCTCGCTCGACGCGCCGAGGTCCACCACCACGAACGGCTCTTCCCGCCGCGCGCTCTTCTCGTGAATGGACCGGGCCAGCACTTCTTTCCCCGTGCCCGGGTCGCCTTCGAGGATGACGGGTGAATCGGTCGGCGCCGCGCGCTCCAGCAGCGCAAACAGCCGCCGCATGATGAGGCTGCGACCCAACGCTTCACCGAAGCGCTCGTGCGGCGACAACGGCCAGGACACCTCGGTGCGCTCCGGCTCGAAGCGCAGCTCGGTGCGGCCCACCGTGAGCCGCGCCTTGTCGCTGACCTTGGCGTCGATGACCTGCACACCTTCGATGCGCACGCCGTTGGTGCTGCGGAGGTCGCGCAGTCGGTAGCCACCCGGGCCACCCGAGAGCTCAAAGTGCCGCCGTGAGACGGACGTGTCCGTGAGGCGCAGCTGGCACGACTCATCGGTGCCGACGACGACGCTCTGCCCTTCGAGGACGACCTCCAAGCCCTTGTCGGGCCCCTTGGTGACGGTGAGGCGCGCCCGGGGGAAACGCGCCACGTCGGCCTGCAGCACCTCAGTCATCTGATCCAAAGCCATGGGCGCGGCACCCTAGCACCGCGGAGGGTGCGCTCCGGGCGGACCTGCGATTGAATGAATCCGGATCTTTGCCGTCAGACCCATTGTTCCAACCACCTTGCTTTACGAGGGAAACGTCATGCGCCTGCCAATGAAGGGCCTCCTGATCGCGGTACTGGCTGTGATGGCCAGCGGCTGCGTCGTTCGGAGCCGCGCCACGCGCGTGGTGACGACGACCTCGTGCGACCCGAACTACCCCTGCGCCAACACGTACTACTGGGACCAGTGGCGCTCCTGTTACGTCTATTACGACGGCTACCGGTACTACGACGCGCTCGGCACGGCCGGCACCTACCCGCTGCCTCCGCGCACGGTCATCGTGACGTACCCGCCGCGCAGCTACGTGCCGCCGTCGTATTACGTGCCGCCGTACAACACGTACACGCCGCCGCGCGGCTACGTCCCGCCGCCGTCGAACTACCACACGGCCATCCCCGTCTCGTGGCACTCGCGCCCGCCGTCCTACGGCACGGGCTCGTACGTCCCGCCTCCGCCCTCGTACGGCAACGGCTCGAACGTCCCGCCTCCGCCTTCGTACGGCAACAACCGCACGCCGCCCCCGCCCCCGTCGTCGGGCGGTAACTACGGCTACGTGCCGCCGCCCAACACCGGTGGCACGCGTGCGCCGCCGCCGCCCTCGTCGTCGGGTGGCTACGTCGGTGGCCCGCCGCCTCCGCCCTCGTCAGGTGGCTACGTGGGCTCGGGCAACTCCGGCGCGCCGCCTCCGCCTCCGTCGTCGGGTGGCTACGTCGGCTCGGGCAACTCGGGCTCGCCTCCGCCTCCTCCGTCGTCGGGTGGCTACGTCGGCTCGGGCAACTCGGGCTCGCCTCCGCCTCCTCCGTCGTCGGGTGGCTACGTCGGCTCGGGCAACTCGGGCGCTCCTCCGCCTCCGCCGTCGTCGGGTGGCTATGTCGGCTCGGGTAACTCGGGCTCGCCTCCGCCTCCGCCGTCGGGTGGCTCGTACGGCGGCAACACGCCCATCGTGGCGCCGCCCAACACGGGCAGCGGGAACACGTACCGGCCGCCCGCGCCGCCTCCGTCGAGCTCGTTCAACACCGGTGGCCCGACCTACACGCGCACGCCGCCGTCGACGTACGCGCCGCCGCCGAGCAACTCGGGCAGCAGCATCAGCAACTACAACCCGAACTCGCAGCCGGCGAACTTCCAGCGCGCGCCCAAGCCGCTGCCGTACACGGTGAACCCCCAGGTTCCGGCGAACCGCCCGCCTGCGCCGCCGCCGGCGCCGGTCGCGCAGCCGCAGCGCCGGTCGATGCCGACGTCGGCCCCCGCGCCCACGCCGATGCGCGGCGCGCCGCCGCCGCCCATGCGCCGCTGAAAACGTAACGCAGCGCGTTCAACGAGACGCCTCCGGTTCCGAGTGGAGCTGGAGGCGTTCTCGTTTGTGACGCCTGACGCTTTGCCTCTATAGGTCGCGCACCAAATTCCCATGGGGAGGGGAACCCAAGTGACGCGGCTCGCTTCAACGTTGGTGCTGTGCCTCGCGGTGACCGCGCAGGCGTCGGGCTTCTATTTCGGCGACAACGGCGCCAAGGCGATGACCCAGGGCGGCGCGTTCACCGCGCAGGCCGATGACCTCACGGCCATGCAGTACAACCCGGCCGGCCTCACGCAGCTGCGCGGCTTCTCGTTCCTCGCCGACCTGCAGATTCTCAGGCACCAGGTCACGTACCTGCGGCAAGACCCGGGCTTCGACCCGGCGAACCCGTCGATGCGCGGCGTCAACACCGTCTCGAGCCAGGAAGCGCCATACTTCCTGCCGTTCTTCGCGGCGTCGTACGGCATCCCCATCGAGGGGCGCACGTTGACCATCGCGCTGGGCCTCTTCGCGCCGCCGTCGCAGGGCCGCTACGACTACCCGATGCCGAACTACATGCAGCGCGCCGACTGCCCGTCGGGCCAGAGCTGCTACGAGGAGCGCCCCAACCGCTACGCGCCGCAGCGCTACGCGATGATCAACACCGACATCCTCATCGCGTACCCGACGCTGTCAGTGGCCTTCGACCCGTTCCCCTGGCTGCAGATCGGCGCGTCGCTGCAGCTGACGGTCTCGCACTTCAAGCAGACGCAGACGCTCTACGGCGGCGACGTCATCGGCGACCACCCGCAGCGGCAGCTCGAAGAGAACCCCGACTACGACGCGACGGTGACCATCGACCTCCCGGGCCGCGTGGGCGTCACCGGCATCCTCGGCGTGATGGTGCGGCCGACGGACTGGTTGTCCTTCGGCGCGTCGGTGCGCCCGCCCATCAACTTTCACGCGCGCGGCAAGATGGAGGTCGCGCTGCCCGCGTTCTTCCAGAACGCCGGTGCGACGGTGACGGGCGACACGGCGACGTTGGACATGACGATGCCGCTGGAGCTCAAGTTCGGCGCGCGCGTGGTGCCGCTGCGTCACGCCTGTCTGCTGGGCGACGGCACGCCCAACGCGTGCGGCCTCGGCATCAACGCCGACTTCGTCTACCAGGGGTGGGACTCGGTCAAGCAGCTGCTGCTCACGCCGCAAGACATGGCCATCAACTTCAACGGCAACTCGACGACCATTCTGCCGTTCGCGGTCATGAAGAACTGGCAGCCCACGTGGAGCTTGCGCGCGGGCGCGAGCTACCGCGTGCTGCAGTACCTCTCGGTGAGCGCCGGCGTCATGTACGAGACGGGCGCCGCCACGCAGGCCTCGTACTCGGTCGACTGGACGCACCCCGCGCGCGTGTTCGTCACCGGCGGCCTCACCGGTCACCTCGGCCCCGTCGACGTCATCGTCGGCATGCACGGCACGCCCACCAACACCACGGTGGTGACCGAGAGCGACCTGCGCCGCGGTGAGACCACGTCGCCCGACGCGCCCGGCTACGTGCAGCCCGCGGTCGTGGGCAACGGCATCTACACGTCGGGTGGCTTCGGGGTGATCCTCGGCGTGCGCGGCAATTTCGGCGCGGCGCCGGCCGCCAAGAAGCCGCTCGAGGTCGCGCCCGCGTCGCCGGTGACCGAGTCAAAGCCCGCCGCCGAGCCCACCGCGCCCGCTGCACCGCCGGCGGAATCGGCCCCCGAAGCGCCCGCCACCACGCCGTAACGCCGCGGGGAATACCCCGGCTGATCAACGCGTTACCCCGCCCGAAGCGCATCCCGATTCATAGGCCGCACCTATGTTTTGTGGTGCAATTATCAAGCTCTCTCAAAGATAGGCTGCGGTTAAGTATTCGCAGCAACTCATTGAGAGCTCGCCAGGCGCGAGCGGGAGGATGTTCCGATGGCTGAAGTAACGACGACGTTCTTCGAGCGCGAGTGCGCGCGTATCTCGCGTGAACCGGCGCTGACGGAAACGGAAGAGAAGGCGCTGGCGAAGCGCTGGGTGAACCAGGGAGACCGCTCGGCGGCCGACGCGCTGGTGCGCTCGGCGTTGCCGGTGGTGCTGCGCCTGGCGCGGCGGCTGCGCGGCTACGGCATTCCCCGCGAGGAGCTGGTGGCGGAAGGCAACATCGGCCTGCTGCGCGCGGTGGAGAAGTTCGACCTGCGCGGCGTGCGCTTCAAGACGTACGCGACGTACTGGATCCGCGCGTACATGCTGGCGGCGGCGCTGCACGGCAACTCGATGGTGACGCGCGCCACGGGCGCGGTGGGCGCGAAGTTCTTCTTCAAGCTGCGCTCGGCGCGCGCGAAGGCCGAGGCGCTGCTGGGCTCCGACAGCGACGCGGTCGATGAGCTGCTGGCGCGCCAGTTCGGGGTGACTGTCGAGCAGATCCGCTTGCACACGGCGCGGCTGGCGCAGGGCGACCTCTCGCTCGACGCGCCGATGGGCGACGACGGCGAGACCACGATGCTCGACTCGATGCACGGCCACGCGGCGACGCCGGAAGACGCGGTGGCGCGCACGCAGCGCAACGCGCAGGTGCACGACACGCTGCAGAAGATGTGGGGCGCCTTCGACGAGCGCGAGCGCGCCATCGTCACGCACCGCCTGTTGGACGACGACGGCGGCGTGACGCTGGCCGACCTGGGGCAGCGCTTCTCGTTGTCGCGCGAGCGCCTGCGTCAGCTCGAGGTGCGCGTGAAGGACCGCCTGCGTCGGTCGCTCGATGCGCACACGCAGCACACGCTGCACTGAGGTCTTTTCCAGATTGTTGGAACGTGGCGGCCGTGCGGTCTGTGACTGCGCGGCCGTTGTGTTTCAGGCGAGCGCGACGAGGCTCTCAAGCAGGCGCGTGACCTCCGCCATCTGCGTGGTGTCCTGCAGCTTCACGGCGATGCGGCCCTGCGCCAGCAGCGCCTTGACCTGACCGACGACGGCGTCGGCTTCCGGCGACGGGTTCTCTTCCGCGCTCTTCTCGAGAATGCGCACCAGCCGCTCCGCCTTGTCCAGCACGCGGGGGAACGCGCCCAGCACCTGCTGCTTGTCTTTCTCGGCCTGCTGCGCGGCGTAGTCGGCCTGCTCTTGCGAGAGCTTGTCGACTTCTTGCGGCTGCAGCGTCGTGCGCGCGTCGATGCGAATGGCCTCGGCGATGCCCGTGGTGGTGTCGACCGCGCGCACCGCCAGCGTGCCTTCGTTCGAGAGCTCGAACGTCACTTCAATCGGCACGTCGGCGCGGCGCTCGACGGTCAGGTCACCGAGCACCAGCTCGCCCAGGCGCGTGCACTCGTCGGCCCACTCGCTCTCGCCCTGAAAGACGGGAATGACGGCGGCGGTCTGGCCGGCGCGGTTGGGGAGGAACACTTCTTTCGCGACGGCGGGCACCGGCGTGTTGCGCGGAATCAGCTTTCGCACGGTGCCGCCCAGCACGCCCACCGACAGCGAGTGCGTGGCGACGTCGATGAGCGTGGTGGCGCCCGCGCGCGTGGACAGCTCGGCGGCGTGCACAGCGGCGCCCAGCGCGACGGCTTCATCGGGGTTGAGGCCCGAGACTGCGGGGCGGCCGAAGAACTGCTGCACCAGCTTGCGCACCAGCGGCACGCGCGTCATGCCGCCGACGAGCATCACCGCTTCGATGTCGTCGGGCTGCAGCTTTGCTTCGGCGAGCGTGCGCTGCACGACCTGCAGACAGCGCGCTGACAGCGGCTCGGCGAGCGACTCGAAGAAGTCTCGCGTGAGCGCGGTGTCCAGCTGACAGAAGCGCCCGTCGTTGCCGTCGGAGTGGTCGCCCAGCTCGGTGGCCGAGAGGAACGCCTCGGGTTGGTCGGTCAGCGTGCGCTTGGCGCGCTCAGCGGCGTAGCGAAGGCGCTGCATCGACACGCGGTCTTTGAGCACCGCTTCGCGGTAGAGGTCGGGCACCTGCGCGACGAGCCACTGCACGATGCACTGGTCGAAGTCATCGCCGCCGAGCTGCGTGTCGCCGCCCGTGGCCACGACCTCGAAGACGCCGTTCTCCATCTCGAGGATGGACACGTCGAACGTGCCGCCGCCGAGGTCGAAGATGAGCACGCGCCCGCGCACCGAGTTGACGAGGCCGTACGCGATGGCCGCGGCGGTGGGCTCGTTGACGATGCGCAGCACCTCGAGGCCGGCGATGCGCGCGGCTTCGCGGGTGGCCTGACGTTGGCCGTCATCGAAGTTGGCGGGGACGGTGATGACGCAGCGCTGCACCGGGCGACCGAAGTGCGCTTCGGCGTCGAGCTTGAGTTCGCCGAGCAGCATCGCGGACACCTGCGTGAGCGGCATGGTGCGGCCGGCGACCTTGATGCGCACCTCGCCCGACGGCCCTTGAATCAGCGGGTACGGCACGACGATCTTGGCCGTCTGCGAGAGCTCTTGCGTCCACCGCTTACCGATGAAGCGCTTGGTGGCGGGGGCGACGCGGTCGGGCGCTTCGTCGCCCAGCACCTGCGCGCGCTCACCGACGACGCGGTCGCCGAGCGCGGTGAAGCCGACGACTGACGGGGTGAGGCGAGAGCCTGAACGGCTCGGGATGACGACCGGGCGCCCACCTTCCACCGTCGCGACCGCCGAGTACGTCGTGCCCAGGTCGATTCCGATGACCGGTTCCATTGCTGGGCGGCACCTTAGGGCGTCGCCGTGCGCGAGGGGATCTGTAAACGCCAGCGACAGTCACACCGGAAACCCTGGAGTGCAGCTGCGCCGACGATTCTTCATGAGCATCTCCAAGCTGAAGTCCGCCGTGTCGCAGCGTGTCGCGCCCCGCCCTACACCGGTGAAGCCGCCGCCTGCGCCGCGCCCGTCGCTGCCGTCTCGCGCGCAGCCGGGCTTCGAGCCCGCGAAGGTGAAGCCGGCGGTCATCGACGTGTGCGTCGCCGTGACGAAGGACTCGGCCATCGCGCGCGCGCGGCAGTTGCTGGAAGGCGGCGTGGTGGAGCGGAAGCAGAGCGACGGCTCCATCGTCATCGAAGACGCGGCGTACGTGAATGACGCGACCGACGTGAAGGGCGCGCGCGCCGACGAAGCGAAGCGACAGCTGGCGGACAACGTCGCCGTCGAGGCCGACGCGCTGGCGAAGCTGCCGCCCGGTGACCGCGAGAAGTACCTGGCGGTGAAGAAGGCGCTGCTGAAGTCGCCCGGCGACCCGGTGGCGGCGCTGGCGCTGCAGACGATGTTGCTCGAAGGGAAGCTCTCGGAGCCGTCGGTGTTGGGGCTCAACCCGACCCTGCTGGGCGGGCTCGAGAAGCTGGCCACGCAGGAGCTCGCGCCCGGCGTCGATCGGCAGCAGCTGCTGTCTGACGTGGTGCAGGAGCTCGCGGTGCCGGAGGCCATCGCGCAGCGGAACAAGGGCACGTGCGTGCCGACGGCCATCAGCATTCAGCTCGTGCAGGAGAACCCTGAAGAGTACGTGCGGTTGATCAGCGGCCTGGCGTCGCCGGAAGGCACGGTGACGACGAAGGGCGGCGACGTGCTGAAGCGCGACGACACCGCGCTCGATGACCCGCAGCGCGCGTTGACGCAGCGGCTGCTGGCGCCGGCGCTGATGGAGTTGGGCAACGGCCGCGCCGACTACAACAACGACGAAGATCGCCACTACACCGACGGCGTGCAGAGCAGCGGCTCGGGGCTCACCGCGGCGCAGGCCGACGTCATCCTCGAGTCGCTGTACGGGCATGACTTCGCGTTCCAATCGACGTCGAGCGCGGAAGAGAAGGAGCGCGGTACGGAGTTCGTGATGAACGAGCTCGAGGCCGGGCGCTCGGTGCTGGTGGGCCTCAAGTGGGGCGACGGCGGGCACAAGGTGCTCGTCACCGGTACGGAGACGCGCGACGGCGTGGAGTACGTGCGCATCGTGAACCCGTGGGGTCGGCAGGAGCTCATTCTCAAGGACGACTTCGAGGCGCGGCTGCGGAACGTGAACTACGACCCGAACGCGTGGCTGCGCGGCATCTTCTCGTGACGCGCTGAGTGGGAGCAGCCAAGCGTTGTCTCCGGCGGCCCTGAGGGAGGCGGGAGTGAGCGTCGCCCGACGTCGTGCGCGACTCGAGCGGGCGGAGCCACCTCGGCAGCGTCGGAGTCAACGTGCGCGGCTGCGGGGTGTCGTCGCCTGCGGCCGTGAAGGAGACGGGCGTGCGAGTCGACCGACTCGTGCGCGACTCGAGCGGGCGGAGCCAGCTCGGCAGCGTCGGAGTCAACGTGCGCGGCTGCGAGGTCTCGTCTCCTGCGCCGTGAGCGAGCCGGACGTGCGAGTCGCCCGACGTCGTGCGCGACTCAACCGAGCGGCGCACCTCGGCAGCGTCGGACTCAACATGCGCGGCTGCGACGTGTCGCCTTCTGCTCCGTGAAGGAGCGGGAAGTGCGAGTCGTCCGACGTCGTGCGCGACTCAAGCGGGCGGAGCCAACGTGCCGCCAGGGCCGGGCCCTTTCGCACGCTGTAGGAGATGCTGACGGCCGTGGTCAGCAACCGATACGACCCACAAAAGACCTGGGCACCGCGACCTCGACCGAAGCGTGAGCGACCTCGTGCACGCGCAGCTCGATGGTGAGAGGCCGCGTGGCCGCGCGCGAACGCTCGCGAACCGCCCGCCCGGATTCCTTCAGGCGCTGTCGCCTCTACGGATCCCACAGCAACGAACACGCGACCGGCGGCGGCACCGGCCCGACGCCCACCGCGTGCGCTGAAGGTCGCCCGGTCCGCATCAAGTCCCGTGCACGCACCTACAGCTCCAACATGCGTGTCCACTCGTCGCGAAACTCGAGCCGAAACAAGTCCTCGAAGAACGCGTCGTAGAGGCGCAACCGCTCCACCACGGGCTTCGCCTCTTCCGTCAGCGACCACCGCACCACACGGCCGTAGCGCTCGCGCACCACGAGACCGCGTGTCCGCAGCCACTCCAACGAGCGCTGCACGTCCTGTCGATGACGGCACGTGTACTCGCCGAGCTCGCTGCCGCTCATCGCCCCACGTCGCGCCAGCCACCACACCAACGGCCACGTCTCGCCCGTCAGACCAACCGACCGCGCGACACGCCGCATCGGCTCCGACATCGCGCTCAGCACCGCGTCCAACATCACCACCCCTGCTTCCATCGCCCTTCCTCCTGCACACCTCTTCTCATGCGGGACTGACACCTTGTCTCGCGCCCCCTCGCCGCACAGATTCGCGCGCATGACCCGCCCCCTCGTGGCCGCGCTGTCGCTGTCTCTGTTGTGGAGCTGCACCGGCGTCGTCTCGGAGCTCGACGCGGGTCTCGACGCTGGCGCTGGCGGCGGCACCACCAGCACTGGTGGTGGCACCGGCGGTGGTGCCACAGGTGGTGGGTCTGCGACTGGCGGCGGCGATGGCACCGGAGGCGGCACCACGGATGACGCTGGCACCGATGCTGGCGTCGACGCGGGCATCGACGCGGGCGTAGACGACGGCGGCCCTGGTCTCGACGCGCGGCCCAGCAACCCCACGTGCATCGCGCCGACGCCACCTCCTACCGGCGGCGCCGTCATGCTTCAGCGCGTCTTCACCAACCTCACGTTCAACCAGCCGCTGGGCATGTTCAACGCGCCCGGCGACCCGTCGCGCGTCTTCATTCAGGAGCGCCCCGGTCGCATTCGCGTGTTCCCCAACGACGCCAACGCGATGCCCGGTCAGGTGACGACGTTCCTCGACATCACCACGCGCATCAACGCGTCGGGTGAAGGCGGCTTCCTCGGCGTCGCGTTTCACCCGCAGTGGGCGACGCGCCGCGAGGTCTTCGTCAGCTACACCGAGACGAGCTCGCCGCTGCGCACCGTCGTCGCGCGGTACCGCAGCACCGACAACGGCGCGACACTCGACCCCACCACCGAAGAGCGCGTGTATGAAATCGAGCAGCCGTACGACAACCACAACGGCGGCGGCATCGCGTTCGGGCCCGACGGGTTTCTCTACATCGGCATGGGCGACGGCGGCAGCGGCGACGACCCGCTCAACGCCGGGCAGCGGCTGGACACCACGCTGGGCAAGTTCCTCCGCATCAACGTCGACGTGCCCGCCGCGCAGCGCTTCTCGATTCCCGCCGACAACCCGTTCGCGAGCGACGTGCCGTGCAACCGCACCAGCGACAACACGGCCGCGCCCGACGCCGGTACGCGCTGCGCTGAAATCTACGCCATCGGTCTGCGCAACCCGTGGCGGTGGAGCTTCGATTCGGTCTCCGGCGAGCTCTGGGTCGCCGACGTGGGCCAGGGTGCGTACGAAGAGGTCGACCGCGTGGTGCGCGGCGGCAACTACGGCTGGAAGATTCGCGAAGGCGCGCACTGTCGCAGCGGCAGCAACTGCCAGACGGCCGGGCTCATCGACCCCGTCGTCGAGTACGGGCGCAGCCTCGGCAACTCCATCACTGGCGGCTACGTCTACCGCGGCACCGCGGTGCCTTCGCTCGTGGGCAAGTTCATCTTCGGAGACTACGGCTCGGGGCGAATCTTCTCCGTCGAGCCCGACGGGCAAGGCGGCTCGATGCTGGGGCAGCTGCTGGACACCAACGTGTCGCTGGCGTCGTTCGGTCAGCTGCTGAACGGCGAGATCTACGCGCTCAACATCGCCAACGGGCAGATCCTCCAGCTCGTCTCGAGCGGCACGCCGCCCGTCGACACGTTCCCGCGGTTGCTCTCGCAGACCGGCTGCTTCGACCCCACCGACCCGAAGGTCACGCTGCCCGCGCTCATTCCGTATTCCATCAACGTGCCGTTCTGGAGCGACGGCGCCGGCAAGGAGCGCTTCGTCGCCATCCCCGATGGCACCACCGTCACCGTCACCGCGTCGGGCGACTTCGAGTTTCCGAACGGCACCGTCCTGGCGAAGACCTTCACGCTCGGCGGCAAGCGCATCGAGACGCGGCTCTTCATGCGCCACATGAACGGAGATTGGGCGGGCTACTCGTACGAGTGGAACGACGCCGAGACCGACGCGACGCTGCTGAGCGGCAGCAAGTCGAAGACGGTGGGCACGCAGACGTGGTTCTACCCGAGCCGCTGGCAGTGCCTGCAGTGCCACACCGCGGTCGCGGGGCGTTCGCTGGGCCTTGAGCTGGGCCAGCTGAACCGCACGCAGACGTACGCGGCGACCGGCCGCACGGCGAACCAACTCGCGACGATGGAAGCCATCGGCTGGTTCTCGGCGGCGCTTCCGGCAAACCCGGTGCGCTTCCCCGAGCCGTTCGGCACCGAGCCGCTCGAGTCTCGCGCGCGGGCGTGGCTGCACAGCAACTGCGCCGGGTGTCACCAGCAGGGCATGGGTCAGGGCCCGGCCGACTGGCGCTACGAGCTGCCGTTCGCCGACACCAACGCGTGCGACGCGATGCCGCAGAACGGCGCGCTGGGCATCATGAACGCGCGGCTCATTGCGCCGGGCTCACCGGCCACCAGCATTGTGTCGCGCCGCGTTCACGCGCTCGACGCCGCGCGCATGCCACCGGTCGGGAGCGCGCTCGTCGACACGCAAGGCGCGGCGCTCATCGACGCGTGGATTTCGTCGATCACCGCCTGCCCACCCTGAGGCTCGTGCCTGCGTGCCGCACGTCGACTGACCAGGTCAGCTCACGCGCTGCCGTGCACCGCGGCCCACGCTTCGTACTCAGCCGGGCGCAGGCCGTAGCGTGCGAACGTGGCTTCGGAGAGCGCAAGCAGCTCTCGCTCTGCGGTCAACGCGAAGCGCTCACGGTCCTCAGCGGCGACCTGTCGTGCGGCGAAGTCTTCGATGAAGCCACGCCGCCGCGTCGGAGCGACGAGACCCTGCACCAGCGCGCGCACCACCGCGCGCAGCGCCTCGCGATGCTTCATGCGGAACACGTCTGGCTCGCCGAGCGCGGTGCGCACCTGCCCGAGGCGCTGCGTGGAGCGCTCGTACGCCCAGGTGAACACATCCCGCAGCGGCTCGATGCGGTTCAGCTCGTAGACGGCCAGCATCGAGCTCGAGAAGACGTCGCGCGGCACGTCGATGAACGACAGCGGCACGAGGTTGCGCAGCACGAAGGGAATGTTGGCTGCCAGGCGGGCGGTGCGCTTGTTGCCGTCGAGGAACGGCTGCAAGTACGGCAACTGCACGAGCAGGAAGAACGCGCACTCGAACGCGTCTTCGATGGCGCGCGCCGTGGCGAGCAGCTGCGCAAAGCACTCGGCCAGCAGCGGCGGGTTCGCCAGCGGCAAGTAGACGCTCTGACCGATCTGCACCGGCGACGCGCGTAGGCGCCCTTCGTCGAGCGGGCTGCTCAGCAGGTTCTCCATCAACAGCGCGTGGAGCGACTTCACCATGCGCTCGTCGAGCGATGCGGGGCCATCCACGAGGTACTCGATGGCCGCCTTGTGGTTCAGCAGCATCTGCGTCTCGGTCGGCGTCTTTCCAGCCGCCTCGCGGCCCTGTTGAAAGAGTCGCTCGGTGTCGAGCAGTGAGTACGTGTTGCCTTCGAGCGCCGCGGAGCTCCACGAGAGATCGAGCAGGAATCGCTCGAGCACCTTGCGCGCATAGGTCCCCGCGGGCGCTGCGTCTTCCGGAGTGCGGCCGAGCGCTGCGAGGCGGGTGCGAGTCTCGGCAGGCAGGTAGAACGTCTTGCCCGGCACGTACGCGTCGAGGAACTCGCGTCGGTAGGACACCGGTGCACGTTCGTGCAGCGGCCGACGGAGCGACGCCAGCACCGCGTCGGCCTCCGAAGACGTCGGCAGCGCGCGTGCCACGACTTGCGCCGCGAAGTACCGCCGCGCCTTCGTGTTGCCTTCGAAGCGAACCCGCCCGTCCTGCTCCAGTTTCCGCAGCGCGCGCAGCAGTCGCTGTCCACGCCACTCCGGCTCGAGAAGCCCCTCAAGCTCGACCCTGAAGAGGCCAAGCTCATGATTTTTCAGGACTTCAACAATTCGCTCCATTCATTCATTCATTCATTCATTCGTTCATTCGGCAAGGGCCGGTGTTCAGTTGGCGCCGCAGTCGAGCCACTCCAACACGCGCGTGCGCGTGGCGGTTGGCAGCGTGAAGCCGCGCGGCATGTCGCGGCTCTCGATGCGGCTGTAGATCTCACTCTGTTGCGCGCGCACGCTCGCGTGGCTGAACGCGTGGCACCCGCTGCAGCGCTGCGCGAAGAACGCCTGGCCGAAGTTGGCCCACGTGTCGGCGCACATCACGCCAGCGTCGGGAACTCCGGCATCTGCGACGCCAGCGTCGGGAACACCTGCATCGACCTCTCCTGCGTCGACCTCGCCGGCATCAACCACGGGCTCGCCCGCGTCAGGGGTCACTTCCATGGCACCGCACGCAGCGACACCCAGCCACAGCAACAGCAGCTTCGAACGCATGAAGCCGCACTACTGCGTCAGGAGCGCCGCCGTTTCAACCCCATCACGAAGTCCTCCCACTCGCGTTGGAAGTCGTCGACGGGCGCGCCCAGCACCTCTTCGAGCGCGGCGGTGGCGTCCTTCTTTCGTTGCGCCAGCTGCACGAAGCGCACGAGCACCCCGCGCTCCTGCAGCCAGTAACAGAGGTAGCGCGCCATCGCGTAGTGGACGCCGGTGTCGTCGTCGTAGAACTCGTCTTCCGTGGTGCCGATGAGCGTCGAGATGCGCGGCACCGACTTGTCGCGAATGGCCGCCTGCACCGACGGCAACCGCCAGTTCACGTTGCCGATGAAGTGCCCGTCACGCTCGGCCGGTTGCTCGAAGAGCGAGCCCAGCCCCTCGTTGAGCCACGCCGGCCCGTCGGGCCAGTTCTCGTGCATGAACGGGTGCACCAGCTCGTGCGTCAACGTGCCGTAGCCGGGCTTGATGTTCATCACCATCGCGTTGCGTGACGACAGGTAGAAGCCGTACGGCGTCGAGGGCTCGGTGCGGAACAACGCGCGCGCGTACTGCACGTAGGTCTGCGCGTCTTTGAACACCCACACCTCTTCGAGGTGCTGTGGCGCGCGCGGGAAGAAGTCCTTCAGCAGCAGATCTCTCGTCCACCGCACGACGTCCTTGCCGCGCGACCTCACGCGCTCCGGCGCTTCGTTGCCGATGACGAGGAAGGGCTTTTCCCAGACCAGCGTGAAGCCGGCAGGCATCGTCTCTTTCAACGTCATCACGTGCTGCACGAGCTCCGCTGGCGTCGGCGAGGTGTGGGTGGGCACCGTCGGCGCGGCGCCCTTCGGCTCGACGCGCAGGCGAATGAAGGTCCAGCGGTCCTTCGCGGGCTTGAACGTCATCAGCGAGAGGAACTCGCGACGCTTCATGCGCTGCTGCGTGCCGTCGGCGGGCTCTTCGTAGACGACCTCGTCGGTGCGCGCGTCGTAGCCAGTGACGAGGCGGAAGTGCTCGGTGGTGTTGGGCGACGCGTCGTAGTGCATGCACACGATGCTGGGCTGGCCGGCGACCAGGTCGCGATGCAGCGCTTCCCACTGCGCGTCTCGAGCGCGGTCGCCCTGCTTCGGGTCGGCGCGGTACCAGACCTGGCCCGGCTCCACGCCCAGGGCACGCATCGCCGCGGCGAGCTCGTCGGCGTGAACGCCACGGCCCTTCAACGGGTCGAGACCGCTCACGTTGAAGACGTCGTCTTGCGTGACGGCGCGACCGAGGCGGCGCAGGGCCATCTCGACGTCGGCCTCGCCGCAGAAATCGGGCTTTTGCTGCACGTGGGGGAAGCCTTCGAGCTGCACCGTGGGCCACGCGGCGAGCAGCAACGGGAGGAGCGCGGTCATGAGGCTTCCTTTTCGGAGCGGGGACAAAGGCTGACGCGCCGGGTGGGCCGGCGGTTCCGTTGATCGCTGGAATCGGGCGGAACCCGGTGCTAGGCGCACGCCGCCATGTCGAACGTTCCCGTCGCCCGTCGCTATGCCCGTGCCCTCCTCGAAGCCGCTGGTGCCAACGCGGATCAGGTGCTCGAGCAGCTGGAATCGCTCATCGCCTTCTTCGACGGCCACAAGGAGCTGTTCGAGACCATCGCCAGCCCGACGCTGACCAAGACGCAGCGCATGAACCTGGTCGAGGCCATCGTGACCAACACGCCGGGCCTGCAGCCGGTGCTGGCCAACGTGATGCGCCTGCTGACGGACCGCAACCGCTTCGGCGCGCTGCCGTTCATCGCGCGTCAGTACCGCGACATGGTCGACAGCCGCATGGGTCGCGTGCGCGGTCGCGTGACGTCGGCGGCGAAGCTGGGTGACGCGCAGGTCGCCGCGCTCAAGGCGCAGCTCGAGGCGCTCACGCAGCGCTCGGTGGTGCTCGAGACGTCGGTTGACCCGTCGCTCATCGGCGGCGTGGTCGCGAACGTCGGCAGCCACCAGTACGACGGCTCCATCCGCGCGCAGCTCCAGGAGCTGGGTCGCACGCTCTCGCAGCGCTGAGTCGCGAGCTCAGTGGGTGAAGTGAGGACGCCTGGCGCTTCGTTGCGCTGGGCGTTCTGCGTTTCTGGCCTTGAAGGGGGCGGTCATTCGTCTTTGCGGGCGCGAACGCTCGTCGCCGACGTGCTCCGCGACCTCGCGACGACGTGGTTTCAGCTCGGGTTTCCGCAAATTGGTCATGGAACAACCAATTTGCGGAAACCGACGTGGGTCACTGCGTGGCGTGCGGCGGGGCCGGCGCGAAACGAGCGCAGACCGAGCCCTCCACGCCCGCTTCCCTCAAGGACAGCGGCCGGCCGACCAGTACGAGCCGTCGAGCGACTTCACCCAGCTCCGGTAGAACGTGTTCCACAAGCCCAGCTGCTCGCCGGAGCCGTTCGCGCAGACGTAGCTGTTGAACGAACCGCAGCGCACGCCGCGACCAGCGACCACCTGGTTGTAGTCGGTGTCCTCGAACTCCACGCACATGCTCGGCGTACCCGCGTCGACAACCGGCGTACCCGCATCGACCACCGGCGTGCCCGCGTCGACGACCGGCGTCCCCGCGTCGACCACCGGCGTACCCGCGTCGATCACCGGCGCGCCCGCGTCGACGACCGGCGTGCCCGCATCGACCACCGGCGCTGCGTCATCGAGCCCGAAGAACTTCACGCTGTACTCCGTCGAGCACAGCCCGACGTCGAGCACGAACCCGCCGATGCTGCCGCAGCCCTGGCTCGGCGCGACGGCCGTGCCGTGACCCATCGACGACACCGTGAACGTCTCCACCACCGTGCGCCCCGTGCCGTCGCGGTACTCGCGGCGCGTCGCGCGGCCCACCGTCGACGTGGCGTCGACCGATTGATCCACGCCGCGCACTTCCGTCCACTGCTCCATCAGCTCGTTCAGGTTCTTCACGTTCACCGTGTAGTCAGCGTCACCATTCCAGATGCTGACGCGCGGCCACGACGTCGTGCCCGTCGGCGCCGCCGAGCGAACCAACGCGGCCCACTGCGCCGCCGACTTCTCGGTGCCCTGCTGACACGACGACGAGCCGCCGATGGTGCTCGCACAGCCCGCAGGCAGACCCGCCATCGGCGCGCCGGCCGCGAACACGTCGGGGTACGCGGCCAACATCGACGCCGTCATGCCGCCGCCCGCCGACAGCCCCGTGATGAACACCCGCGACGCGTCGACGCCGTAGCGCTGCTTCATCGTCTCGACCGCCTGCGCGATGGACGCCGCCTGCCCCGAACCCCGCCGCGTCTGCGCCGCTTCGTACCAACCGAAGCACTTCAGGCCGCTCGTGACCTCCGGGTACAGCACGTAGAACCCATAGCGCTCGGCGAACGTGTCCCAGCCGGCTTTGCGGTACTCCGCCGCGGTCTGCGTGCAGCCATGCAGCGCCACCACGAGGCCCGGCCGCGCCGACGGCGTCGACGGCAGCGTCGCGTACATGCGCAGCCCGCCAGGGTTCGACCCGAAGCCCGTCACCTCGAGGTACTGCAGCGCGCCTTCGCTCTGACCCACCGCGAACTCGTCGTCACCGCCAGGCCCACACCCCACCGCACCAGCCAGCACGCACGTCAGCAGCAGCTTCCGCATGGAGCACCTCTCAGACCGCGGGGAAGCGGGCTCCATACTGCGCAGTACGGAATCTCCAAGACCCGGTAGTCAAACCTGAGACATGCAACCCTCATGACAACACCTTGGAACCATTCAGGAACAAAAGTGAACTTGACGTCATATTCAACTTCAGGTTCCGTGATGTGAAACATGAGTCAGCTTTCAACTCAGGCCAAGAAGAAGCTGACGGTGCGTGGGCAGCGCACGCGGCTGGAGCTGCTTGAAGCTGCGGAGCTGGTGTTCGGCGAGCGCGGCTTCGAGCACTCGAGCATCTCGGAGATCACCCGGCGGGCCGGCGTCGCGCTGGGGACGTTCTACGTCTACTTCCCGCACAAGCAGGCCATCTTCATCGAGCTGGTCGACGAGCTCGGCGAGCGGCTGCGCGAGAAGCTGCACGCGGCGGTGGAAGGCAAGACGACGCGCCTCGAGAAGGAACGCGCCGGCTTCCGCGCCTTCTTCGAGTTCGCGGGCAAGCACCGCAACCTCTACCGCATCGTCCGCCAGGCCGAGTTCGTCGATGAAGAGGTGTACCTCCGGTACTACCGCCGCCTGGCCACGGCCTACGCCCGCGGCCTGACGCGCGCGATGGAAGTGAAGGACATCGGCCGCTTCGACCCCGAGGTCATCGCCTACGCGCTCATGGGCATCGCCGACTTCATCGGCATGCGCTTCGTGGTGTGGGACGACCCCGCGCAGCTCGAGCGCGTCACCGACGAGGTGGTGCACTTCATTCAGCACGGGCTGCTGTCGGCCGAGCGCCTCGGGGCGAAGCCATGAGACGCCACGCGCGCATCACCGGCACCGGCCGCGGCGTGGCTCCGGTGTTGGTCACCAACGCGCAGATGGACGCGCGCTTCGGTGAAGGCGTCTCGGAGTGGATCGAGGCGAACGTCGGCATCAAGCAGCGCTTCCACATGACGCCGGAGCAGACGACGAGCGACCTCGCCGCTGCGGCCGCCAAACAGGCCCTCGAGCGCGCCAACCTGACCGTCGACGAGCTCGACCTCGTCATCGTTTCCACCGACACCGGTGATCAACCGTCTCCGTCGACCGCGGCTGTCTTGCTCAACAAGCTGGGCGCGCGCCACACGCCGGCCTTCGACGTCAACGCCGCGTGCTCGGGCTGGGTCGTCGCGCTCGACACCGCGGCGAAGCTGATCCGCGCTGACGAGACGAAGCGCCACGTGCTCGTCGTCGGCGCCTACGGCATGAGCCGGTTCCTCGACTGGACCGACAAGCACACCGCCACGCTCTTCGCCGACGGCGCGGGCGCGGTGGTGCTGTCGGCGAGCGAGACGCCGGGCTTCCTGGCTTCGACGCTGTGGAGCGACAGCAGCATGTGGGACGCGCTCGGCGTCTACGCGGGCGGCGCGACGAAGCCCGACGCGCGCGGCTTCGTGAAGTTCGTGCGCAAGTTCCCCAAGACGTACAACACCGAGCACTGGCCGCGGCTGCTGGCGTCGACGTCAGACCGCTGCGGCGTGCCGCTGCGCGACGTGAAGGCCTTCTTCTTCACGCAGCTCAACCTGCGCGCCATCGAAGCGGTGATGGACGGGCTCGAGCTGCCGCGCGAGCGCGCGCCGTACATCGGCGACAAGTGGGGCTACACCGGCAACGCGTGCATCCCCATGACGCTCGACGACGCGGTCGAGCGCGGGCTTCTCGAGCGCGGTGACGTCATCGCGCTCTGTGCCTCTGGCGGTGGCGTCTCGATGGCGTCCGCATTCCTGAGGTGGAACCCATGACGACGCTCGCGACCCCACCCGCCCTCGGCCCGTGGTGGAAGGAACCCACGAAGGACCACTGGCTCGCGTTCGCCGCCGCGTGGTTCGGCTGGGTCCTCGACGCCTTCGACTTCACCGTCTTCATCCTCGTGATGGGGCAGATCAAGAGCGAGTTCAACGTCTCGTCGACCTACGCGACGCTGTCCATCGCCCTCACGCTCTTGCTGCGCCTCATCGGCGGCATGGTGGCGGGCTGGGCCGCTGACCGCTGGGGCCGACGACTGCCTCTACTGATCAGCATCGTCTGGTTCGCGGTCTGCGACGCGTCCATCGCGTTCGCGCACTCGTTCGAGACCATCCTCATCCTCCGCACGCTCTTCGGCTTCGGCATGGGCGCCGAGTGGACCGCCGGCGCCACGCTGGCGATGGAGCAGTGGCCCGCGCGCAGCCGCGGCATCGCGTCGGGCGTGCTGCAGGGCAGCTGGGCGGTCGGCTATTTCCTCGCGGCCATCGCGGCGGCGTACGTCGTGCCTGTCTGGGGCTGGCGCGGGCTGTTCCTCGTCGCGGCGGCGCCGGCGGTCCTCATCTTCCCGCTGATGTTCTTCGTGAAAGAGCCGCCGCACATCGCGAAGCAGGCCGCCGACACGAAGCTCGACACCTCGTTCATGGCCATCGTGCGCACGCCCGGCGTCATGTCGCGCATCGTGTGGGGCTCGGCGGCGATGGCCGCGGGCCTGGCCGCCTACTACGGCCTCATCGGCAACTACCCGCAGCTGCTCACGGGCTTCGGCCACGACATCAAGGGCATCGCGTTCCACACCGCGCTCTTCAACGTGGGGATGATGGCGGGCGCGGTGGCGTGCGGCTTCATCGCCATGAAGCGCGGCGTGGCGCCGGCCATTCTCGTGCCGACGCTGGCCATGGCCGTGTGCGTGCCGCTGTACGTGGGCGCGTCGCCGGAGCTGCTCGCGGTCGGCGCGTTCCTCGGCGGGCTCTTTGGCGCCGGCTACTCGGGCACGACGCCGCTGCTGCTGACGTCGCTCTTCCCTGATCACCTGCGCGCGAAGGCCGTCGGCATCGTCTACCACGTGGGCGCCGTGCCGGCCGCGTTCGTGCCGATGCTCATCGCGGCGATGCACGAGAAGGGCGGCATCGGCATGGGCACCAGCATCGGCATCGTGGTGGCCATCAGCGTGCTCGGCCTCGCGGGCCTGGTCGCGCTCGGCCCCGCAGAAGTCAAAGCCAGACCTTCAGCAGACGCAGTGGCGCATTGATTCACCCCTCACCAACGCATCACCCGAAAGCGAGCAGATCCATGAAGCAGATCCTCTTGTTGTGTGCAGTCGTCGCGGTTGGCGCCCTCGCGGCGTGTGGCAGCACCATGACGCCTGACGGCGGCACCGGCGGCGGTACGGCCACGGGCGGCGGCTCCGGCAGCACCGGCGGCGGCAGCGGCAACGACTTCTCGACGTCGACGCTCATCCTCGCGCACCTCGAGGGCAAGACGATGACGATGGAAGGCGCCGACATCCCCACGCACCCGAACGGCTTCAGCGAGAACATCAACTTCGGCTCGAGCACGCAGTGCTACCAGAAGGTCGCCATCGCCACGCTGGCCGGTCAGTTCAACGTCACCAGCAACCTCGGCACGCTCAACGCCAACGCTGACGGCGGCGCGGTGGGCATGTGCGACCGCGCCACGCAGTCGGGCACGGCCAGCTTCACGTCGATGTCGGTGCTCATCGAGAACATCAGCAACAACGGCGAGTGCTTCGACATCACGGCCACGTACAACGGCTTCAAGCAGGAAGGCCGCGCCAGCATCTCGGCCGACGGCAAGGTCTTCACGATGGAGCTGTTCTTCTCGGCGACGGGTCACCGCTGCGCGGACGGCGCGGTGGGCGCGGCGACGGTGATGCTGCCGTCGATGGCCGGCCCGTACGCCTTCGTGGGCGACGCGAAGCAGGTCTACCGCATTCCGTAAGTGACCTGACCCATGCGCGCACTCTGGTTGCTCGTTGCGCTGACCGCCGCGTCAGCGCTCGCCGCGGGGCCCACCGCCCCGTTTGATCCGCTGCCCGAGTGGCGCGACGAGCGGAGCCGTGAAAACGACGGCCCGCTCTCAGACTTCCGCTTCATCTCGTATTTCTTCGTGCGCTCGACGGTCACCAACGTCATCGGTGACCCGGCGGGCCTGCGTGGTGTGTCACTCGGCCCCATCGGCTCGCCGACGGGCTCGATGGCGCTGACCGGCACCAACCCGGCGTTCTACGTCGACCAGCGGTGGATTCCGGTCATCGAGTACACGCCGTTCTTCTTCGACGGCTTCGCCACGCTGCGCCTGCAGGTGGAGATCGACTTCATGTGGGGCCTCGCGGCCAACGCCGCGCAGCAGAACCAGGGCGGCGGCTTCAACGCCGACCAGGTCAACCTGCAGACCAAGAACATCAACGTCGCGCTCTACCCGTTCAAGAAGCAGAAGCCGCTCGCCATCGTCATCGGTACGCAGACCGTCTACGACTCGATCCTCGACCCGGCGACCCACTCGCTCTTCGACGTCATCAAGCAGGGCTACAAGCTCAGCTACCTCGGCACCGACGCCACCGGCATCTCGGTCTACGGGCAGCTGGGCATCCACAAGTTCAAGGCGTCGCTGTTGCCCATCGCGGCGTCGCAGCCCGAGCGCGTCTTGCAGAACAACCCGGCGCTCTTCTTCACGCTGCTGGGCACGCTCGACTACTCAATCTCGCCGATGCCCGGCACCAACATCGGCGTGTCGGCGTGGCACCTGCGCGACTCGACGCGCGGGCAGGCGTTCGCGTTTGAGGGCCTGGTGTTCAACGGCCCCGGCAGCCCCGGCCTCGCGGGCTTCACCGGCGCGCCGCGCTTCGCCATCGACGCGCCCAACGGGTACGTCAGCTGGTTCGGCGTCAACTTCAACCACAACCTGAACTTCCACCACGGGCCGTTCGCGGCGTCAGGCTTCGTGATGTCGAACTTCGGCCGCTACGAGTCGACGCGCGAGAACACCGTCAACCCGCGCGCCATCGACATCGCCGGCGTGGGCGCCAACCTCGAGCTGCTGTGGAACTACGGGCGCTCGACGAACGACGTCATCTCGCTGGAAGGCATGTTCACGTCAGGCGACGGCAACCCGGCCGACGGTCAGTACTCGGGCGTGTTCACCATGAACACGTATGGGTTGCCCGGCGCCGTCTGGTTCAACCACAAGACGCTCTTGCTCTTCCCGTTCTCGCAGACGGTGAACAACTACACCGGCGCGGTCACCGACATCTCGAACCAGGGCTACGGCGTCAGCACCGGCATCGTGTCGGCGGGCTACGACCTCATTCCGCAGACGCTGTGGGTCAAGCTGGGTGGCGCGGCGGCGTGGAGCAACTCGGTGCCCGCAGACCCGCTCGGCGGCACGGGCCGCGGCACGTTCATCGGCGCGGAGATCAACGCGGAGATCAAGTGGACGATTCGCTACCTGATGACGGTCGGCCTCCACGGCGCGTACCTCTTCAAGGGCGATTTCTACAACAACCAGGCGCGCGTGCCGCAGAGCCCCTGGGCGATGTTCACCACCTTCACCTGGTACGGGTTCTGATGATGCGCGCATCGATTCTGGTGTTGATGGCGCTGGTCGTGACGGGCTGCGTGAAGCGCTACGACGGCGAGCCGAAGCTCGACTTCGCCGAGGTGCCCTACGTCGGCCCGACCGGCAACGCGTGGCCGCTCAAGACGGTGGAGCTGCCCGGCGCGATGGCGCGGCACAAGCTGAGCCACCCGCCGAAGCTCTCGTACGTCGAGCTGAACCCCGAGGGCGCGCAGACCGTGCTGTTCCTCCACGGCCTCGGCAGCTACCTCAAGTTCTGGCGCTCGCAGTTGGACGAGACCGCGGCGCAGGGTTTCCGCGTCATCGCGATTGATCAGCTCGGCTTCGGCAAGTCAGAGAAGCCCGCGGGCTTCCCCTACTCGACCGAGTCGTTCGCCGAGAACGTCGACGAGCTGCTGGGGCTGCTGGGCATCGAGAAGGCCATCGTCGTCGGTCACTCGATGGGCGGACAGACCGCGCTGTCGACGGCCATTCGTTACCCGGCGCGCGTCGCGGCGCTGGTGCTCGTGAGCCCTGCCGGCTTCGAGTACTTCAGCGGCCGCGAGAAGAAGTGGTTCAAGAACGTGTACGGCCGCGTGCTCATCAAGGACGCCGATGAAGAGGCCATCTGGGGCGCGATTCGCTTGCAGAACTTCCGGCACTGGCAGCCCGCGCACGAGTGGCTCATCGAAGAGCGCGTGCGCTTGGCGAAGAGCGCTGAGTTTGACGCATACGCCTACGCGCAGGTGCGCACGGTCGAGGGGCTGACGCAGGACGACTTCGTGCGCGAGAACCTCGGGAAGATTTCGGCGCCGACCGTCATCATCTACGGCACGGCCGACCGGTTGATCCCCAACGGGTTCATGCACGGCGGGTTCACGAAGGACATCATGGTGTACGGCCACGAGAAGATTTCGGGCAGCGAGCTGGTCGCGCTCGAAGACTGCGGTCACACCGTGCAGTTGGACTGCAGCGAGAAGTTCAACGCGGCGTTCTTCGCGTTCGTGAAGAAGCAGCCGGTGCCGGTGGTGACGACTCCGCCGGAGCCGGCGCCTGCGGTTGAAGAAGCACAGCCTTGAGGTGAGCCGGGGCGATGGGCTTTGCCGTGCTCGAC